>CAKNFJ010000001.1:1200000-1500000 GCA_930633495.1 Hyphomicrobiales bacterium | reverse complement strand
TCCCAATTTCGCCGCGCTGACATGGGCCGACGGCGTCAGCAAGCTCCGCTGAAGACTCCTTCGTCGGCGAACTGAAACGACACTGCTACCCTGGACCAGCCCCGATGCTTCGGGGTGGGATCAGTGAAGGCGCTTTTCCCGCCGCAATCGAGCCCTTCTGGCGCCATGACGCATCGGTGACTGGCGCTAGGAGAGTCTCCGGGAGGACTCATAGCCTGCTTTGGCGATCTTCGGGACGATGCATCCCGCAGTGGACCTAAGGGGGATCCGATGAGCGACCTCACGAAACGCGAGCTGCTGACGTTTCTCGGAGGGAGCGCGGCTGCCCTCGCCGCCGGTCCCGTTTGGGCACAGGGACAGAAGCGCGGAGGCACCGTCGTCATTCCGCTGATCGGTGGCACGCCGAGCAGCCTCAATCCGGCGATCAATGTCGGCTATCTCACGGCCATGCCGGGGACGCAGCTTTTCGCGAGCCCGCTGCGCTTCGACGCCAACTGGAAGCCGCAGCCCTATCTGGCCCGAAGTTGGGAGGTATCAGCCGATGGCCTGTCCCTGACGCTGAAGCTGGTGCCGGGCGCGACCTTCCATGACGGCAAGCCGATCACCTCGGCCGACGTCGCCTTCTCGGTGATGGCGCTGAAGAAGAACCACCCGTTCCAGCAAATCTTCGCGCCGGTCACCGGCGTCGACACGCCCGATGCCGGCACCGCCATCCTGCGGCTTTCACGCCCGCAGGCGGCGCTGTTGCTGGCCATGTCGCCCGCCCTGTGCCCGATCCTGCCCAAACATGTCTTCGACGACGGCCGCGACCTGCGGACCCATCCGGCGAATATCGCGCCGGTCGGTTCCGGCCCATTCCGCTTCGTCGAGTTCACGCCGGGCCAGCAGATCTGTTGATTTCCGTCGAGAATTGACCCGTTAGGCGGGGATTTTTCCATCGAGAATTGACCCATGTTTTGACCACGTCTCACGCGGGCTATGCGGGGGACCTCGGAGTGATCGACATGGAGTTATTGAGTGTCATCCGCCGCTGGCATGGGCGGAATCATCTTTCGATCCGGGAGATTTCCCGGCGCACGGGGCTCTCGCGGAATACGGTTCGCAAGTATCTGCGTGCGGATAGCGTCGAGCCCCGGTTTCATGTTCCCGACCGGCCGAGCAAACTCGATCCCTATGCCGACAAGCTCTCGGCGATGCTTCGGATCGAAGGCGGCAAGTCGCGCAAGCACAAGCGCACGGTCCGCCAGTTGCATGCCGATCTGATTTTGCTCGGTTATGAGGGCTCCTACAATCGGGTCGCGGCCTTTGCCCGGGACTGGAAGGCAGCCCGCCTGCGCGAGCAGCAGACCAGCGGCCGTGGCACCTTCGTCCCCCTGGCCTTTGTGCCGGGTGAAGCGTTCCAGTTCGACTGGTCGGAGGACTGGGCGATCATCGCTGGCGAGCGCACCAAGCTGCAGGTGGCGCATGTGAAGCTGTCCTACAGCCGCGCCTTCACACTGCGAGCCTACCCGCTGCAGACCCATGAGATGCTGTTCGACGCCCATAACCACGCCTTCCGGGCGCTGGGCGGCGTGCCGCGGCGGGGCATTTACGACAATATGAAAACGGCCGTAGACAAGGTCGGCCGCGGCAAGGACCGCCAGGTCAATATCCGCTTCTCGGCCATGGTCAGCCACTTCCTGTTCGAAGCCGAGTTCTGCAATCCGGCATCAGGCTGGGAGAAGGGGCAGATCGAGAAGAACGTCCAGGATGCCAGGCATCGACTCTGGCAGCCTCTGCCGAACTTCCCGTCGCTGGAGGCACTGAACGACTGGCTGGAGACCCGGTGTCGGGAGTTATGGTCGCAGACCGCGCACGGCACCCAACCTGGAACGGTTGCCGATGTCTGGACTGAAGAGATCCGGCACCTGATGGCGATGCCGCGCCCCTTCGATGGCTTCGTCGAGTACGCCAAGCGCGTCTCCCCAACCTGCCTGGTCCATCTGGAACGCAATCGTTACAGCGTGCCGGCGTCCTTCGCGAACCGCCCGGTCAGCTTGCGCGTCTATCCCGATCGCATCCTCATTGTCGCTGAGGGACAGGTGATCTGCGAACATCGCCGGGTCTTCACCCGCTCGCATGATCGTCTCAGCCGGACAGTCTACGACTGGCGACATTATCTGGCGGTCCTCCAGCGCAAACCCGGGGCTCTGCGTAACGGTGCTCCCTTTGCCGAGATGCCGCCAGCCTTCCGATCCCTGCAGCAGCATCTGCTCAAGAGCCCGGGTGGCGAGCGGGAGGTGGTCGAGATCCTGGCTCTGGTCCTGCAGCATGACGAACACATCGTGCTGACGGCGGTCGAACTGGCCCTGAAGGCCGGCGTGCCGACCAAGACCCACATCATCAACCTCCTTCACCGGCTGGTCGACGGCACGCCGTTGACCACGCCGACGGTCGACACCCCTTCGGTCCTTGCGTTGACCACCGAGCCGCGCGCCAATGTCGAACGCTATGACGCCCTGCGCCAAGCCGAGGACGTGCGCCATGCGTCATAACCCTGCGAGCGGCGCCATCGCCATCATGCTGCGTAGCCTCAAGATGCACGGCATGGCCCAGGCCGTCGGCGAACTGACGGAGCAGGGATCGCCGGCCTTCGAGGCCGCCGTGCCGATCCTCTCGCAACTCCTGAAGGCGGAGATGGCCGAAAGAGAGGTCCGATCAACGGCCTACCAACTCAAGGCCGCGCGCTTCCCGGCCTATCGCGACCTCAACGGCTTCGACTTCGCCAGCAGTGAGATCAACGAGGCGCTCGTTCGCCAACTGCATTGTTGCGAGTTCCTCCAGGACGCCGACAACGTCGTCCTGGTGGGAGGGCCGGGCACCGGCAAGACCCACGTCGCCACGGCTCTCGGCGTCCAGGCCATCGAGCACCATCACAAGCGGGTCCGCTTCTTCTCCACGGTCGAACTCGTCAATGCCCTCGAGCAGGAAAAGGCCCAGGGCAAGGCTGGACAGATGGCCGCCGGGCTCGCTTACGCCGATCTCGTCATCCTCGATGAGCTCGGATACCTGCCCTTCAGCGCGTCGGGTGGTGCCTTGCTCTTCCACTTGCTGAGCAAGCTCTACGAGCGCACCAGCGTCGTCATCACCACCAATCTCAGCTTCTCCGAATGGGCCACCGTCTTCGGCGATGCCAAGATGACCACCGCCTTGCTCGATCGGCTCACGCACCACTGCCACATCATCGAAACCGGAAACGACAGCTTCCGCTTCAAGAACAGCTCCGCGAAACCCGACAAGCCAGCCAGGGAGAAAGCCAAAAACTTGACCGCAACCTGAACCACAAACACCATCTGGGCGGGTCACTTCTCAGTGGAAACCCCGGGTCACTTCTCGGCGGAAATCAACACCGAGGCGTTGCTGGCGTGGCTTGAAGCCCGCGATCTGCCCAACACCGCATCAACCAGACTTCAGTATGTCGAAGAGCGAGCCAGACGAGCGGGCAGCGAGACCAGCGGCGTGGGAGTGGCGGTCGAACACGGGCTCCTGCCCGCCGACGAAGAGCTGAGCACCAAAGGACAATAGCCAGCACTCCTCGGCAGAGGCCAGACTTCGCGAAACGTCGAAGTTGCCGGTATGACGCCAGAACAAAAAGCTGGATTAGTCCGCCTGCTGCTCCGCTGGCCTAGTCGGCGGAATGAACTCATGCGGGCGAGCGGAAGCCCACTCACCGAGATGTTTGAAAGCTATGAGCTGGCTTCAGTCGCGCTGATCCACTGGAGTAGTAAATCGACGCCAGAGGCGAGCGCAGTCTCGCAGCAATACCGGCTTATCGTCAGCGAGTTAGAAGAGGAGATCGAGGCCCACCTCTTGAGATAAGATCTGAGGAACCATGTCGATTTGACGGAGGTCAAGGCGCCAGGCCGCAGCTAAACTCTCTCGTTGCGCCCCGAAAACGCACTGCGTAACATAAGGAGACCTTCGGTCAGGAAGCATTGGCTTGCAGGGATCGGGATTGCCTCAGGCGCGCACCTCTATCCAGGACAAAGATGCCGCTCGGGCACAGCTTCAGCGCATTCTGACGAGCAGCGACTTCAATGTACCAAGTCGCCTGCGCAGCTTTTTAAGCTTCGTCGTTGAGGAAGTCCTCGCAGGACACGGAGACCGGATCAAAGCTTTTACAATCGCGACCAGCGTCTTTGGGCGAGGCGACGACTTCGATGTTGTGAACGATCCCGTTGTGCGCATCGAAGCCGGGCGGTTGCGGCGCGCGCTCGAACGATACTACCTGCTGGCTGGGCGCGATGATCCGGTTGTGATCGACATTCCGAAAGGCACATATGCGCCCAGCATTAGCTGGCGAAGCAGCATAGAGCAGCCTTCACCACCTCCCGCTATCGCGGAGGAAGGGGACGTCCCGATAGCGCAGAAGCCGACAAGCTTTCGGCCGCCCAGATCGCTGTACTGGAAATTCGGCGCCCTTGTCGGGAGCCTTGTAATCTGCCTCGGACTGGCGATTGCCGTCACACAATCGCTCGGGCGCCGTAGTCCAGCCGCTGAGGGCACGCAATCACCGGAAATCGCGCTAACGGTAACGCCCTTTGCAAATTTGTCTGGATCCGATGGCGCGCTCTATGCTGCCGGCATCTCCGACGAACTTCTCAATCAGCTATCTCGGTTCCGCGAACTGCGGGTTATTCGCCGACAACCGACCGCAGGCAACGAGAGTGTCGAGGGTTTAGGGGCTCAGTACCTCTTGGAGGGAGGTGTACGCGCGGCAGGGCAACAGTTGCGCGTTTCAGCAAGGTTGCTCGACGGAGGAAGCTCGAAAATCCTCTGGAGCCAGGTCTATGATCGAAGCCTGAATGGCTCAGGCAATATTGAGATCGAGTCTGATATCGCGGCCAAGGTCGCGATGGCTGTTGCCCAGCCCTACGGCGCAATCTTTTCACCGGTTTCAGCTGCCGCGAATATACGGGCTCCAAGCAACGCCGAAGCCTATATTTGTGTCCTGCATTACTACCACTATCGCAAGGTTCTGAATAAAGAAGAGCACGCTCTTACGCGCGAATGCCTTGAACGTACAACGTCGCGATTCCCTGACTATTCGACGGGATGGGCAATGCTATCCCACCTCTATCTTGATGAGGATCGATACGATCTAAACAGACGACCTGCCTCAGCCGGCCTAGACCGGGCACGTGATGCGGCGGAGCGAGCAATCCAACTCGATCCAGCCAATGTGCGGGGCCTCCAGGCGCTGATGACCGTACTCTTCTTTCGCAGGGAGCCAGAATTGGCTCTCCGTGTTGGAGAGCGAGCATTAGCCCTCAACCCAAACGACTCTGAGATGCTGGCGGAGCTAGGTAGTCGGATTGCTCAAGCAGGCGATTGGCAGCGGGGCAGTGCGATGATGGAGACCGCGCTGGAGCGAAACCCCGCTCAGACTGGCTATTACATCGGGCTGATCGCCCTTGCCCGCTATATGGAAGGCGATAACAAGCGTGCTGTCGAACTGATCAAACGCGCCGATCTGGCGCGATTCTCGATCTACCACTTCGTCGCGGCGCTGATCTTCGCTAAGGGCGGCCTCGAAGCTGAAAGAAAGGCGAGCGTTGCTGAGTTCTTGCGCATGCGTCCGCGCTTTTTCGATGATTTCGGCGCGGAACTCGCGATGCGAAATTTCAATCCAAGAGATCGGGTTATTCTGATCGAGGGGGCACGGCAAGCCGGCTTTCCGGTTGGCGGCATCACTCAGTAGATCTGAGTGCAGAAGCGTTTGAGCGATTTCAGCTTGTTGAAACAAGTTGGAAGCTGAGCCCGTAGCCCACCGCGACCTGATGCGACCTTCCCGATCGACCCGCGTACTGGAACGCCCGCTGAAGCGAACAAGCGACAGCCTCGATGACGGCACGGTCGATAGCTAATCGGGCCAGTGCAAGGGATGCGAGTCGTCGAACAATATCAGCAGCAGGGCGAGAGAGCCTAGGTGGAGGAAGGCGAGCCACGTCATCGTCACCTCACTTCTAGTCGACCGAAGCAATAGGTAAGCGATGCCCTGAGAGCACCTTTCAGCCGGTGAGCTGACGGTGGATGTTGGAAGCCTGAGGGCTTCGACACATGACGATTTCAGAGCATATGCTTAAAACCAGCGCGGATGAGCCGGTCCGGCGGTTCGAGGTTTTTACCGGAGCGGGACGCCGGCGGGATTGGTCCGACGACGACAAGGCGCGGATCGTGGCGGAAAGCTACGAGCCTGGCGCAACGGTGAGCGAGGTCGCGCGCCGCCATGCGATGTCGCCGCAGCAGTTGTTCGGCTGGCGCCGCCTCCTGCGTCGCGCGCCCGAGCCGTTGTCGCCGCTATCCGCCCCCATGTTCGTGCCGGCAGTGATCGAAGCGGCGGTCGAAGAGCCAAAGCCGGCCCGGCAGTCTGCCAAGCGTCGTCGTCGCACGCGACGCGCTTCCGGCGGCTCCAGCGACGGGATCGAGCTCGAGATCGACGGCGTGGTGGTGCGCGTCGGGCCAAGTGCGAGCCCGAAGGCGATTGCCGCGGTGATCGGCGCACTGAAGGGCGGCTCGTGATCGGCCCGACCGGGGCGGTCCGCGTGATGGTGGCGACGAAGCCGGTCGACTTCCGCAAGGGCGCGGAGGGCTTGGCGGCGCTGGTGCGCGAGAGCATGGGCGCCGATCCCTTCTCGGGCGCGATCTACATCTTCCGGGCGCGGCGCGCGGACCGGATCAAACTCGTCTACTTCGACGGGACGGGCGTCTGCCTGTTCTCGAAGCGCCTGGAGGACGGCAAGTTCCAATGGCCTGCCATCGCCGATGGCGTCGTGCGGCTGACCGCGGCGCAGCTTCAGGCGTTGCTCGAAGGCCTCGACTGGCGCCGGGTGCATGAACGGCGCGAGACGCGCGTCCCTGTCGCGGCGAGTTGATCGTTCAGCACTGGCAAGCCGCTGTAATCCATGATTGAATCGGCTTCGTGAGCACTTCGCCCGAGCCCTTGACCCGTGACCCCATCGCCCTCCAGGCGATGCTCGCGGCGGAGCGCGCCGAGAACGAGCGGCTGCGCCAGATCATCAAGGAGCTGCAGCGCCATCGCTTCGGGCGCCGGGCCGAGAGCCTGCCAGTCGACCAGCTATTGCTGGGCCTCGAGGAGGCCGAGCAGATCGAGGCTGAGAACCTCGCCGTCGAGGAGGCTGCCGATTCCGCGAAGAGGTCCGAGCGAGCCGCGAAGCGCCGCGCCAACCGTGGCTCGCTTCCCGCGCACCTGCCGCGCATCGAGCAGGTGGTCGATATCCAGGACAAGGCCTGCCCCTGCTGCCGCGGGCAGCTCCACGTCATGGGCGAGGACGTCTCCGAGCGTCTCGACATCGTGCCGGCCCAGTTCCGGGTGATCGTGACGCGCCGGCCGAAATACGCCTGCCGGACTTGCGAGGAGGTCGTGGTCCAGGCGCCCGCGCCCGCCAGGCTCGTCGAGGGCGGCATCCCGACCGAGGCAACGGTGGCCCATGTTCTGGTCGCCAAATATGCCGATCATCTCCCGCTCTACCGGCAGTCCCAGATCTATGCCCGGCAGGGCGTCAACCTGGATCGCTCGACCCTGGCCGACTGGGTCGGCAAGGCGGCCTTCCTGCTACGGCCCGTCCATGCGCGCCTGTTCGAGCGGTTGAAGGCATCGACAAAGCTCTTCGCCGACGAAACCACGGCGCCGGTGCTCGACCCGGGCCGCGGCCGGACCAAGACCGGCCAGCTCTTCGCCTATGCCCGCGACGAACGCCCCCGGGACGGCGGCGATCCGCCGGGGGTCGCCTATCTCTACGCGCCCGATCGCAAGGCCGAGCAGGCGGTCCGCCATCTTCAAGGCTTCGTCGGCACGCTACAGGTCGATGGCTTTGCGGGCTACAAGGTCTTGGCCGACCGCAACGCCGTGAACCTGGCCTTCTGCTGGTCACATGCCCGGCGCAAGTTCTACGATCTCGCGCAAGGTGGCCCCGCGCCGATCGCGACGGAAGCTCTCGCCCGGATCGCCGAACTCTATCGCATCGAGGGCGAGATCCGCGGCCGTTCAGCCGAGGAGCGCCGTGGCATCCGTCAGGCGCGAAGCCGCGCGATCGTCGATGCGCTGGAGCCGTGGTTGAAGGCGAAGCTCGCCCTCATCAGCCAAAAGAGCAAGCTCGCCGAGGCCATCCGCTACGCCCTCTCGCGATGGGCGGGCCTCTGCCGCTTCCTCGAAGACGGCCGCGTCGAGATCGACTCCAACGTCGTCGAGCGCGCCATCCGGCCGATCGCGCTCAATCGCAAGAACGCGCTCTTTGCCGGCTCCGACGGCGGCGCCGAGCATTGGGCCGTCATCGCCTCGCTCGTGGAGACCTGCAAGCTCAACGCCGTCGACCCGCAAGCTTATCTCGGCGACGTCATGGCCCGCATCGTCGTCGGCCATCCCCAAAGCCAGATCGACGAGCTCCTGCCGTGGGCCTATGCACCGGCCCCGCTCAAGGCCGTGGCCGGAGAACAGCGCATACAGCAATAGCCTCATCCTATGCAGATCGCCACGTCTGGCGATTGTACCAAGGGCCGATGTCCGTTCGGCACCGTTCCACCAAATGAAGGACTTGGCGCCCGCTCAGATCCGAATAGCTTCGTCGCCGCGGCGATAGGAACGAGTATGACGAATGAAAGATATGGCCGGCCCTGAGGTGGCACTTCCTGCCTCAGGTGGAGAAGCACGTTTTCGACGCCTTTACGTAAAGACGCGTATCATTCTGCTGGCTGCCGTTGG
Source organism: Hyphomicrobiales bacterium (assembly GCA_930633495.1). NCBI lineage: Bacteria > Pseudomonadati > Pseudomonadota > Alphaproteobacteria > Hyphomicrobiales > Hyphomicrobiales bacterium. The sequence goes on along the minus strand of CAKNFJ010000001.1, from coordinate 1,491,239 downwards.
CATAGCAGCTCAGATTGCCTGGGTCGGGATTATTGCGTGGGGCCTTTGCTTGGCCGTTGGCTTGTCCTTCGAAAGCGAAAAGGACGCCACCGAAGTCTCACCGCGGAGCGCGCCGCCACAGGTCTTGGTGCCGACGTAAGACGCGTCTAAATTTACCCGCGGGTATCATGGCGAAGCGCGGTGAGGCTGCGGTGGCGCGAATGCGGGCGGAGATCGATCGCTATGCAGCGCTGCGAAAGACATAAACACGGCTTCGTCGTTCCTCCTGTCGACGCGCTTCCGGAACTCGTCCTCCGCCCCAACGTTTGGCTTCCAGAAATGGGAGCAAACTATGCAACTTCGCCTGCTAGCCTCTCTGCTCGGACTGTTGCTCTTGATTTGCGGCGCATCCGCCCAAACTGCCTCGCCTCCGAAAGAAGGAACCGGAACGGGATCGGGTTCGACCGGCATGGCTCCGCAGCAAGGGACGGGAAGCGGCGCGACGCAGGTTTCACCCGGCGCTAACCGCCCGCAAACCGGACATGGCCCAGGCGCCGACACTCAGCAAAATCGAGAGTACGGGAAGGACACTTCGCCAGACGGTCAAGGCTTGCATCAAGGCCAACCGCCAAGTTCGAAGCCATAAAGCTAAAGGACGCCAAACGCGCGAAGGACTGCGGCAACCGCAACAAGCCATGACGCCGCAATCAGGGAGAGGCGCCCTATGGCCGCGATCCGCTTCCGCCAAACTGGCAAGGCCGCGACGCGCGCCCGCTCTATCGCATTATCGCGGCTGATCTGCTGCCAATGGCCCATCAGAATAGATCGCCTTGGGCCGGCGGCTTCGGGGGCGGCTCAGACAGCTTCTCCACCTTGGGCTCGACCGGATCAACGAGCGTCGGGTCGTCGTCGCCCTCACCGGCCTTGTTGACGCGCCTCGACACGATCCATTCGCGCAGCTCGCGCGGTGGCTGCTTCAGCAACTCCATGCCGCCCGAACCGTCCAGCCAAGCCTCGAAATCCTGGCGCAGCAGCATGCAGGGCATGCGGTCGTGAAACTGCGCCGTCCAGGCGTTCGCTTCGCGGACAATCATGGTGCAGGTGGTGATATCCTCGCCCGTCTCGGGGTCGCGCCAGTTCTCCCATAGCCCGGCGAAGGCCAACAATTCGCCATCGGCGGCAGAGAAGAAGTGCGGCACGCGGTCTTTCTTTTCGCCGGTCCATTCAAAGAAGCCGCTGGCCGGGATGATGCAGCGCCGGCTTTTGTAAGCGTGCTTGAACGTCCCGCTTGTTTCGACCGTCTCAACGCGCGCGTTGAAGGTGGAGAGCTTGAAGTCTTTGACGTTGCCCTTGTGCCAGCCGGGAATGAGCCCCCAGCGCGCTTTCTTCAGCTCGCGGCCGGCATCCGTTCTCACGATGATGTCGATTTCCGTGGTCGGGGCGATGTTGTAGCGGGCGCGCAGGTTCGGCGTGTTCGCCGGCACCGTCAGCGGCTGGCTGAAGGCGACAATCTCGTCCCAGCTATATGCCTGGCTAAACCGACCGCACATTTCGTCTGCCCCTGCTGCATCGAAGAAATCAAGGCCGGCGATTCAATATCCTCGCTGCCTTCGCTTTTCGTCCCGTCTCGCACCGCGCCCGCGGTCCCACCGCCAGCCTATCCGGTCGCGCGGGTCGAAGCGCTCCCCTCTGACTGCCTCGCAAAACTGATCAGCCTGCGCTGGATCACTGAAGCACAAAATCTCATAGGAGTGCTTGCCATCGTTCACGCTGTGCCGGCGCCAGCATAGCGACGAGAGTGGGCCGCACGCATTTATGTGCCCGAGGTTCTGGCCGGGGATGCGTCTCACCGCGACTTGATGGGGCCACTCCCGATCCATGCGGGCCGGCGACAGTTCGCCCCTGCGCCTCATGCCTCTGGCTCACGGATAGGCGGAGCCCCTTGCGAGAACACGCCGCGCACGAAGCCTCGCGAGACGGCTCTATCGGCATCGGCAAGCAGCACCTGGAAATCATGCAGGAGCGCTCGGAGCGCTGCGCGTTCGCTGCCGTGTTCCTCAATCAGCTCGATCAGTTCCCACTCGATTGCGTCTTTATCGTCGTCGTTCTCGGCTGGCTGCGCTGTCATGACTTTTGTCCTCACGATGAGAACAAAATAGGAACAAAAGCCAAGTTGGAGTCAAGGCGGCAATGGCCGGATCCGCGCAAAGTAAGGGTGAGGCGTCCCACCACTTTGACGTCAGTCAATGTCTCGCAGCGACCATGGCGCTACCGTTATGAGCCACCAGAACGTTCACTCGGACGATGACGCGTTAAGCTTTCTCTCATCGGTTGCCGTTAGGTAAGCTACAATCCGCCAAGGCCGCTTTTCATGCCAAAGTTCACTGCTGAAATCACTGTGATCCGGCGCGCATTCGTTACCGTCGAGGCGCCGGATGCCGATGCCGCTCGCAAGCAGCTTAGCAATCTCGAATTCGACCCGGAGCAGGCTACCGAAATTGTGGGATGGAAGATTTCCCCCACGTTGAAGCGAGAAGACGAGTCGCGCCCTTACGGCAAGGCCGAATCTGGCTTGGACATGTACAAGCGGGAAATATCGAAATTCTGAGCATCATCAACGCTCACGATTCCCCCTCCAGGTAAGCTATGCGAGAAATTGCGATCAGGTGTCCCGGCACGGGCTTGCCAGTCGGAACCGGAGAAAAGACAGCGGGCAAAATCGCCCCGCGAGAGCTGATGAGCCTACTGCGAGTTTGCCCCGCCTGTGGCGGGTCGCATAAATGGGACCACCGCGACGCCTGGCTTATTGACGTTGTCTCCGACGATACACCTGACGACGATTCAGACTCAGAGCTTCTCTAAAGGAGCGTCCCGAACTGGTTACCCCGCCGCCGTCAGATGCCGCGCCAGCCGCGGTGCATCTCGCTTCGCCTGGGTGGTGCCGTCTGCATAAGTTGATCCGGCCGGTAGATCGAGCGCGCCGCATATGGCGGGAGGCATCTGGGCCTGATCGTCCTTGAGGGCGGTGCAAAGGCGGTTCAGCGCGACGACCAGCATTCCGGGTGATGACGCTTCCACCCGCGCGTGCTGGTCTACCAAGGCTCGGAAGCCCTGGCGCATCGTCTCCCTGTCGCCCGCAGCCAGGGCGTCGTTGATATCTCTCAGCTTCATACACACGCCTCGTTCCAGAAATGGACGCCGGGAAGTTGCTCGGCTCGTCCGTCTGCGTCAGCAATCCCGTTGTCGTTGGGACTCCCCTCGTCCTCGCACTGTGCGCCCTCGTCCTCGCAGACGACTTCCTGATCGGCGCCATCTTCCAGATCGCAATCGCCGTCCAGTGCGTCGGCAACAGCGATAAGCGCTTCCACGACCGCGCCAAGCCGCCGCCGCAGGCTCGGCATCGCCTCCGACCGTTCGGACAGGCTAAGGGCAACCTGTGTCAGGATCGAAACGACTTCCTCGCGCTCGGCTGCCGAGAGGATGACGGGCTCGGGACCGAAAGGCCCATCAAATGCCGTATGGCAATCGAGAGCCTGCTTGCCAGCGGTCTGGCAGGCCGCGACGATGGCGTATTGCCGAAGGTCCACCACGCTCATTGCATCTGCTCCAGCATGCGCTTGGCATGGCGGAACACGGCGGCGACGAGCGCTCTATCAGCGTCATCGAGGTCGTCGGCTTCGCCGCGCCGCTCTTCGGTGAGGCGGAGGTGATGGCCGTCCCACTCCAACATGATGTCCATGAGAGCCAACAAGCCGGCCGGCGTTTCAGGTGTCATGCGATAGATGGCATTGAGTCGGTCATAGGCAGGCCGCCAGGCTTTATCGACCGCTTGGTCGTCGTCGGTATTCATCACGGCCTGAAGCGCTGAACCGTACGGTTTGAAATCAGCGATTGCGGCCAGGATCGGGTCGGGCTGCGTGCTCATCGGCGGGGCTCCATTGGAATGACGCGGCGCCCAACGACCAGTTCACCGTCGACATAGACGACCGGCAGATGGCCATAGAAGCTGAACGTCGGGAGGCTGACGGGCTTTACGCCGTAGGAGCGTTTCGGCTTGCCCTTGCCGCGCTGGCGGTTGATGCGGATCGGGCTCATGTGTTCACGAGCCCCGCGAGCCCGCCGCGCAGCGTCTCCAGCGCAACGCGGGTTTCATCGCCCAAGGCGCAACCCTGTTCGCGGGAGTGGATCACCTCCAGCAGGGCGAGGCAGCCGGCGAAAGAAAGCGGCTTCGTGCGGTAGCAGAGCGAGGCTGCTGCATCCCAATCGCTGACGAGCTTGTCATGCTCGGGCGAGCCGCCCTTGGGCTCGTCTGCGTTCACCGCCGCGAATTTGCGGTTGTAGTATTGGGCACAGGTGATGGCAGGATCAGGCGGGGCCTTGTCGGGGACGACGCCGGCCAGGGCGATGACATCGCGGAGCAGCGAATAGCTCAAGGCGTCGTCAGCGCTCAGCTCCTTTCGCAGATCCCCTTTGACGGGCAGATGCGAAGTCCTGGCTTGCAGCATCGAAGCCTTTGCGGCCAAGCCTGCCAGAGTGGATGCGCTATGGTTGGCCAGGAAATAGACCGCCTCGCTTTCGAGGTCGGCTAGATCGTCCAGCTTCGCGTCCTTATCGTCGACACGGCATCGCTGGTCATATTCGGCGTTGAGGCTGCGGGCGAAAGCCGAGACCAGAATAAGGCTCTCGTCAGGCTGGAGCGGGATTGCGGCACTCATGCGTGAGCACTCCTCTGCGAAGGGAGGGGTTGTAGGTTCAGCGAATTGCGGGGGCGTAGCGCTCGACCGCTGCGGCCAGGGCTGCCTTCGCAGCGATGTCCGAAAGCGGTTCGGAGGCAAAAGCGGCATGGGCCGCGATGAGCCAGCCGCGCCAATCGGCTTCCGTGCAATTGGTCGGTTTGCGAGCTTCGGCAACAGCGCGGGCGTCGCTAGCCAGGGAAACAAGGACGCCGCTGATATCCTCCAGCAGGCCGGCGTGGCGGCTGTAGGCCATCATGTCCGCCGCCGCCCGAAGGATGGCCGCGACCTGAAACAGATCGGCGTGGCTCAGGCTCGCCAAGTCGTCCATGGTCAGCAGGTGGTGGGAAATGTCGATTGGCAAGCCTTCGGCGGCTGCCAGAGCGGTTGCGCTCGGCATTGGATCTTCTCCAGCGATGTTGAGGGAGTGTCGGGTTAGGCGGCCTTGACGGCGGCGAAGACGTTTTCAGCAAGCCGGCGGGCGATATCCCGCCCAACCCAGGCGAGCGCACCGATACGGGCGAGGGCTGCAATCTGCTCGGGCGTCATTCCGGCGCGGCTCAGTTCGGTTTCCTCGCTGACGACGATGTCCAGCAGCTCGGCAAGGTTGCCGGCGTCGGTTTCGGCGGCGTCCGCGTCATAGGCATTGCTCATGCCACGCCCTCCGCTTCTGCGGCCTTCGCCAGCGCGTCGAAGTCCTCCAGCAGGTGACGCTGGGCGGTATTGGCCAAGTCTTGGGCGATGCGCACCATGCTTGCGAGCATCCGCGCCGTTGGAGAGTCGATGCTGTCAAAGGGCTGTTCCCAAATGATCTGATCGACTGCCTTGAGGAGCTGCGACAGGCGGTAAACGTCGTCTTGGACGCTGTCTTGTGAGATGGGTTCGGCCATCACTTATTCCTTCCCTGCGTCGATCAATTCCAGGGCCTGCTCTGCGGCGTTCATGTCCTCTGTGTCGAAGAGGGCCGCTTCATCCTGCAAAAGCAGGTGCAGACGCTCGCGGCGCTCGCCCTCGGATTTCGGGGGCGTGAGCCTGACATGGCGGGCAATCTGATCGCCAAGCACACCCATGTCGCGGGCATATCGGAATAAGGCGTTGCCCGCCGGGGTATGCTCTCCGCCTTCCATGAACCACGGCTGGAAAGCCAAGCCGTCTATGACGGCGGTGGCGACGCGCAGGGCGTCGAACAGCAAGCGCAGGTCTTCGTTTGACACTGCGGCAAGGTGGCGGTGTTCATCCGAGAAGGCGGTTGCGGTAGTCATCGATCAAGCTCCGATGCTGGCGAGAGCACCGCGCAGAGCGTCGATGCGGGCGGGTTGGAAATGCTGGCGGTAGTGCTCGCGCTCGATCTCAAAGCGGATGGCCTCGGGGTCGTTGCGGAACTGAGCGGCGAGAGCGACGGCCTCGCGAGCGCGCTGAGCGAGATGGGCGCGGGCTTCGAACTCACGGCGGGCGGCGTCGATCAGCATGGCCGCTTCCATCTTCGCGGCGGCCCATGCCTTGCGCAGCCAGTTGGAAAGCTGCTGCCGGCGCTCGGTGATGTTGCGGCACATGCGGAAGGCGAAGCGGCCTTCGCGATAGGCCCAGGCCATCACAGCGGCCTTGTTAAAGGCGATGCGGCCGGCGGAGAGAATGGCGAGAGGCATTCTTTAACCCTCATTCGCAGCGAATTAATCTGCGTTGATGGTTAAATTAACTACCCGACAGAATGATGGTTGTCAACGCTATTGTGGTGATTAAAACTAGCAGCGTCGTTTTCCGATAAAGGCCCCCTAGGAATGCTGAGCACTGGCAACCAGTTGCGTGCCGCCCGCGCGCTCGTGGACATGGGACAAGGAGCGCTTGCCGATGCGGCAGGCGTGAACGTCAACACGATCCGAAAAATGGAGGCGAACGGCGAGAATACGCTAACCAGCGGTCTTGATGTCGTGCGCAAGGTGCAGGTCGCTTTAGAGGCGGCCGGTGTGGAGTTCCTGAACCACGGCCAGCCAGGCGTGCGCTTGGCGAAGCGTGCGGGCGGCACGAGCGGAGAGCATTGATATGACTGACAATGACAGCGTTCAGCGTTTCCCTAAATTCATCATTCACCGGATGTGGGAAATCGCTGAGATTGCTCGCGTTGGTGATTTGAGTTTGAAGGTTATCGGCAGTTTCGCCGGCAACGGCCCCGACGAATACAGCATCAAAATCGGCCCCATTGGGGCGGATTTCGATGTGCAAATCTTCGGCTACGGACTCGGAACGGAATGGTCGACTGCGCTGATACGCGCGCGCGGCTACAGCGCTCTTCTCGAAAAGCTCGCGAAGCATTGGGGCGTTGCCGCCGAAATTGATTGGATCGACTCCGATCTGGACGAGGAGAACCCGCCGGAACGCCCCGAGGAATAAGCGGTCCCGCGAACGAGATTCAGGGCATCTTCGCAGACCTTTTCGCCGCGCTCGGCATCACGGCGCACCGTACGAGCATCTTTGCCGGTGGCGTCAGCGGTGGCATCCGCGAAGGAGTGGACAAGTTGTCCACTCCTGCTGTGCTGGTTGCTGCCGTGCCGAGCTTCGGGACGGAGTTCTTCTTAGATGGCCTTGCGGCGCGCCGTCCGAAGGAATGCGATGCCGTCAGTGAGCATCGCATTTTGGCGCTAAGAGCCTGTTAATTCATCATAACCGGGCATGTCCCGAGCAAGAAGGCCACCAAAAAGGCCATCTGTCCCCCTGGCCTGGGCAAAACCGCCCGCGTTGCGAACGCTAGCGAATGTCAGCGCATGCCAGCGTATAAGACATTGAAATTATTAGGTAAAAACTGAAATCAGTGGCAGAATCGGCCTCAGAAATGGAGGCCGTGATGCATTCCTCATATCGCAAGCGAACCGAACATATCGGCTTCGTCGTTGAACCTGAGCTACGCGCGGCGTTGGAGCGGGAAGCCGTGCGCCGCGACACGTCGATGTCGAGCGCAATCCGAGCCTTGATCCGCGCTCAGCTCGCCACGCTTCAGCCCGCCGCCATGCAGGTGGCGCGATGAGCGACAACATCGTCCAGGTTCCGCAGTTCCTGCGCGAGGCGCAGCCCGAAGCAGTCGCAGCCAGTATCCCGGCCAGTCGTCACCTCATCGCGACGGCGTTGTATCTTGAGCGCGTTCGGGCAAACGCGAACACCCTTCTTCTAGGGCTTATGAACTGCCCCGCCAGCAGTAACGATATCACCGCTGGCCTGACCACCATCATTACGGAAGCTTGCGAGGCTGACAAAGCCTACGCGGCCTATGCCGAGGTCATCTCGTGCAAGGGGAGGGCCTGATGGCTATTGGATCTGGGACCAGCGCCCGGAACATCGGCATTTGGGGCTACTCGACCGCCGAAAATGCCGGCATCCGTGGGCAATCGATGTTGGACGACTACCTCGGCCGCTCATTGTCGGCACTGGGCCAGGGCCGCACCGATCTGCGCGAGAATTACCTTGGCGCGATTGACCGGCTTAACCCTTGGGTTTCGGCGGGCACCAGCGCGCTAGGCACCTATCAAGGTTCTCTCGGTCTCGGCGGGGATGCAGCGCGCGACGACGCGGTGGCGAAGTTCCGGGCCTCGCCGGGCTACGAGTACAAGGTTGCGCAGGGTACCGACGCCGTCGCGCGCAAAGCATCGGCTCTCGGGGCGCTCGGGTCCGGCAACACGATGACGGCGATTGCCGACTACAACCGCAACGAGGCGGATCAGGACTACGGCAACTGGCAGTCCCAGCTCCAAGGCCTCTCTGATCGCGGCCAGCAGGCAGCGACGGCGCAGTCCAGCTTGCAGGGTCAGCTCGGGTCCAGCCTTGCCAGCTTGGGGGCGACTGAAGCGGGCCTCTATGGCGGCTATGGCCAGATGGGCCTCAACAACCTCTGGAATGCCACGAACACCGGCATCGGCGCCGTGCTCGGGCAGTCCAAGCAGGCCACCGACAACGTCAATAGCGGGGCGAGCCTCTGGGCCAACGTCCTCGGCTCGGGTGTCAACCTGCTCACCGGGTTGTATGGCAATGGGGGCAAGAAATAATGGCGGCGTTCGACTTCTCAAACTCGTTCGCTGGGCTCAATAGCGCCCTCAACAATCTCGGCAAGACCATCCAAGAGAGGCGGCGCCGCGACGAGATTGCGGAATTCGGGCCCGACATACAGGCCGGCAATTACAACGCCGTCGCCGGCAAGTTGCTGGCCTTGGGTGATATCGGCAACGCGGCCACCTTTCTGAAGTTGGGGCAGGATGCCCAGAACAAGCAGCTTGGCCAGGAGGCAGCCCGAGGCCTCGGCGCAGCGATTGGCGGGCTCGGCATAGGCGGCCAGGGCTCCGAGGGCTTGGCGCCCTTGGGACAGGGCACCTCTGCTTCTGGACCGACCGGCTCGGCATTGCCGGCAGCGCTTAACGCGAGCGAGAGCGGCGGCAACTGGCGGGCGCGGAACAACGAAGTAGGGGCCGGCGGCGCTCGCGGGCACTTCGGCCGTGCTCAGTTCGGGCAGGCTCGTTTGCAAGAAGCCGCAGCGGCCGGGGCTATTCCGCAGGGAACGACGCCGGATCAGTTCATGCGCTCGCCAGATCTCCAGCGGGCCGCTGAGAATTGGCACTTCTCGGACATCGACCAGTCCATTCGCGCCAATGGCTATGACCGGCTCATCGGCCAGAGCATCAACGGGATTCCTATCACGGCTGACGGCCTTCGTGCGGTCGCGCATCTCGGCGGGAAGAAGGGCCTTCAGCGGTTCATTGAGACCCGAGGGCAATACAATCCGAGCGACGCCAATGGCACATCCCTGATGGACTATCTCCAGCTTGGGGCTCGCTCCTCTGGAGTGCGGACAGCCTCTGCCGATGTGCCGGCGCCTGGCTCCGCGAATGCGTCGCTGGATACCGGCGGCCAGGGCTTCGCCGTTCCCGGCCAGCCGGCGATGACGGGCCGCACCTTCGACGCCATCGCCTCGGGAGAGCCGCCCCTTCGCCCGGCATTCGAGGCGGAAGGCGTTTCACAGCCTTGGATGGGCAGCGCTCTCGCCAATCTCGGCAGGGGCACGACGACTGCTCCGCAGGCCCAAATCCTCCCGCCATCTCGCCCGATGGATCTGCGTGCTGATCTCCCCGCCCAAGGCGCTACTCCCGCCATTGGGCAGGTGCCGCCCATTGATCGGGCTGGAGCGGTCGACATCGATCCGAATTCGAATGATGCCGGCCAGCTTCGCGGGTTGGTGGCTAGCGAGGAAGCGCGGCGCGGCCTTTCATCGGGCTCTCAGGTATCGCGCGTCTCCGACAATTTCGGGGTGACCCGCACTCTTCCGTCTCTCGGAAATCCTGCACCTGCGCCACCTCCCGCCGGGGCCTCCGATGTTCCCGCGCGCGGCGCTGTCCCGGCGCAGGGGGCCATGCCCGCGCCGGTCAGCCGGCAGCCTCAACCGGCTGCGCCCGCCGCCCCAGTCGCCAGCGCTGAGCTTCCTCGCCCCACCAACGGACAGGAAGCACTGGAGTACCGCGAGACGCGCGCGATGGAAGCGAGGAAAGGCAGGATCGGGCAAATTGCTACGGCGCTTGCCAATCCCAACCTCCCGGCGAACGCCCGCGCCGTTGGCGAGATTTTCCTGAAGGAGGCTCTGGAGCAGTCCAAGGCGCCCGATAGCGTCAAAGAGTTCATGTACGCGAAGGGGATGGGCTGGACGGACGCCAAGAACCCGGCCGAGTACGCGAAGGAAAAGAGCAAGGTCACTCCCGAGGAGGAGACGGCCGGGCGCGAGCGCGCAGCAGTTCGGGCAGGACTGAAGCCCGGAGACCCCGGCTATCAGGGCTATATCCTTACCGGCAAGATGCCGCGCGAGGACATGGGGCCGCTCACTGCGACGGACAAGAAGGCTATCCTTGAGGCGGATGAAAAGGTCCTCTCAAGCCAGACCGTCATAAGCAATCTTCGGCAGGCCAAAGAGCTGTCGGCCAGGGCCTATGAAGGCCCCACAGCGGGCGTTCGCGGTATGGTAACGGGGACATTCGGAAGCGACGCCGGCCAGGCGACGACCGAATATAACAACCTCATCACGACCAACGCTCTCGCGCAGCTCAAACTCACATTTGGCGGCAATCCGACCGAAGGCGAGCGCAAGATTATGCTGGACGTGCAGGGCTCGGCCAATCTTCCACACGACCTCCGCGTTAAAATTCTGGATCGTGCCATTGCGGCGGCGGAGCGCCATCTGGCATTCGACCAGCAGCGAGCGAAAGAGCTTCGCGGTGGCGATTACTACAAGAGCCCGGAGAAGCGTGGGCAGAGCGGGAACCAGCCTGCGCCGCGTCCACAGGCCGCCATGGCGCCGCCGGAAGCGGTTGAGTTCCTGAGGGCAAATCCAGGCGCTCGCGACCAGTTCGACGCGAAATATGGTCGTGGTGCAGCCGCTAGCGTGCTGGGGCAGTAAGATGGCGGGTAACGTCTTCGATCAGTTCGACCAGCCTGCCGCCGCGCCAAAGCGGGGGACATCCTCCAACGGAGGAAACGTCTTCGACCAGTTCGACGCCCCGTCCGGTATTCCGCAGGATACCGGCAGCGGCCCGCTCGTCGTAACGGTCGCGCCAAACCGGCAGCCTGGCGGCGGTGCGGCTCCGTCCGGTTTCGCGACAAGAGCAGAGCGCGAAGGCTCCGACACGCAGTTGCGGGATGGTGAGTACCTTGCCGACGCCGTTCGCACTCGGCTCCAGCAGGACAAGGCCAGCCCCCTCGGTCGCGTTGATGCGTATATGCGCGGCGTCGCCTCGTGGGTGCCCGGCATGGACAAGCTGGCGGCTGCGGGTGACGCGGCTTTCGGCGCCGGCAACGGCGATAGCTTCAGCGAGCGCTATGCCGACAACCTGGCCCGCGAGCGGGCGATGGACGCAGCCGACGAAGCGCTGAACCCTGGCTCTCGGCTTATGGGGCAGGTCGGGGGCTTCGGCGCAACTGCTGCACTTCTGCCCGGCATCAATGCAGTCCGCGAGGGTGCTCGCGGTGCAGCGGCAATCAATGCTGCCGCGACTGGCGGAGTTTACGGCGCTTTGACCGGTGCTATCGAGAATGATGGCGGGATAGCGGACAAGGCTCTTGCAGCCGCTCAGGGCGGTACTGGTGGCGCGCTTGTCGGGGGAGCCTTGGGCGCGGCTCTCGGTGGCGTCGCAAGCCGCCTCGGTCGCAATCCTGCACAGACACTTCCGGGCGCACAGGCCGCCGATGAGTTGGGCATTCCTCTTACGCGAGGCCAGCGCGCAGCAGATCCCGCGATGATGGGCCGCGAGAACGCGATGGCCGGCGGCGCCTATGGTGATCGAGCCCAGCGCGTCGCGCAGGAAGCCATTGAGGCGCAACGCGGGAAAATTCTCGAGGCTCGGGACAGCATCGGTTCGACGGCTGGCCGTGGTCAGGTCGACCTTGCCCGGCCGGGCGACGCTGGCGGCATTGTCGGGGAGGCAGTCGACAATTTCGCGAACCGTGCGCGCTCGACGTGGGAGGCCAAGCAGGCGCGCCTCACAGGGACCGTGCAGGATGCTTCTGACACCATGGCGAGGCGCTTCAATCCGATGGATGTGTCCCCGGTCGATGCCGGCGGCTTCGTCGCGGAGGCCACGCGCTCGGCTGCCGCTCGCGGCAAGCTGAAATACAATGAGGCCTATCGAGACGCCTTTTCCAAGCAGGGAGAGATTGCGCCCGAGTTCTTCACCGGCATGGCGAGGCCGGGACAGAATGGAGTCATGGCGCCCGGTGCAGCGGCGAACGACTTTGCGGCGCCGATTTCGAAGCGCATTCAGGAAGGCCTCCTCAATCGCGCCGAACCGATCATTCCCGATCGAGCGACAACGCCCATCGCAGCGAAGACGCTCAACGAGCTGGACCGCATTGCCAGCCTCAATCTCGGCCGCATCGGTAATCCGACGCCCGGTCAGGAAATCGCGGGCGTCAACCTGCGCGGAATCGAGCAGGCCCGGAAAATCATCATCGCCGGATACAAGGACGCCAAGGCCAACCCGGCTGACGCTCGGGCGATGCGCGGCATCATCGAGGCCTTTGACGACCAGCTCGAACGGGCCTTCTCCAGCTCGCTCTTCACGGGCGACGAGGCTGCGCTCGCGGCCATGAAGAATGCCCGGGGCGCCTTCTCCTCCTGGATGCAGGCCTTCCGGCCGAATGGCGCGGGAGACGACGCTGGCCGGGCTGTCCAGCGCATCATCGAGCGCGGCGCAACCGATGAGGAGGTCGCGAACTTCCTGATTGGCTCGGCCCGCGTCGGTGGCACGGGATTGAGCGCGCGCCTCGTCGATCGCCTTGCAAACGTCCTCGGCCGAGATTCGGCAGAATTCGGCGCGATCCGCGGCGCAGCCTGGCAGAAGCTCACCAGCGGCTTCGACGCAGCCGATCCGAAAAGCGCCGCCAAGGTTGCCGAGCGGATCTCCGAGTTCACCGGCGAGCGCGGCCGCACCTTCGCGGCCAAGATGTTCTCCGGCGACGAGCTGACCGCCATGCAGCGCTATTCCAACGCGCTCCGGATGTTCGCGGCCCGGGCGAAGGCCCAGCCTGACAATCCGGAAGCGCAGGCCGCGGTCAAACTCTTGATGGACGTGTCCGAACGGCGGCTCTCGCCCGAGGACCTCTCGTCCGCCATCTTCGGCTTCGGAAACAAGGCTTCGACCGGAAACCTCCGCCTGGTGGATGCCATCGGGGACCTGATCGGCAAGGAGGGCCCGGAGTGGGCCGCCATTCGGCAGGGGCTCTGGCAGCGTATCGCCAACGTGCCGGAAGGCATGACCGAGATGGGAGCTCAGAAGCTCAGCCAGCGCATTCTCAACTTCGTCTCGGGCGAGGGGCAGAGCCTGGCGGCTCGGCTCTTCTCGCCGGAGGAAATGAACCAGATGCGCAAGCTGGCGGTCGCGGCGAAGCAGTTGGTCCCGCCGCAGGGCTCCACCAACGTATCGAACTCGGGCAACCGAAATGCCGGGCAGATGCGCGAAATGGCGCGTCGTGCAGTGGAGGCCATTATGACGACGATCGGCGCGACCCTAGGTGGTTGGGGTGGCGCAACGCTCGGCCTCGCGGGCGGTAAGGGCGTGGGCGCCATTGCCAATATGCAGGCAGGTAGGCAGGCGCGGAGCCTCTATTATGCCGGGCCGCCTACGCCAATCGCACCGCGTCTTGCGGAGCGGCTGGGAAGGGCAGGCGACTATGCTCCGCAAGCCACCGGCCTGTCACTGCCATCGCAGGTATCGGGCAGGGGGAGCGCGCCGGCTTACCTGCCAGCCGCAGCCGATCAAGACCAGCGCTAGGGTGATGGGATGCGGCCCGAACGCAATCAACAGCCCAGACAGCAGGGAAATCCCTATGCGCGCCATTCAGGCGGGTTCGCGGAATCCGCTGACAACCCACGCGATAGCACGGCATGCGGTGTACCAGAGGACACCCGGAACGGCCAGAAACGCCGCGAGGGTGTAGCTGTCATTAGCTTCACCGGCAGTCTTCGCGAGGAAGAGCCCGCCAAAACAGATAAAAGCCGCAATCAGCAGGAGCGGCACAGCGCCAACAAGTCCAAGCCGATGAAAGCCGCGCGTCATCCGGTCCACGGTGGAATGCTCCAGTTTGCCACTGCAACGTGCCTGTTCGCGCGTCCTCTCGCAAGGGGTGACGCACTTCTGGCGCTGGCGAGCTTCGCCATGGTGGCCTGGGTGATGATGCGAGGGTTGGCGTGACCGGCGCTTCTGAAACTACAGGCGGGAAACAGAAACCGCAGCTCTTTAAGCCTGGCCAATCGGGCAATCCCGCCGGCCGGCCGAAAGGCGCCCGTCACAAGGTCACGCTCGCCATAGAGGCTATTCTAGAGGGCGAGGCCGAAGCCTTGACGCGCAAGGCCGTAGAACTTGCGCAGGCTGGCGATATCACGGCGCTTCGCCTCTGCATGGACCGGCTCGCGCCAGTTCGTCGCGACCGGCCAGTCACTTTCGACCTGCCGAAGATCGAGACGGTGAACGACCTGCCCAAGGCGACGCAGGCCATCATGGAGGCTGTTGCCGGCGGCGAGCTGACGCCATCGGAGGCGGCCGAACTCGGCAAGCTCGTGGACGCGCACGCTAAGGCGATCGAGGTGACGGACCTGCATCGCAGGCTTGAGGCATTGGAAGGAGGCCGCCCATGACACGGCAACTGTCCGCCCGCATCGATCGGCTAGAGCAGGCGCGGAAAGCCCAGGCCGACAGATTCATCATATGGTCGGCATCCGATGACCCGAACGCGCCGCTGGAGCGCGTCGAGCTATGCGGACTCTCGCATGAAGAGTGCCTGGCTCTCCTGGAAGAGCCCGAGGCAGTGCAATGACCAGCGCCATTCTTGCCCGCATAATCAAACTAGAGGAGCGGCGCCGGCCGGCATCAAAAGTCCGCTCTAAGGTCGAGCGAGATGCTGCCGTGGCAATGGCTCTGGCCGACCCGGAATGGTTTCACCAGATCGGTGTCGGGCTGCTCGGAGGAGACTATCCCGGCGCCCGCGAACACCATGCCGCGATACTGGCAGCGTGGAGAGCTGACACATGACCAGCGCTCTCGCCCGTCGTCTCGATAGGCTGGAGGCCGCGCGACGTGCTCGCGTCCCCCTGCGCTGCCTAATCCTGTGCGGCACGTCCGAAGAGAACGAGGCCGAAAGCGATCGAGCTTTTGCGGAAGGTCGGATTACGGCCCGTGAACCCATCATCCGTATCAACTGGCCGGCCGGCTACAGGCCAGCAATCCAGGGAGCAGCGTAAATGCGGCTGAACGAGCGATTGGCAAAACTGGAGCGTGCGGCGGGCGGCAAGTTGTCCCAACGGCGCATTCTGCATCACGTACTGAACTGTGCCCCTGCTGAGCGGCCGGGACGGTTGGCAGCGATCGAGGCATCCGACCCCGACGTGTTCCATATCGTCCGCGTCATCGTTCGCCCTGGCGAGCAGGCGCTGGCAGCATGAGCAGGGAACTGGATCGGCGCATCGCAGCGCTGGAGCGTGTCCAAAATGGACAGGGCGTCGAATATCTCGTGCTCGACTATCCGCCCGAAGATGAGCCGCGCGACCCTCGCGAGCTGCGCCCGCCAATGACGGAAGCGGAGTGGGTTACGATCCACTGCTTCGATTGAAATTTAATCACCGGATGTCAGAGGCGGCGGCTCGATCTCTCCCGGCAGCGGAGTGAAGCGGCTGGCCTTTCAGATGGCCTTTAGAAGTCAATCGCCCAGATTATTGTAAATTTGCCAGAATCTTGGCGGGTTAATTCGATACCCTACAGAGGCATTCAATAGCTAAGGCACCGAAGATGTCCTGCCGTTCGACGGCGACGCCTTCCCTGCAATTTAGGCACCCGTTTCAGGTTGGGGTTCGGTTGATAGCGCTTCCTGATCGTCTGAGAGTGACTTCGTCTCGTCTACCTGCAACAGGCGATCGAACTCAGCTGCGACCTGCGTTTCTGCGATAAAGTAGGCCGGAAAGAATACGTCGACCATCGGGCGACGTTCGCCGCGGTTCCACCGTTGCGCTAAACCTCCAGAATATTTCCGCTTTCCCTTTTCGAATAAGTCGCGATATCGGAATGGTGCTATCCCGACGAAGGGCTCGAAGACAATTTTCTCAGGCGACGAGTTATCTTCAACTTGAATTGAATCCCCGTGCAGCTCGGCCGCGAAACTCTTGGGATATGGCTCCAAATAAACGACCCGTGCAATTCCAGATGCAACTATGTGTTTCGCACACATATGGCACGGAAACGTTGTGCAATAGAGAGTAGCATTCTGGACAGAGAGTCCTTTTCTAGCTGCATCGGTTAGTGCGGACATTTCGGCATGAATGATGCGCCCGAATTCCAGGAGATCCATCACCTTGGATTCGGATACACTCTCCGGATTTCTGTTCTCTAGGAGCTTTTTCGTTATTTGATATGCGTCACCTTCTTGAGCAATCTCCTCGCTCAAAAAGCCGGAACGCTTGAGTCTGTCGATGACGTCGACAAGAACTTCGGTTTTTCTGCGTTCGTTTGGATCTGAGCCGTCAACGATGTCACGTTGGTCGCGGTCATCGCCGCTCCAATAAGTGCCCCCTCCGGCCTTAGGTACTTCATTGCATCCCATCGTGATTATTTCGCCGCTGGAGCGAAAGACGGCAGCGCCCACCTGCCGCGATAAATCAAGAGAGCGAAGAGAAGCCGACTTCGCCATATACATCCCGTACTCGTCGCGAGTTGGGCCGATCTCGTTACTCCCGAACAGCAGTTTGACGAAGCGGTCGAGTGAGAGCGAACAAGCCTTCGATGTACTTGCGTCGATGAAGACGTCACCAAGCGGGAATGCGTCTCTTACGCGCTGCCCGTGGTCGTCGAGATTTTCTTTCGCGTCTTGCGATACAATTTCAAATGCGATGTTGTGAGCGTCTACCTCGGAGACTAACCCGCCCCGGGACGAGCGTTCCTGCGACTCGATGCGCTTGATGCGACTACGCTCAGGGGAAAATGCAGAAATCTGGATGAATTGTCGGCCGTAGACGCTCCGTAGAAGAGCAACTTCTTCTGGCCGTTTGAGTTGCCGGATGACGTAGGCCCGTCCCGGAACGGGCCGCTCTTCCGGGGTCTCGCCAGCATCCTCCGGTGTGCCAGATTCGACCGGTTCAGTTTCATGAATTTGAGCTCGGTAAGCTCTCACCGCGCTAATGGCGAGAGCGGCAAGCGCATCATCTCCGTATCGCTTCCGTGCTTCGTTCGCGAAGCTTATTCGGTCCTTGTAGGACTGGACGTAAGGGGTGTCGCAGATGGGCTGTCGGATAGGCAGCTCGCGCATCAATTTCGTTAGGCGGAGCTCGTTCGTCGCGTATTCCATCTCCCGCAGTTTTGCGATGAGCTGCTCGGTGACCATATCGAGGTCGACGCCGATGGGGGCGACAATACCAAAAATTAATTCAGGATTTGGAACGAGAGAAAGCGCCGGTTTCATCCCCCATACACCCTTTTTGGCTAACATTATTGCTAATTGATATCGGAGATATTGCGGTCTGATTCCGGTGGGAGTCTACTCGGCAGGAGACCTTGATAGCCTTAATCGGGGAGGTGATTCATGGCTACGGAAGTAAGCCTACGGCCAGGTTGGTTGATGAAAGACGTACAGCGTGCTGCTGGGCGAGTTCAAGAATGGTCTACCAGGTCATCATCCTCCGACAATCGGCATAAGCAGTTTGATTCGCAGCGCTCGGAAAGCTCCGGCGAGCGGTCGCCGCCAATCAACCCCAAACCACCTCGGACATAGTTCGAACGGTATTCGACCGGCGGCCGGCTGCGGCTTAGCGATCTAGGTCAGGTCGTCCTCTGTCGCTTTGGGCGAGGACATTTCCTGACCTCAATCACGGTCGGCTCTGCTGATGCATGATCTTTTTCGCGGTGGCCTTCGCCAGCGCGCTTCTAATTGCGATAGCCGCGTCGACTACGAGCTGCGCTTGATCTGGCAAAGAATTCCGCGGCCGGCGCCGCCGCTCGCCAGCTTCGGTTTTTTGACTGAACCGGCCATCGAGCTCCCCTCTCACAGAGACGAAGATTTAAAGCGCGGCGCTAATATCCGTAGTAGGGCGGCGAAACGAACTTATAGTCATCGTCGTCTCCGAAAAGCCGCGCCTCCTCGAACTTCTCCTCCAGCGTGGCCGCCGAAATAGCCGCCTCAAGCTCGCTGAGCCGGTCATTCGCCCAAGTGACGAAATTGGCGACCCGAGCAGTCTCGGAACTGGCCAGTTGCGAATTTAGCGCCGCCACAAGCTGCCGCATGCGATCGAGCTTCTCGAGTTCCGTCAGGATTGTACCGAACGTGGCTACGCGTCTTTCCTGAATATGCTCTGCCCGCAAACCCTGGTCGCGCCGGTCCCGTTCTTCCTGCCGCTTTCGTTCCTTGGCTTCCTGCTTGAGCCGTGCATCCGTTTTGGCCGCAGCTAGCACCGCAACCGCAACAGCGACGTCGCTGGCCATCGTTTCGAAGCGCTGGATCTTTCCGTCTCGGAAGGTCGAGCGCGGACGAACGTCACCCCAGACCGGCTCTAACTCGATCGCGAGCTGACCCGTGGGTTGATAATCCCATTCTTGAAATCGAGGCGGCATCTCGAAATCATGGCCCCAAGAGTTCCGCCGGGCGCGACGCCTCTCCTCTCGCTTTTCGTATGCTGCCTGTTCCTTCGCCTCTGCCGGCGTGAGCACATGGGGCACGCGCTTCACCGTTTCGGTGATTGAAAAGCCTATCGATTCGGCTTTCGATGCGAAGCACACTCGTTTCCCGTCTTCGACAAGCTGAAAGCCTTGGAGGGCTATTGCCCGCGCCATTCTCGGCAGCCCGATTGCAATCCTGTTGATTGACGCGGGAGCCACCGTGCAGTGAATAAGGCCACGCTCGGAAACGGAGATAAGGCCCTTTTCGGGGTTTTTTGCTTTGCGAAGGGCCACCAGCGTCCGTGCGATGATGGGATGCTGCGGCGCGTCATCGGCGTCGTCACCGCTGGACGCCTGGACGCGAGCTTGTTCGCGAACGGCGGACAACGTCGCGGCTTCTTTGCTCAGATCGGCGTTGGCGATGATGATTTCGCGAGCGGCGCCAGCTTTAGCCTTTGGAAGTGGTGTCTGCTCGACAGGCTTCCCAGCTTCCTTCTTGGCCCACCAGCCGAGCGGCGGATTCGGGATATCGTGCTTCCGGCAGATCTTATGGAGCGCCACATCCGAAATGTAGAACTCTTTCGCCAGGTGGGTCAGCGGCTTTGACCAAACCAGCTTGTAAAATTGTTCGCGGGTGAAACTCCTTGCCATGGCTCGCCTATGTTCATCCCGCCGACTGTCCTCAGGCCAGCTTAACAGCGATTCGGGAGTGAACTGGACGTCAAAGCGCAGGCGCTGTTTTCGGAGTCGTGGACGGCATTCACGATGGCCAGGCCACCACCCCTGCAGCGGCCCTCTCAAAGCCACTCCGCGCCCGCGGCTGAGTCATGGCGAGGCTATCTATCTTCGGGGGTGGGCTTCCTACGCGTGGCCGCCGCCAGAAACTCATCGGAGGATTCCAGCGCGGCTTCAACGATGGGCCGAACGAAGGACCGCAGATCGCGGCGCCACTCCTCTGACGATTGCTCCCAACTGAACTGACGCTTCTCGCGGGCGCTTTCGTGGAGAGCCTTTGCACCCGCTTCAATTGCTAGGTCGATCCGGGTCTCAGCCATCGTCCTGTCCTTCCTTGGACGCCAAGCACAAAAACTGCGGTATTGAGCGCATTTTTTCGTGCGTCACGTTTGCGGTATTGAGCCTCTGAAGCGGGGTGCACAAAAATTGAGGTATTGAGCCTCTTTTTTATGGCGCGCCGCTCAAGGTGGACAGCGCGCTCCGAGCTTCTTGCGCAAGTTGGACACCGTTTGCGGGCTCACTCCTACGCGCCGTCCGATTTCGCGATCTGGTAGCTCCGGCAAGGTGCTCAACATGGACAGCACCTCCGCTCGACGGTCTGCCTGAGTGCGCCTGTCTACGGCAACCGGTTCAGCCGCCCGCTCAGATTCGACAGTCGCCGTGAACGCTCGGAAATCGGCGGCAAGCCGAGCTGCTAGCGCCGCATCTTCGGCGTTCGTGCGATAATGGTCGAGTTTCGCGAGGTGCGAGAGCCACGCCAGCCGTGCCGCAATGCCTGGTGCCGATGCATCCGGCATCGTGTCCATGAGATACTCCAGTCCGGCCATTCGCGCGGAGATATGCGGTTCGGGATTGGCCCGGCTTAGGTCTTGCCAATGGCGATACTCTGCCCAGGTCGCAGCGAGGTTGCCCGGCATTGGATGGTCGGATGCATCCAACGCCACAAGCAGAGCCGGCGTCACCGGCTGTCCAAATCGCCAGCCCGCGAAGCCACAGATCCAAGGCTTGTCGGTCATGTCGACGCCAGCTTCCTCCGCGCGGGGAGTAAGGGAAATTCGGAGCCTGGAGGCCAAATCCAACTGCGCGGCTGTCATGAGGCGATCGGTCTCCGTTTGCGGATCGGTATCGTGGGGATTGGGGGCGGGGACCTTCATCACGCCACCCTCCGGCGGCGCCAGTTGCCGATTGTCTGAGGACTGACGCCGCAGCGGCGCGCTATCTCGCGATCGGACAATTCCGGCTCGGCATCCAACGTGGACAGCACGTCGCGCTGCTTGTCGGCGTTGGTGCGGCGGGAACGCGCGCCGTCATGGCGCACGTTATCCGCGTCTCCGTTAAGGGGATGCAGGTCGCGTCCATTTTGAGCGGGAACATCATACCGGCGGCGGAGCATCTCGAAATCGCGGCGCAGCGTCATAACTAGACCGTCTGGCTTCTCTTCGGTTGGGTCGACCCATTGTCGCTCGAACTTGTGCTTCTCCCAGGCAAAGCGGGCCTCAACATCATCCCAGGTTTCAGCCGGTCGATTGTGCAGCTCGTGCTCCAAAAGCTCCATCCGCGCCTCAACCTCTGCGTGGTGTTGGTACTCGCCGTCGATGAATGCTTGGCGGTCATCATGAAGCGAGTCCCATTCCATGGTCTCGGTAAGCAGGCCGGGCAGGGAATCCGGCATCGGCCACGCGTCGCGGATGGCGGCTTGGGCCTCAGGTCCAGCATCCTCGCGAAAGCGGAACTCGCGGGCTCCGTCGATCTCTGATGTCCAAGCGAACTTATCCTTGCCAAGATACGAGAAGCCCGGATTCCGTTTGGCGAACGGGGTGGCCGCAGCATAAAGCGCAGCCTCCTTTGCGTTGAGCGCGAAAACGGCTTGCTCTGATCCGTAGCGCTCCAAGACTACCCGCCGCCGATCAGCGCGGCGACGCTCGCGATCGGCCTTCTTTTGTGCATGCTTGGCCTTGTAACCAGGCTCGCGCTCCTCACACCAATCATCGAACCCGCGGAAGATGTCCCGCCAGTCAGATGACGCCTGCGCGGGAGAGGGCTTCGGCTTGATGTCCACCTTGGACACAGCCTGCTTGAGCGTCATGCCAGCCCGCTGCGCCATCGCCTCGGCCCGAGCCTTCGCCGCGGCGCGTTCGCCCTCGGTTGCCCCCGCCGTCATCAGGCGGTGGACCTTGGCGAATTTGTCCATGTCCAGTTTGGACGCCTGTGCGTGAATCGTCATCGTGCGTCCTCTCATGCTGCGCGGCGGGCGTTGGGCTCGGTCTTCTCGCCAAGCACCTGATAGCTGTTGGGGGCTGCGTCGAAACGGCGGGTCGCGGTCATGAACCAGAACTTCACCGCGCCCGGATGGCCGCAAATCGGTTGGCGCCGGATCTTGCGGGAAATGACCATCGTGCACCGCTCCTCGTAGTCGCGATAAACGACCAGGCCGGCGTCAGCCTTGTTGCGCCAGTGCGCAGAGCCGGCGATGTCGTAGAGTCCGGGAATGGGCTCCTTGCCGCCGGCGGGATTGGAAATCTTGGTCGGGTGCGCGACCATGAACACGGTCACGCCATGGACCTTGGCGAAGCGCTTGCACTTGCTGATGAGCTGCGAGACGAACTCGGTTTCCGTCATCCGCTCGGGGCGCCCGGCCTCAAGCTCGTTGTAAGGATCGACGATCAGGGCGTTGATGCCGTTGCGCAGCACCGCGGCCCTGGCCTTCTCCAGCACCCAATCAATCGAGGGCGTGTGCTCGCCCGAGTCGATGAAGACGAAGCGCTCCCGCGTCCACTGCATCGCAGTGTGGAGCTGTTCCTCGTCCATCCGCATCGTCGGGCCGTCATGGAACGGGAGCCCGGTCTTGATCTCGCACAGGTCGATGATGTGATTTTCGCTGCCCGTCTCCGGGGAGAACACTGCCCAACGCCAGCCGTGCAGCTCGGACATCGACACCGCCACCTGATCGAGCCAGCGGCTCTTACCGTGATTCGGGATGCCCGTAAGCACGACGAACTGGCCGGGCAGCACCCTGAACGCTTGATCCATGTCGCGACCCATGCCGACAGTCAGGGGTTTCGGGCCTTCGCCGCGATAGGTCGCCAGAACCGCGTCGGAAAACTCGTCCACACCGTAAAGGCCATCAATCGGCCAGGGCTGCGCGTTCTCGACGCGAGCTCGGAGGATGTCCTTTCCGAACTGCATCAGGCACTCGTTGGCGTCCTTTGTGGTCGCCTCCTCGCCGGCTGGGAAGGTGATGCGCCAGCATCGATCCTTGCCGAGACGGCGGGCTAGTTCCTGCGCCAGCAGCTCGCCCGGCCCATCCATGTCCGTGGCAATGAATATGCGGCCTGCCGCCTCCAGCCCCTCGGCATGCGTCGCCAGTGGCTCATAGCGGCGATCCGATTGCTCAGCCTTCTCTGGGGCGCCGTTTGGCAGGCTGACCACATTTGACAGCCCCGCCTCGATGAAGGCGAGTACATCCATCTCGCCTTCCACGAAAATCAGATCCTCGCCGGGCTTGATGGCATCGGCGTTGTAAAGCACCGGCTCGGGGTTCTTCTCCTGGCGAAAGTTCTTGTCGTTGTCGCGGTACTTCACATTGCGCAGCGTGCCGGCCCACTCATACGGGAAGGCGATGCAATTCGCCTCGGCTTCGACCTGCGGGAACCACTGGCGGGTCAGGTAGACCCCCATCCGCTCAACGGTGGCGGCGGAGATGCCGCGGCCGGCAAACCACTCCAGCATCTTGGCGGGGCGCTCGGGATTCTCGATCCGAACGGGACGGTTGAACATGCGGACCTCGCGATAGGGAGAGCGCCTGAAATCTTCACCTCCGGCGCCGCCGGTCCACTGACAGTGATGGCAATTCCAGCGGACCCGATCAGCGAACACGGTGACGGACAGGCAGGGGTCGGTTTTCTTCTTCCGGGTGGCAGAGCAGCGGGGGCAGGTCGTCTTGTGGTTGCCCTGACCCCAGGAACGCAGGCGGATGCCTTCGGCTTTCGCCGTCTCGATGAATTCCATGCTCAAGCCCTCGCGGTCAGGAAGGACATGGAATCCGAGCGCTGTGCCGGCCGCCCCTTCAGCGCGGCTTCGATCCAGGAGACCGGCTCAGCGACTTGCTGCTCCTGGGCATCTTCGATCGCACGCAGCACCTTGCGAGCATCGTCACGGGCATCGCGCAGCCAGCGGCCCAGCAGTGCGCGCCCCGCCCCTTCGTTTTTGCCAGTCAACTGCTGCAGGGAAGCGAGGCCTTGCCGGAAGAGCCGTTCCCGCCAGTCGACGGGGAGGGCAGTCACCGCCGGAGGCTCTGCCGGGGCGGTCACGCCCGTAGCTTTAGCTACGGAATTACCTCCTCCATCCTCCATCTGGCGTGACACTTCCGAAAAAGTCGGAAATCGTCCCGGCTGATCCGTGTCGCTTTCGGAATGTGTCACGGCTGACGCGTGACGCATTCTCTCATTGCCACGCTGTCGGCGCTTCCGATCCGCGGCGGTTACGTCGCGAGGATGGTTGAGCGGACCACCGATTCCGCGCCCGTCGCAGGCAAGGAAGTTGGTCAGCTCGTTAGGGCGCGGGTGGATGGCCTTCGGGGACTTCGGCCGCTGGTAGCGACCGAAATTGCGGATGGCGCCGTACCGCTTCCCGTCGTGCTCGAAAGCGCGGATCATGTCGCGAGCGGCGAGCTCGGAAAGTAAACTGGGCACGTCCACGGCATCGCCGGGGAAAAGGCGCATCTTGAGCGTGAGCCCCTTCCATTCGAAGACGCCCAGGTCATCGGCCTCGCACCAGAGGCCGATGAACAGCACGCGGCTAGCCATGCTGACGGCGGCGAAGGCCTCATCCGTAAAAAGGCCGGGATGAACGGAACGGATGCGAGCCATCAGATCCGGCCTCCATCCAGCATTTCGTCGGTCACATTCTCGTTGCACCACGAGCACCATTCGGCGTGCACGATCAGCGGCACGTCATAGCGATTGACGGTCATAGTGGTGCCGGGGAATGGGCCAGGCATTTGCTCAGCGCGACGCTCGACCAGCCCGCGCGAAACGAGCTTTTCGAGGATGCGGGGATGATGCCCAGCAAGGTCGTTGCCAATGGCGATTTGCTCGAAAACCTCATGAGCGCGCTTGCTGAGCCCAGCGCACGGATGAGGCTGGCGGTCAGCTTTCCTGCTGGTCATCGTCCTGCCTCTTAGTTTCGATGAAACGCAGGCCATCCCGCTCGCTCATTTCCTTGGCGAGGGCGGTGGCGGCTTCGAAGGTGTTGGGAGAGGAGGGAAAGCGCCTGACAAGGCGCTCCCCCGAATGAGTCGCAGCGCACCAGCGGCCGAAGTCGAGGACAACGTCGACGCTATCGGGCGCGAACCGGCGAACCGGCTCCTTCGGAAAGCGGATGACGCTAGACATGGGCACCGCCTTCCGCGTCCATTTCCTTCACCGCCTCGGGCAGCGTTTCGACCGCAGCAGCCGCGCAAACCGCGAACTTCTGTGCCGAGCGGAGCAAGGCCGTGGTGTCGCCCAGGGCGATATGGGCCAAGGCGTGCTCAAGGTGGATCGCAGCCATCGCCATCGAGCCGGCCATGAACGTCCGGGCGTCAGTCGCGCCAGCGACCGTGGGAAGAAGGGCCTCCGTCATGCCGCAGCCCCCGCCTTGACGCCGTGATCGACGGCGACAATTTCGACGGGTGCGGTCAGGGTGTAGACCGCATGCTCGCCGGTCGCGTGTTTCTCCCGCGTGGTGGAGATGCCGACGCCGAACTGGTTCCGCAGGTCACAGACGTAGGCCGCGAGCCTGAAGGGCGGGCCGCCGGGGAAGTCGTAGGCGCGCAGGCCGCACTCCTTCTTCTCCGCGAGGAGGATCAGAGTCTGTGCCTCGCGACCGACAACGGCGATGGTGCAACCATCAGCGAGGCGGGCGCGGACCCTGGGATAATTTCGACGAGCTGCCATTACCGCCCCTCCCTCAGAAGGCCGGCGTGAGCGGCGATGATGAGCGCGACGGGCTCGGAGACGGAGACGCGAGCGAGGATTTTCTTGATCGCGAAGACCGTCGTGGTAGGGTGGAAATCGATCGCTGCCGAGCTGATCAGATCCCCGGACCCCGCATGCGCCCTGCACGGCGCGGCGGGGTTCAGCTTTTCGAGATGCATGGCGTCACGCGGCCTCCTTTGCGGGAAGGGCGGCTAGCCAGGCTTTCAGGTCTTCCGCGGGAATGAGGGTGCGGCGGCCGTATTTGCGGGCTGTGATCCGGCCGGCCTTGATCTCGGCGTAAAGGCTAGTGAGGCCAATGCCCAGATATTGCGCGGCTGGCTTTGGCAAGTATGCCAGCGGTTCAGCTTGCTGCATTTTTTTGTCCTCTGTCGTTCGCATTCGGGTGAATGCAACGAGAGAATAAATGCAGCGAACTCTGGATACTTAAATCTAGGGGGAGGTTTTGTGACCTAAATTAGTCGGCCATAAAACCGTTCCCCCAGTTTTGTGACCAGTTTCACTTTAACGCTGAACGTCATTCTCTTGGTAGTAACGGATGGCGCTCTCCAGCATCTCATTCTGAGCATATGCCGCCGCGAGCTCCTCCGAATAGCCGAGCTCTTCGACGGCCTCCTTCGCGGCCTCTTCTCCAAATTCGGCGAGTAGCATGTCCATGACGCTCTTGAGGTCATCATTGGCTCGCGGATCGGTGGCTTTAAGGTAGGCTCTTTTAATACCAACCGCCGATATCCCTTGGTATCTTTTGTCCTTTGAAAGGGCTCGGTAGGCGTCTTCCTTCGAGAGGTTGGCGTTGCCGCGCTGTTTCTCCGCCACATCCCTGATCAATTGCCAGTACCGTGCGCCATTCCATTCGCGGGGCCGGCCACCTGCCTTCCTGGGGCCGAAATGGGCGCGCGCGAAGCAACGCAACATCATTGCCCAGCTTCTTGGGTCGTGAGGGTCCAACCCGAACTCTTTGAAGGCCGCCGAGAGACTCCCATCATAATCGGTGTGCGCCGAGAAGGTCGTTTCGACCGCTGCGATGGTGGACCTGCCGAGCGGCGTCGAAAGCGCCTTCTTGCGCTCCAGCGCCTCTGCTGCCCGCCGAGATTTCCTTTCCTCGGTCGAAAGCCCCAGCTCTCCCAACATGCTGAATTCGCCAGCGGAGAGCCTCTTCACGAAACGGATCTCGGCGTTCAGACGGTCTTTAAGGCTGTCCTTGGGCATGCTTCACCTAGCGGAACGAAGTTCGTCGAGGTGATCCGCCCACCACTGCGCCATCTCGACACGCTCTTTCCAGTGAGCGCCGCGGGCGTAGGCGCGGCGGACGGCATCAACTTCCTGATGCGCCAGCGCTCGCTCGATAGCATCAGGCGACCACTTGCCGGATTCGTTCAGGAGCGTTGACGCGCTGGCGCGGAAGCCGTGCGAGGTCGCGTCCGAATTGGTGTAACCGAGCCGCCGTAAGGCAGCGTTCAGCGTGTTCTCGGACATGGCGCGCTTGACCGACCGGACGGACGGAAAGACCAGTTCCCCATCGCCCGATATCGCCCGCAGCTCGGCCAAGATGGTGAGCGCCTGCTTTGGCAGCGGTACGGCGTGCGGCTTGCGCATCTTCATGCGGCCGGCCGGGATGGTCCAAACGGCTTCGTCTGCATCGAACTCCCGCCATTCCGCTAACCGCAACTCGCCCGGCCGGGGGAAGAGTAGGGCCATAAGGCGGAGGGCGTGCCGGGTGAGGGGCATCCCGTCGTAATCGTCGATGACGCGAAGCAAGGCGCCGAATGCCTTGGCCTCGGTGACGGCAGCGTGGCTCTTCACAACGGGAGCCATGAGGGCGCCGCGCAGCGCCACAGTCGGGTCATCCTTCGCGCGCTGCGTTGCAATGGCGAAGCGGAAGACCTGGCCGATGATGGATCTCATGCGGCGCGCGGTTTCGAGATGTCCCCGCGCCTCGATCTTGCGCAGGACAACGAGAATTTCGGCGGCGCTGATTTCCGTTATGGGGCGCTTGCCGAGCACCGGCTTGGCCAAGTCCAAGAACCAATCGAACTTGTCGAGCGTCGCTTGAGCCTTGCCGCTTTGTTTCTTCCTGGCGGCAACCTCCGCGGCGATGGCCTCAAAGGTGTTTTCCCTGTTGGCCTTGCCGGTCAGCTTCTCCAGCCGTTTTTCGGCGCCGGGGTCTTTGCCATCCCGCAGGAGCGTCTTTGCCTCCTCCCGCTTGGCGCGAGCCGCGCGAAGATCGATCCCCGGATATGTGCCGATGGAGAGTTTCTTCTGCTTGCCATCGAATCGGTAGGCCAGACGCCATAGCTTGCCGCCTTTTGGCTCAATCCAAAGCTGGAGGCCGCCCCCGTCAGACAGTTTGACGGTCCGCTCGGTTGGTTTGGCATTCCTTATCGCAACGTCGGTCAGGGGCATGATGTTGGCCTGAATTTCGGGCCTGTTGGCCTATGCAGGCGAGCAGGCCAACAAATTCGGCGGCTGTCAACGAACGCGGGCGAACACCAGCAAAGAGAAAGGCCCCCGAAACGCTAGGTTTCGGAGGCCTTTTCGGTCATCGGCGAACGCCGACGAAGGTAAATGTGGTGCCCAGGAGAGGACTCGAACCTCCACGCCCTTGCAGGCGCCAGCACCTGAAGCTGGTGCGTCTACCAATTCCGCCACCTGGGCAACGGCGGTTCGTTTACGGGGGGCGAGTCGTGCTGTCAACGGGCTTGCATCAAGGAAATGCATTCGGTGGTTCGCAGCCTGTGGAAAGTCCGGGAGCAGGCAGCGGCGGAGAGGCTGGAATGCGGCGTGAAACGCAGGCCCGGAACCTGCAAATGCCCCATCCGCCCAGGGCGAAAGGCCGCATGCTCATCGGAAGAAGGCGTAAGGTGCAAAAGGGATTTCCACTTTCGCGGAACATGATCTAGGAGGGCAGAAGCATTCTAAACGGAGCTTTCGCGATGGCCCTTCAAGCCCCGGCTCAGCAACTCGTCACGATTTTCGGCGGTTCCGGATTCGTCGGCCGCCATGTCGTGCGGGCGCTCGTCAAGCGCGGTTATCGGGTGCGGGTCGCGGTGCGCCGTCCGGATCTCGCCAATTTCCTGCAGCCGATCGGCATCGTCGGCCAGATCCATGCCGTGCAGGCCAATCTGCGTTATCCCGCCTCCGTCGCCGCGGCGGTGAAGGGCGCCGATGCCGTCATCAACCTCGTCGGCATCATGCAGGAGCAGGGGCGCCAGAGCTTCTCCGCGGTGCAGGCGAATGGCGCGCGCGCGGTGGCCCAGGCCTGCGCCGCGGCGGGCATCACGCGTCTCGTCCATCTCTCGGCGCTCGGCGCCGATGCCGAATCGGCCTCGGCCTATGCCCGCACGAAGGCCGAAGGCGAGGCGGCGGTGTTCGCTGCCGTGCCTGGCGCCGTCGTGCTGCGTCCCTCGGTGATGTTCGGTCCCGAGGACACCTTCTTCAACCGCTTCGGCTCGATGGCGCGGATGCTCCCGGTGCTGCCGCTGGTCGGAGACGGCGTGACCCGGTTCCAGCCGGCTTTCGTCGGCGATATCGCGGAAGTGGCGGCGCGCGCCGTGGACGGCACGGTGCAGGGCGGGCAGGTCTATGAGCTCGGCGGCCCGGAGGTTCTGAGCCTGCGCCAGATCCTCGAGGAAGTCTGCCGCGTGACCGGGCGCAAGCGCCTGCTGGCGCCGCTGCCCTTCCCGCTGGCGCGGATCATGGGCAGCGTGCTGCAGGTGGCGGACACGCTGACGCTCGGCCTGCTTCCGGACGAGCTGATGCTGACCCGCGATCAGGTGACGCTGCTCGAGAGCGACAACGTCGTCTCCGCCTCGGCGGCGAAGGAGGGCCGGGACTTCGCCGGGCTGGGCCTGGCGCCGACCTCGGTCGAGGCGGTGATCTCGTCCTATCTCTGGCGTTTTCGCAAGACCGGCCAGTTCGATACGGCCCGGGCGAGCTGAGCGGCGGCGCCGGGAGGCGGGAGCGTGCCGGTCGATCTCGTCATCTATGATTGCGACGGCACGCTGATCGACAGCGAAACGCTCTACGGCGAGGTCAGCCTCGCCCTCTGCTGCGAGATCGGCCTGACGCAATGGACGCTCGCGGACTATAATGCGCACCTGGTCGGCATTCCGCTTGCCGACGGCTTCAAGGTGATCGAGGCGGCGCTCGGGCGGCCGCTACCATCGGATTTCGAGAGCAGGATCGAGGACGGCGTTGCCGCCCGGCTGGAAAGCGAATTGCGGGCCTTGCCGGGTGTTCGCGAGGCGCTGACCTTGCTGGCCGGGCGACGCTGCGTCGCATCCTCGACCAGCCTCGCGCCGCTGCGCCGCAATCTCGGTCTTGCCGGATTGATCGACCTGTTCGATCCGCATGTCTTCTCGGCCTCGCAGGTCGCGCGCGGCAAGCCGGCGCCTGATGTTTTCCTGTTCGCTGCCGCGCAGATGGGTGTGCAGCCGGCGAACTGCCTCGTGCTGGAAGATTCCGTGCCCGGTATTCAGGCCGCCAGGGCGGCAGGCATGCGGGTGGCGGGTTTCACCGGCGCCGCCCATGACAAGGCGCGCATGCGTGAGCGCCTGCTGGCGGCGGGCGCCGTGACCGTCGTGGACAGCTATGCCGATTGGCCGCAAGCGGCGGCCTCGCAGGCCGCCTGACGCATCTGCCGCGGCCCCCATCCGAAGGAGCCGCGAACGCGGCATCGCGACGGATGAGATTGGAATGGCTTCCAGGGCTCTCAGAGCATGCTGGGCAGCACGCGATCCGGCGGCTTGTGGCCGTCCATGAAGGTCTTGATGTTGACGATGACCTTCTCACCCATATCGGCGCGGCCCTCATGGGTGGCCGAGCCCATATGCGGCAGCACGACGACCTTGTGCTGGCGCGCGAGCTTGAGCAGGCGCGGATTGACCGCCGGCTCGCTCTCGAACACGTCGAGACCCGCGCCGGCGAGTTCACCGGCTTCGAGCATGCGGGCGAGCGCCGTCTCGTCGACCACCTCGCCGCGCGCCGTGTTCACCAGGATGGCATCCGGCTTCATCAGCTTCAGGCGGCGCGCTGAGAGCAGGTGATAGGTCGCAGGCGTGTGCGGGCAATTGACCGAGACGACGTCCATGCGCGCGAGCATCTGGTCGAGCGAATCCCAATAGGTCGCGTCGAGCTGCTCCTCGACGCGCGAATCGAGCCGGCGGCGGTTGTGATAATGGATCGACAGGCCGAAGGCGGCGGCGCGCCTGGCGACGGCCTGGCCGATCCGCCCCATGCCGACGATGCCGAGGCGCTTACCGGTGATGCGCCGGCCGAGCATCCAGGTCGGCGACCAGCCGGCCCAGTCGTCGTCGGGGATGACGCGCGCGCCCTCGGCGATGCGGCGCGCCACCGCGAGAATCAGCGCGATCGTCATGTCGGCGGTGTCGTCGGTCAGCACGCCCGGCGTATTGGTGACGGTGATGCCGCGCTGCACGGCGCTGGCGACGTCGATATTGTCGACGCCGTTGCCGAAATTCGCGATCAGGCGCAGCTGGTCGCCGGCCTGGGCGATGATGGCGGCGTCGATCTTGTCGGTGACGGTGGGCACCAGTACGTCGGCGGTCTTCACGGCTTCGACGAGGGCGGCCGGCGACATCGGCTTGTCGTCGATGTTGAGCCGGGCGTCGAACAATTCGCGCATCCGGGTTTCCACCACGGCTGGCAGCTTGCGTGTCACCACGACCAAAGGTTTCTTCTTCGACATGGCGGTCACCCTTCCGTCATTCGCCGCATCCGCTATGGGCCTTCAACCAGCCATTAACCCTGGTGGCCCAGGAATGGTGCGGTTGCGCGGCCCTGCAAGAGTTGTCTATGCGGCGGCGCAGCGGAAGACAACTTGACCCTTCGCCGGGGGCAGGGCGCTCAGCAAGGAGAACGGCGTATGAAGGCCACGACGATGCGCCAATTGGCCCTGGCGGGCATCCTCCTCATCGGCTCGTCGCTCGCCGCCGCCGCGCAGGACATGCAGGCGGGCTCCGTCACCGGCCTGCCCGTGCCGCGCTATGTCAGCCTGAAGACGGACCGGGTGAATCTGCGCGAAGGACCGTCGAAGGAACATCGCACGCGCTGGGTCTATCAGCGCGCCGGGCTGCCGGTCGAGGTGACGGCGGAATTCGAGACCTGGCGCCGGGTGCGCGATGCCGACGGAACCGAGGGCTGGGTGCTGCACAGCCTGCTGTCCGGCCGCCGCACGGCGCTCGTCGCGCCCTGGTCCCGTAACAAGGACGAGGTCTTTCCGATGCGGGGCGCCGCATCCGAGGACGCGGTCGTCGTCGCCCGTCTCCAGCCGGGAGTCGTGACCAATGTGGCGTCCTGCGCCAATTCCTGGTGCCGGATCAGCGTCGGCAACATCAACGGCTTCATCCGCCAGGAGCGACTCTGGGGCGTCTATCCGAACGAGAAGGTCGACTGAGGCGCGCTACTGCGCCGTCAGCGTCATCAGCGGGCGGCCGCCGCGATCGAGCAGGGCGAGCCGACCCGTGCCGCGCTGGATGGTCCAGCGATGCACCCGTTCGAGGGTTTTGAGGAAGCGCTGCTCCTGAGCCATCTTGTCCGGCTCGCAGGCCATCATCGTCGACACCATCCGCGAGAACCGGATCACCCGGCCCTGGATGGTCGCGCTGCCGCCGAAGCCATTGCAGCCGCCGCGACCGGAGACCTTGCCGTCGGCCGCGATGGCAAGCGTGGTCACGATCGCTGCCGGCGTCTCGGTGCCGCCGAAGCTGGCGAGCTGCCAGCTGCCGACCGGGGAGGCGGCGCGCGCCGCCGGCTGATCCTGTCCCGGCACGCGCTGGACCCAGAGATCGGTGTTGTCGGGGCCGCCCGCGAAGACGCTGTGCCGTTCTGTGGTGGTGAAGAGCAGCCGCTCACCGTCGAGGATGCGGGCCTGCAATGCGTAGCTGCGCTGCGGATCGATCCGGCGCGAGTCGAAGCGCAGCGTCCAGGGCGTGGGGACGCGCCGTCCGGAGATTCGGGTCTGGGCGATGGTCCGCGCCGGGGCGTCGGCCAGCGAAACATCGAGAAGCTTGACCTCGACCACGGCGCTCGGCGGAAGCATCATGCGCTCGCGGAAGGAGACGGTCCCGCTCAGGCTGCGCGGTGCCGCGACAGCGGGGATGGCGGGCAGGGCCGCCGCGAGCGTCAGTCCGGCGAAGGCCCGCCGTGAGATCAGGGTGCCGGAAAAACGCATCGTCCTTGGCCTTTCGGGGAAAAGCGCGGCTCAGCCGTCGATCTTGCGCAGCCGGACCACGACATCGACACGGGCGATCTCGTAGCCTTCGGGCGGCGTCGGCAGGCTGGCGACGTCGATCGCCTCGGCCGGGATGTCGATCACCCGGTTTTCGCCATCGACGACGAAATGATGGTGATCGTGATCGGCGGTGTCGAAATAGGCCTTGGCGCCATCGAGAGTCAGCTCGCGCAGAAGGCCCGCCTCAGTGAACTGGCGCAGCGTGTTGTAGATCGTCGCGAGCGAGACCGGGATGCGCTCCTTCATCGCCTCTTCGTAGAGCATTTCGGCGCTGACATGGCGCTGTCCCTTGGCGAAGAGAACCCAGCCGAGCGAGACGCGCTGGCGGGTCGGGCGCAGGCCGACGCGCCGGAGCTTCTGGCGGACGTCATGGAAGGGACAGCCTAGCCGCACGACTGACCCGTCGCCCTGGTTCTGGGAGGTCGGATCGCTCATGCCCCTGCTCGTGCCCCTTCGTGAAACGGACGCCCGAGGCTCCGCCTGCAGATTGAAATCATCCCAAGAAATGTAGGGCCTCGGCTCTGCCGTCGCAAGCGCGCGCCGGTTTTTCGGCGCTGCCTGGCGCCTGTCATTGATCTGGAGCACTGTCGCGGCGGTTTTTGACGCTGGGGCAGGGAAGGGAGCGCTTGCGCCCTTTCGTTTCCGGTTCCCGGCGTGTTAGGCACATCGGAGAACAAGCGGGTCGAATCCGGCCGGCACAAAGGAGCGGAGCGGGTATGCAGCGTCAGTCGTCTTTCAGCTACGAGGAGATCCTCGCCTGTGGCCGCGGGGAGCTGTTCGGGCCGGGCAACGCGCAGCTGCCGCTGCCGCCCATGCTGATGTTCGACCGCATCACCCAGATTGCCGAGGAGGGCGGCGAGCACGGTAAGGGACTCGTGCGCGCCGAATTCGACATCAAGCCCGACCTCTGGTTCTTCGACTGCCATTTCAAGGGCGATCCGGTGATGCCGGGCTGCCTCGGCCTCGATGCGCTCTGGCAGCTGACCGGCTTCTTCCTCGGCTGGCTCGGCCTGCCCGGCCGTGGCCGTGCGCTGGGCGTGGGCGAGGTGAAGTTCGCCGATCAGGTGCTGCCGAGTGTCAGGAAGGTCGTCTACGGCGTCGATTTCAAGCGCGTCTTCAAGTCGAAGCTCGTGCTCGGCATCGCCGATGGCTGGCTCGAAGCCGACGGCAAGCGTATCTATACGGTCAGCGATATGCGTGTCGGCTTGTTCAAGCCGGAAACCGCCTGAGGAAAAACGCGCCACGGCCTTGCGCGCTTCGGCTGCGCGGTCCATTTGCGCGATAGAAATCCGGACGCGGTGAGGCTCGCCCTGCCGCCGCTGATAGCTGGAGAGAACCGAGCATGAGACGCGTCGTGGTCACCGGGATGGGCATCGTCTCGTCCATCGGCAACAACACGCAGGAGGTTCTGGCCTCGCTGCGCGAGGCGAAGTCCGGGATCACCCACGTCACCGAATTCGCCGCGCACGGCTTCCGCAGCCAGGTTGCCGGCGTGCCGTCGCTGGACCCCGCGAGCGTGCTCGACCGGCGCGCCATGCGCTTCCACGGCGGCGGCTCGGCCTGGAACCAGGTGGCGATGGAGCAGGCGATCGTCGATGCGGGCCTGGAGCCCGGCGAGATCAGCAACGAGCGCACCGGCATCGTGATGGGCTCGGGCGGTCCTTCGACCCGCGCCCTCATCGACGCCTATGACAAGGCGCGCGAGAGCGGCTCCTCCAAGAAGGTCGGCCCCTTCGCCGTGCCCAAGGGCATGTCGTCGACCGCTTCGGCCACGCTCGCGACCTGGTTCAAGATCAAGGGCGTGAACTATTCGATCTCCTCGGCCTGCGCGACCTCGAACCACTGCATCGGCAACGCCTACGAGCTCATCCAGTGGGGCAAGCAGGACGTGATCTTCGCCGGCGGCTGCGAGGAGCTGGACTGGACGCTTTCCGTCCTCTTCGATGCCATGGGCGCGATGTCCTCGGACTTCAACGAGACGCCGTCCCGCGCCTCGCGCGCCTATGACGCCCGGCGCGACGGCTTCGTCATCGCCGGCGGCGCCGGCGTCGTCGTGCTGGAGGAGCTGGAGCACGCCAAGGCGCGCGGCGCCAAGATCTATGGCGAGGTCGTCGGCTATGGTGCGACCTCGGACGGCTACGACATGGTCGCCCCGTCGGGCGAGGGCGCGGTGCGCTGCATGCGCATGGCGCTGCAGGGCGTGAACGCCAAGGTCGACTACATCAACCCGCATGGCACCTCGACCCCGGTCGGCGACGGCAAGGAGATCGAGGCGATCCGCGAGGTCTTCGGCGCCGGCGACAAGGCGCCGCCGATCTCCGCCACCAAGTCGCTCACCGGCCACTCGCTCGGCGCGACCGGCGTGCAGGAGGCGATCTACTCGCTGCTCATGCTCAACAACGACTTCATCTGCGAGAGCGCCCATATCGAGGAGCTCGATCCGGCCTTCGCCGACATGCCGATCGTGCGCAAGCGCATCGACAATGCCGGCCTCGGCTGCGTGCTTTCCAACTCCTTCGGCTTCGGCGGCACCAACGCCACCATCGTGATGAAGCGCCTGGAGGCCTGAGGGCGGCCATGCTTTTCATGGTGATCGAGCATTTCGATCAGGCCCGCGTGAAGGACGTCTACGCCCGCTTCCAGGAACGCGGGCGGATGGCGCCGGAGGGTGTGCGCTATGTCGAAAGCTGGGTCGCCGCCGATCTGGGACGCTGTTTCCAGATCATGGAATGCGACGATATCGCCTTGCTGCAGGAATGGGTCCTGCGCTGGAGCGACCTCGCCCGCTTCGAGATCGTGCCCGTCGCGACATCGAAGGCCACGGCCGCGGCAGTGTTGAGATCCTAGTGCTGCCTGCTCCGTGCCTTCATCGTGTCCCGTTCAGGTTTGATGAGCCAGAGTGGCTGAGCGTCCTCCTCCGTTTTCCCGCCTTCGGACTTGATCCTGAAACTCCCTTTCAGAGTGTGCCATGCTCCCGCTGATGCATAACAAGCGCGGCCTCATCATGGGCGTCGCCAACCAGAACTCTATCGCCTGGGGCATCGCCCGCATGCTTCACGCCCATGGTGCGGAGGTCGCCTTCACCTATCAGGGCGATGCGCTCGGCAAGCGCGTGCGGCCGCTGGCCGAGAGCCTCGGTTCGAATCTGGTGATCCCCTGCGATGTCGAGGACATCGCCTCGGTCGATGCGACCTTCGCCGCGCTCGACGAGGCCTGGGGCGGCGACCCGGAGCGCAACACGCTCGACTTCGTCGTCCACGCCATCGGCTTCTCGGACAAGAACGAGCTCAAGGGCCTCTATGCGGACACCTCCCGCGAGAACTTCTCGCGCACCATGGTGATCTCCTGCTTCTCCTTCACGGAGATCGCGCGGCGTGCCGCCGAGCGCATGCCGAAGGGAGGCAGCATGCTGACCCTGACCTATGGCGGCTCGACCCGGATCATGCCGAACTACAACGTCATGGGCGTGGCCAAGGCGGCGCTCGAGGCGAGCGTGCGCTACCTCGCCGGCGATTACGGTCCGCGAGGCATCCGCGTGAACGCACTCTCGCCCGGACCCGTCAGGACGCTGGCCGGCGCCGGCATCTCGGATGCGCGGGCGATGCTGTCCTGGCAGCGGGCCAATTCGCCGTTGCGCAAATCGGTCTCGCTCGATGAGATCGGCGGCTCGGCGCTGTACTATCTTTCGGACCTGTCGGGCGGCGTGACCGGCGATATTCACCACGTCGATGCCGGCTACCACAT
Organism: Hyphomicrobiales bacterium; assembly: GCA_930633495.1. Taxonomy (NCBI): domain Bacteria; kingdom Pseudomonadati; phylum Pseudomonadota; class Alphaproteobacteria; order Hyphomicrobiales; species Hyphomicrobiales bacterium. Next base: position 1,454,668 of record CAKNFJ010000001.1, on the reverse strand, counting down.
CACCTCGATGCCCGCGCTCGACGGCCTGCGCGCCGCTGATAGCGGCAACGGGGAATAGACGGAACCTCGCGGCAGGCTCATTGTTCTCCTCCCGACCCAAAGGAGGATGCGATGGCCATGGTCAGGTACGAGATCGTCGAGCACGACGGCGGCTGGGCCTACAAGGTCGGGGGCGCGCTGTCGGAGACTTTTCGCTCGCATGACGCGGCGCTGAAAGCCGCCACGCGGGCCGCGACCCGCCAGACGGTCGCCGGCCAGACCGACGGCATCATCTATCAGGACAAGGACGGCCAGTGGCACGAGGAACTCGCCGACGGCCATGACCGTCCTTCGACCGAAGTCATCGACGAGCCTTGAGGCGCTCACCGGCTCGCGTGGCAGAGGGCATGCCGCGTGTCATCCCGTGCGCGCTGCGGCGCGCAGTGCCGCTGCGCAGACACGGGACCGTCGGCAGAATAGAACTCCGCCTTCCGTGCCGGAGCTGCGATGACCGCCCGCATCTACGCGGTCTATATTCTCGCGACGCGCAAGGACGGCCCGCTCTATATCGGCATCACCAGCGATCTCGAACGCCGCACCGCCTAGCACAAGAGCCACGCGATCATGGGACACGGCACCCGCTACAACATCGACAAGCTGGTTTATGTCGAGACCTTCGACGAGCCCAACCAGGCGATCGCGCGCGAGAAGGTTCTCAAGACATGGCGCCGTGCCTGGAAGATCGCGCTGATCGAAAAGGAAAACCCGGCGTGGTCTGACCTCGCCGGGTGATTGGAGGCCTTATCGGGTGGCGATCCCGCATCTGCGCCGCAGCACTTCGTGCTGCAACGCGTGCGGGATGACACTCTTCAACGCCCCGATGAACGGGCTTACAGCCCCAGCTTCTTCTTGCGCTGGCCGAGCGTGCGCAGGCGCAGCGCGTTGAGCTTGATGAAGCCGGCGGCGTCGCGGTGGTCATAGGCCACGGCGCCCTCCTCGAAGGTGACGAGGTCCTGGTCGTAGAGCGAATAATCGCTCGACCGGCCGATGACATGGACGCCGCCCTTGTAGAGCTTCAGGCGGACGTCGCCGGTGACGAATTCCTGGCTCTTGTCGATCAGCGCCTGCAGCATCTCGCGCTCCGGCGAGAACCAGAAGCCGTTATAGATCAGCTCGGCATATTGCGGCATGATCTGGTCCTTGAGATGCGCCGCGCCGCGGTCGAGCGTGATCGACTCGATGGCGCGATGCGCCGCATGCAGGATCGTGCCGCCGGGCGTCTCGTACATGCCGCGGCTCTTCATGCCGACGAAGCGGTTCTCGACGAGGTCGAGCCGGCCGATGCCGTTGTCGCGGCCGAGATCGTTGAGCTTGGCGAGCAGCGTCGCAGGCGAGAGCTTTACGCCGTCGATCGCGACCGCGTCGCCCTTCTCGAAGGAGACCGTGACGATCGTCGGTTTGTCCGGCGCGTCTTCCGGCGAGATCGTGCGCGAATAGACGTAATCCGGCACCTCGACCGCCGGGTCCTCCAGCACGCGGCCTTCCGAGGAGGCGTGCAGCAGGTTGGCGTCGACGGAGAAGGGCGCTTCGCCGCGCTTGTTCTTGGCGATCGGGATCTGGTGCTGCTCGGCGAAGGCGATGAGTTGCTCGCGCGAGCGCAGGTCCCATTCGCGCCAGGGCGCGATCACCACGACGTCGGGCTTGAGCGCATAGGCCGTCAGCTCGAAGCGGACCTGATCGTTGCCCTTGCCGGTCGCGCCATGCGAGACGGCGTCGGCGCCGGTCTTCTCGGCGATCTCGATCAGCTTCTTGGCGATCAGCGGACGCGCGATCGAGGTGCCGAGCAGATAGACGCCCTCATAGGCGGCGTTGGCGCGGAACATCGGGAAGACGTAGTCGCGCACGAATTCCTCGCGCAGATCCTCGATGAAGATGTTCTCGGGCTTGATGCCGAGGAGCAGCGCCTTGTCGCGCGCCGGGCCGAGCTCCTCGCCCTGGCCTAGATCGGCGGTGAAGGTCACGACCTCGCATCGATAGGTGGTCTGCAGCCATTTGAGGATGATCGAGGTGTCGAGTCCGCCGGAATAGGCGAGAACGACCTTCTTCACGCTGCTGTCAGCCATCTGTTCATTTCCTGCTGGCGGCCCTCAGGCCGCGTTTCGGACGCAATGGCGCACTATCGCAGCACTCGGGGCGAAGCAATCGGAACCTTCTGATCGATCCCGCGTCGTCCTGTGATGGATCGGCGTGGCGATGGCGTCGGCCCCTTCCCTGTGAGCGCCCTTGCGGGTGCTTGCGGTCGTGCTCCGAAGGGCGCAGGCTCGCCGGTGCGCGACACGAGATGACGACCTGTTCGGAGGCTGAATGCCTAATCGTCCCGTTTTGGACTTTTGGTATGAGTTCGCGTCGCCCTATTCCTGCCTGAGCGCTCTCAGAATCGAGAAACTGGCCGAGGAGGCGGGCGTCGCGTTGCGCTGGCGCCCCTTTCTGCTCGGACCGATCTTCGCCGCTCAGGGCTGGAACACCTCTCCCTTCGCCCTCTATCCCAGCAAGGGCCGCTATATGTGGCGCGATACGGCCCGGCGCGCGCGGCGCCAGGGCCTCAGCTTCGTCAAGCCGGACAATTTTCCCCAGAATTCGCTGACGGCCGCGCGGCTTGCCCTGGCCGGGCGCGAAGGCGGCTGGACGCCCTCCTTCTCGAAGGCGCTCTTCAAGGCTCAGTTCTGCGAGGGGCGCAACATCGCCGACGAGGCGGTTCAGGCCGCCGCGCTCAAGGCGGCGGGCAGCGAGCCCAACGTCGCCATCCCGCTGTCGCGCAGCGAAGAGATCAGGGGGCGGTTGCGCGCCGAGATCGAGTACGCCAAGTCGATCGGCATCTTCGGCGCGCCCTTCTTCGTCGCGGGCGACGGCGAGTCGTTCTGGGGCGACGACCGCCTGGAGGAAGCGCTCGAATGGGCGCGGGACGGACGTTGAGCCTTTAGCTCCGGTCGTTGGTCTTCCAGCAGCTCGGACTGGCCACGGATTTCCAGACGCCGTTGCTCTTGCACCCGCTCAAGGGCACGGAGCAGAGGCGTGCGACGCAGGCGCTGGGATTGTTGCCTGACTGGCACTTCTGCTCGCAGGATGCGTGGAGCTGCGAGCATGAACTCCGCGAGGCGCGGCATCCTTCCTGCGCTGCGGCGATCTGAACTCCCGCCATTAGGGCAGAAAGACCCAGCCCGATCACGAGCATCGCTTTCATGGTCACTCCCTCTTCTTACCTAAGGTAAGGTATCGCGATGGCCGCGCGATCGTCCACGCTGCGGGCGATGCAGATTGGCTACCCAGCCGGCGGCCGTTGCCAGGGGCCGCGCCCCGGGCCGATGTCGTGATGGGCGGAAGCCTCGACCATCGTCGGCAGGTCGGGGCGCTCGGCGATCTTCGGCGGGTGCGGCGGCATCGCCGGCATGCGCCCGCCCGCCGTCTCGACCAGCGCCTGCACGCGCTTGGTCACGGAAGGGTGGGTCGAGAACAGGTCGGCGAAGTCGTCGGGGTCGTTCTCGAAGCACATGTCCATCACGCCGGAGGGGATGCCCTCGATATCGGCCCTCCCGGAGATCTTGAGCAGCGCGGAGATCATCGCATCGGGATTCTTGGTCAGTTCGACCGCGCCGGCATCGGCGAGATATTCGCGGGAGCGCGACAGCGACAACCGGATCAGCACCGCCAGGAACCAGGAGATCGCGATCACGGCGATGCCGGCCACGATCGCCAGGGCGTTGCCTTTCTTGGCGTCGTCCGACGAAACCCTGATCCGGCTGCGGCCGAACCCGCGAAACACGATCTCGCCGATGAAGGAGATCACGCCGGCGATCACAATGGCGACGACCATCAGCCGGACGTCGCCGTTGCGGATATGGGTCAGCTCATGGGCGAGCACCGCCTCGACCTCGGCGTCGTTGAGCTGGGCGAGGAGCCCGCTGGTGACGCTGACCGTGAACTGCTTGTCGTTGACGCCGCTGGCGAAGGCATTGAGAGCATCGCTTTCGATGATCGCGAGCTTCGGCATCGGCAGCCCACGCGAGATGCAGAGATTCTCCAGCATCCGGTAGAGCTTGGGGTTGTCCTCGCGCGCGAGCCCCTTCGACCCCGTGACCGCGCCGATCATGGCGACGTTCATGCGGAAGCCGATGAAGACCCAGAGCATCGTCGCGGCGGTGATGAGGGGGAACCAGGAGCGGAAGATCCGGCCCGCCTCGCCGAAGGCCGTGCGGCCGCGCGGCACGCCGCCATAGCCGTAGAAGATCAGCAGCAGGCCCCAGGCGGTGAGATAGACCAGCAGGAAGAGCCCGGCGATCAGGAGGTTGGACCTGATCCGGTTGTTGCGCTGGTGCGTATAGAGCCCGAAGGCCTGGGCCATCGCAGCCGCTCCCGCTGCCGAGATCGTATTGCCGTCAGAACTTCACGCTGGGCGCGACTTCGATCTGGGCCCTGGTCTCGGGTCCGACATCGAAGAACTCGCGCTGGGTGAAACCCATCTGCGGCGCGAACAGCACGGCCGGGAAGGCCTGGATCGCGGCGTTGAACTCGCCGACCGCATTGTTGAAGAAACGCCGCGCCGCCGCGAGCTTGTCCTCGACATTGCCGAGATCGACCTGGAGCTGCTGGAAATTGGCGCTGGCCTTGAGGTCCGGATAGGCCTCGCCGAGCGCCAGCAACCGCCCGACCGCGCCCGAGAGCTGCTGCTCGGCCGCCGCCTTGTCGTGCACGCCGGTCGCGCCTTGCGCGGCGTTGCGGGCGGCGATCACGGCGTCGAGGGTCGATTTCTCGTGGGTCGCATAGCCCTTCACCGTCTCGATGAGGTTCGGGATCAGGTCATGGCGTTGCTTGAGCTGGACGTCGATGTCGGCGAAGGCCTGGTTGACGCGCTGCCGCATCGCGACGAGCCCGTTATAGGTCATGATCCCGTAGACGACGAGGGCTACGATCAGCCCGAGAATGACCCAGCCCATGCGGCGCTCCCTTCGTGCCGATCTGCGAACCGGCAGACTGGCACGGCCGGAGACCTTGGGGAAGCGGTGGAAAGCTTGCCCTCGCGGCAAGAGTGCATTACATCGCGCTTGTCCGAAGGGCCGTGATCGATCATGCGCCGGGGGCGGCCTTCGAGGCTTGCTCCCGTTTCGTGCTGGACCCGACCCCTGGGATGCGGACCGAGCCGGCGGCCAAGGTGCCTCCTGTCCCGATACGTCGGGGCCGGATTCCTCCGAAAGGGGGGGCCGACGGCGGCGATCCGGAATGCAGCACCAACCACGGCGCCACGCCGGACATCCGCGGGATACGCGGCCGGCTCCCAGGAGATTACATGTCTGCAGTTGAGAGCTATAGCGCGGGTCGCGAGGATTTCGCCGCCCTGCTCGAAGAGTCCTTCGCCCGCAATGAGGCGATGGAAGGTACCGTCATCAAGGGCAAGGTCGTCGCCATCGAGAAGGATATGGCGATCATCGACGTCGGCCTGAAGACGGAAGGGCGCGTCGCGCTCAAGGAATTCACCGGCCCCGGCCGGGAGCAGGAGCTGAACGTCGGCGACGAGGTCGAGGTTTATCTCGACCGGATCGAGAACGCGCTCGGCGAAGCCGTCATCTCGCGCGATAAGGCTCGCCGCGAAGAGAGCTGGGTCAAGCTCGAGAAGGCCTTCGAGGCCCGCGAGAAGGTCACCGGCATGATCTTCAACACCGTCAAGGGCGGCTACACCGTCGATCTCGACGGCGCCGTGGCCTTCCTGCCGCGTTCGCAGGTCGACATCCGTCCGATCCGCGACGTCGGCCCGCTGATGGGCCAGCCGCAGCCCTTCGAGATCCTCAAGATGGATCGCCGCCGCGGCAACATCGTCGTGTCGCGCCGCACCGTCCTCGAAGAGACCCGCGCCGAGGCTCGTTCCGAGCTGGTCGCCTCGCTCGAAGAGGGCCAGGTCATCGACGGCGTCGTCAAGAACATCACCGAATACGGTGCGTTCGTTGACCTCGGCGGCATCGACGGCCTGCTGCACGTCACCGACATGGCTTGGCGCCGCGTGAACCATCCGTCCGAGGTCGTGACCATCGGCCAGACGGTCAAGGTCAAGATCATCAAGATCAACCAGGACACGCACCGCATCTCGCTCGGCATCAAGCAGCTGCTGGCCGATCCGTGGGATGGCATCGCCGAGCGTTACCCGGTCGGCACCCGCCTCAAGGGCCGCGTGACCAACATCACGGACTACGGCGCGTTCGTCGAGGTGGAGCCGGGCATCGAAGGCCTGATCCACGTCTCCGAGATGTCCTGGACCAAGAAGAACGTCCACCCCGGCAAGATCGTCTCGACCTCGCAGGAAGTCGACGTCGCGATCCTCGAGGTCGATCCGGTCAAGCGCCGCATCTCGCTCGGCCTCAAGCAGACCCTGCGCAACCCGTGGGAGCTCTTCGCGGAGCAGCACCCGGCTGGTTCGACGGTCGAGGGCGAGGTCAAGAACAAGACCGAGTTCGGTCTGTTCCTGGGCCTGGAAGGCGACATCGACGGCATGATCCACCTCTCGGATCTCGACTGGAACCGTCCGGGCGAGCAGGTCATCGAGGAATACAAGAAGGGCGACGTCCTGCAGGCCGTCGTTCTCGATGTGGACGTCGAGAAGGAGCGCATCTCGCTCGGCCTGAAGCAGCTCGGCGGCGATCCCTTCGTGGATGCCGGCGAGTTCAAGAAGGGCCAGGTCGTCACCTGCGAGGTGGTCGAGGTCAAGGAGTCGGGTCTCGACGTCAAGATCGTCGGCACCGACATGATGACCTTCATCAAGCGCGCCGAGCTTGCCCGTGACCGCCAGGAGCAGCGCCCCGAGCGCTTCGCCGCCGGCGAGAAGGTCGATGCCCGCGTCGTGCTCTTCGACAAGAAGGCCCGCAAGATCCAGGTCTCGATCAAGGCCCTGGAGATGGCCGAGGAGAAGGAGGCGATCGCCCAGTTCGGTTCGTCCGACTCCGGCGCTTCGCTCGGCGACATCCTGGGCGCTGCGCTCAAGAAGGCGACCGACAAGAAGTGAGGCTTCGGCCGCGAAAGCGGCCGGCCTTCGAATTCGGCCCGCGCGGAGCGATCCGCGCGGGCTTTTGTTTCGAGACCACATTGTCATTCCGGGGCGGGCCGAAGGCCCGAGCCCGGAAGCCACGAACACGGCGCGGATTCCGTTCACGCGGACAGTGCGGGGAACCCTCTCCCTCAGGGAGAGGGTTCCCCGCACAATCTGGAATCGGTTCGCGTTCATGGGTTCCGGGTTCTTCGTTGAGGCGAAGCCCCGGAATGACAACGCACTCACGGCAAAAAAGGAGCTCGCCATGACCCCTGCCGCCATCGGCATCGACTTCGGCACCACCAACAGCGTCGTCGCGCTGGCGGGGCCGGACGGATCGGTCATGACGCGCTCTTTCGCCACGAAGCAGGGCGCGGTCGACGCCTATCGCTCGGCTCTGATGTTCTGGCGCGAGGGGCGACCTCCCGAGACCCGCATCACCCATGTCAGCGGGCCGGATGCCCTCGACATGGCGCTCGGCATGACGACCGAGCATCGTTTCCTGCAATCGCTGAAGACCCATCTCTCCAGCCGCGCCTTCCAGGAAACCCGGCTGTTCGGCAAGCTCTTCCGGCTGGAGGATCTGATCGGCGTCTTCCTCACCGATCTCACCGCCGGCCTCGACGGCCATGACGCACTGCCGCTGGTCTCCGGCCGCCCGGTCGTCTTCGCCGGCGAGCGGCCCGACGAGGAGCTGGCAGTCGGCCGCCTGAAGGGCTCCTATGGCAAGGCCGGGATGAAACAGGTCGATTTCGCCTATGAGCCGCTCGGCGCCGCCTATTGGTATGCGCGCGATCTGAAGGAGCCTCAGACCATGCTTGTCGCCGACTTCGGCGGCGGCACCAGCGACTTCTCGGTGATGCGCTTCGAGCCCGGCCGCAATGGCGGGCTGGAGGCGATACCGCTCTCCCATGCCGGTGTCGGCGTCGCCGGCGACACGTTCGACTACCGCATCATCGAGCATGCGGTCTCGCCGGCGCTGGGGAAGGGCACGGAATACCGCTCCTTCGACAAGCTCCTGCCGGTGCCCGCCCATTACCACGCCGCTTTCGCGCAATGGCACAAGCTCTCGCTGATGAAGAGCCGCGAGACCATGGCCGAGCTCAACGCGCTGATCCGCGAGGCGGTCGAGCCGGGCAAGCTCGAGGATCTGCTGACGGTCATCGAATATGATCTCGGTTACGAGCTCTATCGCGCCGTCTCGGCCACCAAGGTTGCGCTCTCCGACCACGAGACCACGACGCTGAGCTTCAGCCAGATGGGTGTCACCATCGAGAAACCGATCCGCCGGAGCGATTTCGAGCGCTGGATCGCCGAGGATGTCGGCGCGATCGAGGCTGCGCTCGACCGCGCTCTGGCCGAGGCCGGGCTCAGTGGCGATCGCATCGAGGCGGTCTTCATGACCGGCGGAACCTCCTATGTCCCGGCCGTGCGCCGCCTGTTCGACCGCCGCTTCGGCGCCGGCAAGGTGCATATCGGCGACGCCTTCCGTTCGGTCGCCAGCGGCCTTGCGCTGCTGGCGCTGGATCGGGCGCGCGCCCCGGTCGCGGCCTGAGGCGCCTTGCCCGGCCGGCACGGCGGGTCTACATCACGGACCGCAGCTGCCAGGAGTAACCTCATGTCGTCGGATGCCGACCTGCTCGCCGATCGCCGCAGCTTGCGCCGCAAGCTGACGCTCTGGCGCGTCCTTGCCGTGCTCGGCGTGATCGTGGCCGCGGTGGTCGCAGGGCTGGCCTGGAAGGGCGATGCCCCCGCGAGCCTGTCGAGCGCGCATATCGCCCGCATCACCGTGTCCGGCTTCATCTCCGGTGATCGCCGCACGCTCGACCTGATCAAGTCCGTCGAAGACAGCAGGGCTGTTTCGGCCGTCGTGCTGCGCGTGGACAGCCCCGGCGGCACGACCTCGGGTTCGGAAGCGCTCCACACGGCGCTGCGCCAGCTCGCAGCCAAGAAGCCGCTGGTCACCGTGGTCGACGGCGTCGCCGCCTCCGGGGGCTACATCGCCGCGATGGGGGCGGACCGCATCGTCGCGCGCCAGACCTCGCTCGTCGGCTCGATCGGCGTTCTTTTCCAGTTCCCCAACGTTTCGCACCTGCTCGACACGGTCGGCGTCAAGGTCGAGGCGATCAAGTCAAGCCCGCTCAAGGCGGCCCCCAATGGCTTCGAGCCGACCTCGCCCGAGGCGCGCGAGGCGCTCCAGCGCGTCGTCAACGACAACTATGCCTGGTTCAAGGACATGGTGCGCGATCGCCGTCATCTCGCCGAGGGCGAGGTCGTGTCCGTTTCGGACGGGCGTGTCCATTCCGGCCGGCAGGCGCTGGGGCTGAAGCTGGTCGACCAGATCGGCGGAGAGCCGGAGGCCATCGCCTGGCTTGAGCGCGAAAAGGGCGTCGCCAAGGATCTCAGGGTCCGCGACTGGCGCCGCCGCAGCGAATCCTCCACCTTCGGCCTGTGGAGTTTCGCCGAAGCGATGGCGCGTGGCGCCGGGCTGGAGGCGCTTGCCGCGACGATCGCGCGGGCGGCGGACCAGCCGGTCGGCTTGCGGCTTGACGCGCCCTTGGCGCTCTGGCAGCCTGCCGCTGAAAAATGATGTTGATACAAATGGTTATACTCTGGCGATGATTAAGTCCGAACTCGTTCAGCGGATCGCTGATCAGAACACCCACCTTTATCAGCGCGATATCGAGAACATCGTCTCGGCCATCCTGGACGAGATCGTGAAAGCTCTCGAACGCGGCGACAGGGTGGAGCTGCGCGGCTTCGGTGCCTTTTCGCGCAAGGCGCGCTCGGCACGCGTCGGCCGCAATCCCCGCACGGGCGATGCGGTGGAGGTCGAGGAGAAGTTCGTCCCCGTCTTCAAGACGGGCAAGGAGCTGCGGCTGCGCCTCAACGGCAAGGCCTGATCGAAAGCTCCTGCCGCACGGAGAACGTGATGAAGGCCTTTCTCAAGGCGTTGGTTCTGGTCCCGGTCGCATTGCTGGTCGTGCTGTTCTCGATTGCGAACCGCGCGCCGGTGCGGGTCTCGCTCGATCCGTTCAGCCGCGACCTGCCGACGTTGTCCTACGAGCTGCCGCTGTTCGCGGTGGTGCTGGCGGCGATCTTCGTCGGTGTCCTCATCGGCGGCTTCGCCGCCTGGCTTGCCCAGAGCAAATATCGCAGGGCGGCCCGCCGCAACCGCCGCGAGGCCGAGGTTCTGCGCGCGGAGACGCAGGCCCTGCGCTCCGCGGTTCCCGACTCGGCCCTGCCTGCCCTGACCAGCGGACGGAATTGATGCGCCTTTTCGACCTGGCCGAGATCGACGCGGCCCTGAGCTATCCTGCCCTGATCGATGTCCTCGACGAGGCCTTCCGCAGCGAGGTCGTCGCCCCCAAGCGCGGCCAGTATGCGATCGAGCGGCCGGACGAGGAAAACGCCATCCTGCTGACCATGCCGGCCTGGAGCGGGCCCAACGTCGACAAGCCCTATATCGGCACGAAGATCGTCTCGGTCTTCTTCGGCAACGGCAAGCGCAACCTACCGGGCGTCATGGGCGCCTATCTGCTGATGGACGGCGCCACCGGCAAGCCCCTCGCGGTGATGGACGGCAACCGCCTGACGACCTGGCGCACGGCCGCGGCCTCGGCGCTCGCCTCGCGCTACATGTCCAATCCCGAAGCCAGCCACATGCTGATGGTGGGCGCCGGCGCGCTCGCGCCCTTCATCATCAAGGCGCATCGCTCCGTCCGTCCGCTGACCGAGATCGCGATCTGGGCCCGCAGGCCGGAAGCTGCCGAGGCCACCGTCGCCGAATTGGCGAAGGACGGCATCGCCGCCCGTGCCACGACCGATCTTGAGGGCGAGGCGCGCACGGCCGACATCATCTCCTGCGCCACCAACGCGTCCGAGCCGCTGATCCACGGTCACTGGCTCAAGCGCGAGGCCCATCTCGACCTCATCGGCGGCTTCACGATGCAGATGCGCGAGGCCGATGCCGATGCGCTGCACCGCGCCCGCGTCGTGGTCGATTCGAGCAAGGCGATCGACGAAGGCGGCGATGTCGCCGTCGCGATCGCGGAGGGCAGCTACAGCGCCGACAAGATCGCCGGCACGCTTGCCGATCTCTGCCATGGCCGGATCGCCGGCCGGGTCGAGGGCGGCGGCATCACGCTGTTCAAGTCGGTCGGCGTCGCGCTCGAGGATCTGGCCGCGGCTGTCGCCGTCTGGGACAACCGCGCCTGATATTCGGGCCGCCGGGCGTGTCGACCGCTCGGATGCATGCTCATGCCACCGGCGCGCCGCCGATGGCACCGAGCAGCCACAGGATCAGAACGAGGACGAGGACAAAGCCGAGCACACCGCCCAGCCCGGCGGGGCCGTAGCTGCGATGGCCAAAATACCCGCCGCCGCCGAGCAGCAGGATCACGAGCAGGACGATCAGGACGGTGGACATGGCGAACTCCCTTAGGTCAGCGCCCCGGCGGGGCGCGGTCCAGCGGGAAACGCCGTCCGGAAACGCTGGGTTCCGCAGGAGCTGGCGCGGCCTCAATCCGCCTTGATGCCGGCTTCCTTGATCAGGTCGCCCCATTTTTTCATTTCGGAGCGCAGGAAGGCGCCGAGTTCGTCGGAGGTCCAGCCGCCCGGCTCCGCCGCGAGCGCGTCCATCTTCGCCTTGAGCGCCGGGTCGGCGATGCCGGCCTTGGTGTCCGCCTGGATCTTGGCGATGATCTCCGGCGGAGTCTTGGCCGGTGCGAACAGCGCGAACCAGGAGGAGACGTCGAAGCCTGGGACCGTTTCGGCGATGGGCGGGAATTCCGGCGCCGTCGGCGCCCGCTTGGCCGTCGTCACGCCGAGCCCGCGGATGGCGCCGGACTTCGCCTGCGGCAGGGCCGAGGTGATGTTGTCGAAGATCAGGTCGACCCGGCCGCCGATCAGGTCCTGGATGGCCTGGGAGGAGCCGCGATAGGGAACATGGACCATCTTCGTCCCTGTGAGCTTTTGGAAGAGCTCGCCGGACAGGTGCAGCGAGGTGCCGACGCCCGACGAGGCATAGGTCAGCTTGCCCGGATTGGCCTTGGCATAGGCGACGAGTTCGGCGACGTCCTTCACCGGGAGCTGGTTGTTGACGACGAGCAGGTTGGGCACGAGCGCGACCATGGTGATCGGCGCGAAATCCTTGACCGGGTCGTAGTTGACCTTGGCGTAGAGGTACTGGTTCGTCGCCAGCCCGACGGAGACGATCAGCAACGTGTCGCCGTTGGGCTCGGCCTTGGCCACGGCTTCGGTGCCGATATTGCTGCCGGCGCCGGGCCGGTTCTCGACGACGATATTGGTCTTCCAGCTCTGGCCGAGCTTGTCGGCGACGAGCCGGCCGAGCACGTCGGTGGCGCCGCCCGGCGTGAACGGCACGACGAGCTTGATCACTCGTCCCTGCGGCCAGGCTTGCTGTGCCGAGCCGGCGGATGGTGCCGCGAGGAGCGCGCCCGCGCCGGCAAGAACTGCGCGGCGGTCGATCTTGGCCGTCATCGATGATCCTCCCTGAAGGGGCGCCCTGTGTCGCCTGGCCCCAAGGCTGCAATCGGTCGCGCCGCTTGTCCAGCCGTTCCGCTTGACCGCCGCCGACAGCCGCGATGATTCTGCCGCGATGCGCAGCACTATACGAATCGCCGCCCTTCTCGCCTCGCTGGCCCTTGTCCCGGCCGCGGGACTCGCACAGTCGACCGCCGATCAGGAGGCGAAGACGAGGGCGGCCAACATCGCTGCCTTTCCCGACGCTGCCCGCGCGCTTTTCGGCCAGAAGACGACGCCGGCGAGCATGGCGGCGCGCGCCATCGGCTCCTATGCCCGCGGCTGCCTCGCCGGCGGCGAGGCGCTGCCGGTCGACGGGCCGAGCTGGCAGGTGATGCGGCTCAATCGCAACCGCAACTGGGGCCATCCGGTCCTGATCGACTATCTGGAGAAGCTCGCCCGCGACGTGCCGCGCATCACCGGCTGGCCGGGGCTTCTCGTCGGTGACATGTCGCAGCCGCGTGGCGGCCCGATGCTCACCGGCCACGCCTCCCATCAGATCGGGCTCGATGCCGATGTCTGGCTGACGCCGATGCCGAAGGGGAGGCTCGACCGCGAGCAGCGCGAGAACATGCCGGCCGTCAACATGGCGCGCTCCGACTGGCGCGATGTCGACCCGCAGAACTGGACGCCGGCCCATACCCGTCTGATCCGGACGGTCGCGGCCGAGCCGCGCGTCGAGCGCATCTTCGTCAATCCGGCACTGAAGGTCGCGCTCTGCCGCGAGGCCGGGGCCGACAAGAGCTGGCTGGAAAAGGTGCGGCCGATCTGGGGCCACAACTACCATTTCCACATCCGCATGGCCTGTCCGGCCGGCATGGCGAGTTGCCAGGGCCAGGAACCGCCGAATTTCGGCGATGGCTGCGGGGCCGAGCTGAATGGCTGGGTCGAGCGCCAGTATCAGGCGATCTTCAATCCGCCCAAGCCGAAGCCGGGGCCGAAACCGAAGCCCAAGCCGCCGATGTCGCTGGATGCCTTGCCGCCCGAATGCCGGCAGGTGCTGGTCTCGCGCTGAGGGGCAGGCTCAGCGCCGCGTCGGCGTGCGCCCGGAGCTGTAGGCGAAGGGATCGCGCTGGGGGCTGATCGGCAATGCCTCCTCCGAGCCCTGCTGGTCCATGACGCCGGAGCCGCCGCCATCGCCGAAGACGGTCTCTTCCTCCGAGGGCTCGACCGCGCCGGGCAGCGCCAGCGGCCCGCGCGCCTCGCTCGGCAGCGGCTGCGGCTGGAAACGCCCCTGGCGCTGGCGCGCGTCGTACTGCTCCAGGAAGCGCTGCTGCGCATCGAGGCTGTGGTCCTGGCCCCGCCCGTTGTTCGCGACCGGATAGCCGCCCTGCACCGCGCCGGGCGGACGAAGGCTCTCGTTCGGCTGGCGCAGCAGCGGTCCCGCCGCATAGGCGGTGGCGGCCGGCGTGCCGCCGCGGGGCGAGGTGGGGGCCGGGGCGCTCTGCGCCGAGGAATAGGGCCGGGCCGGGTCCGGCGGCGGCAGGTTGTAGTTCGGCGTGTACTTGATGATCGGCTTGCAGACATGCCGCCCCTTCGAATGGCGGGCGAGGTCGATATGGAGATGGTCGTAATGCATCGGGTCGGCGCCGGGGCCGAGCACCGTGCCGAAATAGGTGCAGGCGCCGACGAAGATCTCACGCAGGAAATTCTGCTCCTCGGGCGAGCCGCGCCAGCCGTCCTTGACCGTCACGACCCGGTTGTCGTTCAGCCGGAAGGAGAAGACGTCGACGGCGTTGCCATAGGCATGCTCCGAGGTGCGCGTCGTATAGGTGCCGTTGTTCATGGCGCGGCAGGAATAGGAGCCAGCGCGAATCTCGATGACCTGCGCGCCGAGAATGTTCATCGCGGCGGGCTGCACGACCTCGGCGAACCATTGATCGGTGGTCGCGACGACCGGGCAGGCGAGCAGGGCGGGACTCTTCAGGCTGACGCTGCCGTTCTGCAGGGCCGTGACCTTGAGCGGCTGCTGCATGCCGCAGATTCCGGGGCCGTCGATGGCGCTGCCGCGCAGGCTGACATAGCTCGACAGCTGCACCTGGCGCGACGCCATGCAGGCGGCCTCGGCTTGGTCGCGCCAGGCGGCGCGCTGGGCTTTCTGGAACTTGCCGCAGCCGGCCAGGCCGGCGGCGCCGACCAGTCCGAGTGCGATGAGGGCGAGTTTTGCGCGTCGCATCTGCATCAAATGCGAAGCGTTTGATGAACGGTTTCTCAACCGACTGCGCCCCGGCCGCCACAGCCGGGTTAACTTTGCCAAGGTGGTGAACCGGGTCTTAATCCGGGCCGCAAGGGCGTTAACCGGCGGATCGGGAGAGGCTGCGCGCCGCCTCGCAAGTTGTCGGGAAGGACAGCCGCCGCCCCGCGGTGCGTAACCTGCGACGAGCGGCTCAAGGCGTCGTGAAAGCTCTCGTGTGACGATTTGTCTGCAGAATTATCCTCAAGGCTAATCAATGCTTTAAGCAAAACTTAAGGATGATCTAGCCTCCGCCGCACCCCTGCCACGGTCCCGCCCTCTTGCGGCCCCCGTCAGTTCTGCTAGCCTCCGCGACAGGTCAATGACAGGAGGAGGGTGTGATGAGTGTCACGCTACGTCTCGACCGATGGATCATGGGTGCGGCCTTCGTGTTCATGATGGCGATCGTTCTGGGAGCGTTCTGACGAGGTCAGTCTCGAAGTCGCTAAGACCACAAGAGCCATAAGAACAAGCGCCGCCGGGAAATCCCGGCGGCGCTTTTGTTTGCGCGAAGAAGCTCTCGCTTCAGCTCTCGGGGCAGGGTGTTTCGGTGACCTGCCAGGACATCATGTTGACCACGCGCCCGCAGGTCGCCAGCCGGCGGCCCTGAGTGGTCCGGATACAGGAATTCGATCCCTCCGCGATCTTCCGGCCGTCATTCCAGCAGAAGCAGAGCGGTTCTGGCGCTTGCGCGAGGCGGGGCGGGTCGAGCGCGACGGCCGGCTCCCCGGCCGCAGCCGCTTCGCTGATCAGGAACAGGACCGCGAGCGCGAGCAGCCAGCTCAACATCCTGTGTCGGTGAGGCCTCGGTCCGGATCCGGTCATGGCTCTCTCCTCGCGCCCGGCATCGCGCAGGCGGCCCCGGATTTTATCACGCGTGGCCCATCACGACGAATAATTATGCATTGATTTAAAATAGTAAGGGATTTCAGTCTGTTAGCCGGATGGGGCCTTGCGTGGATCGCCATCGCTCTCCATATTGGCTGGAAGAGAGCCCGTGGGGGGCTCCGGGAGGAACAATGTCACTGATTTCGTTTGCCCGTCGTGGACGTGCCGTCGCCCTGGTAGCCGGGGCCCTGTTGCTCGTGCCGCTCGTTGCCGAAGCCCGTCCGGGCGGCGGCCGCAGCTCGGGCAGCCGCGGGTCGTTCACCAACAGCGCACCGCCTGCGACGAACACGACGCCGGGTGGTGCACAGACCTTCCAGCGCACGAATCCCTCCTCGCCGTCGATGGCCGGGCCTTCGGCGGGTGCCGCCGCGGCGCAGGCTGCCCGCCCGTCCTTCGCCCGCAACATGATGATGGGCATCGGCGCCGGTCTGCTCGGCGCCGGCCTGTTCGGCCTGCTCTCCGGCTCGGGTTTCTTCAGCGGCCTGGCCTCGCTCGCCGGCATGTTCGGCTTCCTGCTCCAGCTCGCGCTGATCGCCGGCATCGTGATGCTCGCCATCCGCTTCTTCCGCCGCCGGTCCGAGCCGCAGCTCGCCGGTGCGGGGGCGCCCTATGCCCGGCAGGGTTATGACGCGCCGCAGCCGCAGCCTGCCGCGGCCCGCATGGGCGGTTTCGGTGGTGGCGCGTCCGCCGCTGCCGTGCAGCCGCAGCCGATCGAGCTCGCCGGTGAGGACTTCAACAGCTTCGAGCGCCTGCTCGGCGAGATCAACACGGCCTATTCGAACGAGGACGAGGCCGGGCTGCGCCAGCGCACCACGCCGGAGATGTTCGGCTATTTCGACGAGGATCTGTCGGAGAACGTCCGTCGCGGCGTCGCCGACCGCGTGTCCGACGTCAAGCTGCTGCAGGGCGACCTGTCGCAGGCCTGGCGCGAAGACAACACCGATTATGCCACCGTCGCGATGCGCTTCAGCCTGATCAATACGCTCTATGACCGCAAGAGCGGGCAGGTCGTGGACGGTAACCCGTCGCAGACTCAGGAGGTCAAGGAATACTGGACCTTCCTGCGCGAGCGTGGTGGCGCCTGGAAGCTCTCGGGCATCCAGCAGGCCGCCTGAGCTTTCCGCTTCTGAGACGACGAACGGCCGGGGCAACCCGGCCGTTTTGCTTTGCGTGGTTTCCGGGTGGCCGCTGGCGGAAATCCGCCTATTGCGGTAGTGGCCAAGCGATGGCGCCTTTGCCGCCGAACCAGTCCGGAGCCCGCCCGCCATGAGTGATATGCGTCTCGTCGTCGTCGGTGCCGCAGGGCGCATGGGGCGGATGCTGATCCGCGCCATCGATCAGGCGGAAGGCTGCCGGCTGGCGGCGGCGATCGAGCGGCCGGGCTCCGCCGCGATCGG
This sequence comes from Hyphomicrobiales bacterium, assembly GCA_930633495.1. Classification (NCBI taxonomy): domain Bacteria; kingdom Pseudomonadati; phylum Pseudomonadota; class Alphaproteobacteria; order Hyphomicrobiales; species Hyphomicrobiales bacterium. Next base: position 1,437,558 of record CAKNFJ010000001.1, on the reverse strand, counting down.
CGCCGATGCCGGCGTGCTCGCGGGCCTGCCGTCGCTCGGCGTCACGGTGACGAGCGAGGCGGCCGCGGCCTTTGCCAGGGCGGACGGCGTGCTGGATTTCACCGCTCCGGAAGCGACCATCGCCTTCGCCGGCCTCGCGGCCGAGGCCGGCATCCTGCACGTCGTCGGCACGACGGGGCTCGAGCCCACGCATCTCGCGCAATTGGCCGAGGCTGCCCGGCGCACGCCGATCATCCGCTCCGGCAATATGAGCCTGGGCGTCAACCTGCTCGCCGCGCTGGTACGCAAGGTCGCCGCCACGCTGGGAACCGACTGGGATATCGAGATCGTCGAGATGCATCACCGCATGAAGGTCGATGCGCCTTCCGGCACTGCGGTCCTGCTGGGCGAGGCGGCGGCTGAAGGCCGCGCGGTCGATCTGGCGCAGCATCGCGTCGCGGCGCGCGACGGCATCACCGGTGCGCGCGAGCCCGGCACGATCGGCTTTGCCGCCTTGCGCGGCGGCACGGTGGTCGGAGACCACAAGGTGATCTTCGCCGGCATCGGTGAGCGGCTCGAACTGGCCCATGTCGCCGAGGATCGCAGCCTCTTCGCGCAGGGCGCGGTCAAGGCCGCGCTCTGGGGCAGGGGCCGGGCGCCGGGTCTCTACTCCATGGCCGACGTGCTCGGCCTCGACGCGCTCTGACCATGACCCGTGTCGCCGTCGCACCGGGCGTCGTCCACTGGCCGGGCAAGCTTGCGCCGATGGAACAGGCGGCGCTGCTGGCGGAATTGCGCGCCGTCGCCCGCAAGGCACCGTTCTTCCAGCCCCGCATGCCGAAGACCGGCAAGCTCTTCTCGGTGCGGATGACCAATTGCGGCCCGCTGGGCTGGGTCTCCGACGTCAGCGGCTATCGTTACCAGCCGGAGCATCCCGAGACGGGTGAGCCCTGGCCGATGATGCCGGCGCCCCTGCTCGACCTCTGGAGCGAGCTTTCCGGCTATCCGCATCCGCCCGAAGCCTGTCTCGTCAACTTCTATGCGAGCAGCGCGAAGATGGGCCTGCATCAGGATCGCGACGAGCAGGATTTCGACGCCCCGGTCCTGTCGATCTCGCTCGGTGACGCGGCGATCTTCCGCATCGGGAGCACGGTCCGCGGCGGCAAGACGACCTCGCTCAAGCTCGCTTCCGGCGACGTGCTGCTCTTCGGTGGCGAGGCGCGGCTGGCCTATCACGGCATCGACCGCATCCTCGCGGGATCCTCGACATTGCTGCCCGAGGGCGGACGGATCAATCTCACGCTCAGGCGCGTGACGAAGCCGTGAGGCGAGAGTTTTCGAGCGACGCGGATGCCGGGTCGCATGAAGACAATGCGATAAGTCGAGGCTTTACAGCTTCCCGGGCAGGTTCGGGAAGGCCCAGCCCCGCAGCAGCGAGCCGGCCCTGAGCCCGAAGGCGGTGAACAGGCCGCCCAGCATGACCACGGCCATGGAAAAGCCGAGCCCGATCAGCAGGGCCGTGACCGCTGCGCCGGCCGTTGCCGCTGTGACGTAGAAGTCGCGGCCCCAGAGCACCATCGGCCGGTCGCCGGCCAGGATGTCGCGCAGGATGCCGCCGAAGCTCGCGGTCATGGCCCCGAGCGCCACGGCGGAAAGAACCGGCGCGCCGGCGGACAAGCCCTTGAACGTGCCGATGACGGCAAAGAGCGAAAGCCCGGCCGCGTCCGCCCAGATCAGAATCTTGCGCCCGGCCCAGCCCTCGAGCAGGCCGGGCCGGAAATAGGCGGTGACCCAGGCCGCGAGCGCCACGACGGAGCAGATTGCGACGTCGGAGGGATCGTTCACCCAGAACGCGCTGTTGCCGAGCAGGACGTCGCGCAGCGTGCCGCCGCCGACGCCCGTGACCGTCGCGAGCAGGATGAAACCGAACGGGTCCATCCCTTTGCGGGCTGCGACGATCGCGCCTGTCAGCGCGAAGATGGCGACGCCGGCAACCTCGAACACGGCGTCAGTGCTTGGGCGCGTCGTCGGCAGGCGGCTCCGCCGCTTTCGGCGCGCCGGCCGAGACGCCGACCAGCGCGGGACGAAGGACGCGCTCGCCAATCTTGTAGCCGATCTGCACGACCTTCGAGACCAGGCCCTTGGCGATCGCGGCGTCCGGCGCCTCGAACATCGCCTGGTGCAGGTTCGGGTCGAATTTCTCGCCCTGGGGGTCGATGCGGCGCACGCCGTGGCGCTCCAGCGTCTTCAGCAGCTCGCGCTCGGTCAGCTCGACGCCTTCATGCAGGGCCTTGGCCGCCGCGTTGGCGGTATGCATCGCATCGGCCGGCAGGCTTTCCAGCGCCCGCCGCAGATTGTCCGACGAGCCGAGCATGTCGCGCGCGAAGCTCGTCACGGCATAGGCCTTGGCGTCGGCGATCTCGCGCTCGGTGCGGCGGCGCAGGTTTTCCATCTCCGCGAGGGTGCGCAGCAGCTTGTCCTTGAGGTCGTCCCGCTCGGCCTGCAGTTTCGCGAGCAAGGCTTCGGTGCCATCGCTGGCCGCGGCCTGCTCGGCTGCGTTGGCCGCGGCTTCGAGATTGGGGTCTTCCGTCGCAGGGTTCTGCGTCATCGTGTCTTCAGGTCCCTTTGCTGGCTGGCTGCACGGCCCTTCACAGGGTTGGGCCAATCGGCCCGGCAGCCGGGTTCGTGCCGGATATCGGCCTTATGGCGCCTTAAATCAAGCGCGGGCTGGCACTTTCGCCTTGGCCGGAGCGGGCTTCTCGATGTCGAGCTTGAAGACGTCGAGCAGCGCCTTGCGGATCGAGAGCTGGCGCCCGGTCGAGACGATCTTCGCATGGGTCAGGTCGGTGACGTAGAACACGTCGACGGCCTTCTCGCCGAAGGTCGCGATATGGGCCGAGGCGATGTTGAGGTTCAGCTTTCCGATCGCCGTGGTGAGATCGTAGAGCAGGCCCGGCCTATCGAGGCCGGAAACCTCCAGCACGGTGTGGCGGGTCGAGAGCACGTTGTCGATGATGACTTCCGGCTGGACCTGGAAGGTCTGGCCGCGCGGCGGCGGCGCGCGGCGCTGCGCCACCAGATCGGCGATCTTGATCTCGCCCTTGAGCGCCCGCTCGATGGCGGCGGCGATCCGCTCGGCCCGGCGCAACTCGTCGTCGTCGCGGTCGAAGGCGCGCGAGACCGAAATGGTGTCGAGCACGAGGCCGTCGCTGGTGGTGAAGATCTGGGCGTCGACGATGTTGCCGCCGGCCGCCGCGCAGGCGCCGGTGACGATGGCGAGCAGGCGCGGATGATCGGGCGCCAGCACCGTGAGCTCGGTCACGCCGCGGAACTTGTCGGTCTCGACGATGGTCGCCGTCGTGCGGCCCGCCCGCTCGGCCTCGCGCAGGAAGCGGGCGTGCTTTTCCTGCCGGTCGGGGTCGACCTTGATCCAATAGGCGGGGTAGTGGCGCGCGACATAGGCGTCGCGCTCCTCCGCGCTCCAGTCGGACAGGCGCTGGCGCAGCGCATCCTGCTTCATGGTCACGCGCGCCTTGCGCTCCACGGCCGAATGGCCACCGGCCAGCACGAGCTCGGTCTCGAAGTAGAGCGTGCGCAGCAATTGCCCCTTCCAGCCGTTCCAGACGCCGGGGCCGACCGCCTTGATGTCGGCGACCGTCAGGATGAGCAGCAGCTTCAGCCGTTCCAGCGTCTGCACGGTCGCGGCGAAGCTCTCGATCGTCTTGGGATCGCCGAGGTCGCGGCTCTGCGCGACGGTCGACATGTCGAGATGGTGTTCGACCAGCCAGGCCACGGTTTCGGTCTGCGCGCTGGTGAGCCCGAAACGGGGCCCGAGCTTGCGGGCGATGCGGGCGCCGGCGACCGAATGGTCCTCCGGCCGGCCCTTGGCGATGTCGTGCAGGAACAGCGCGACATAGAGCGCGCGCCGGTTGGCGATGGTCGGCATGATCTCGTTGGCGAGCGGATGCTCGGCTTCGAGCACGCCGGCATCGATCTCGGCCAGGACGCCCATGGCGCGGATCAGGTGCTCGTCCACCGTGTAGTGATGATACATGTTGAACTGCATCATCGCGACGATCCGGCCGAAATCCGGAACGAAGCGGCCGAGCAACCCGGATTCGTTCATGCGCCGCAGCACGACCTCGGGCGAGCGCCGCGCGGTGAGGATCTCGAGGAAGATGCGGTTGGCTTCCGGGTCGTTGCGCAGGCCCGGCGTCACCAGCCTGAGCGACTGCGTCACCAGCCGGCTCGCATCCGGGTGGATCGCGAGATGCTCGCGGCTGGCGATTTCGTAAAGCCGGAGGAGATTGACCGGATCGCGCTCGAAGGCGCTGTCGTCCACGACGTTGAGGCGCTGGCTCGACAGCTTGAAGTCGCGATGGCCGAGAGAGCGCTCGCGTTTGCGTTTGGCGAGGGTGTCGAACAGCCGCGAGAGCGTCGCGCGCGGCTTCTGCTGGCGCGCTTCCAGCGCCGCGCAGACGATGGCCGTGAGGTCGCCGACATCCTTGGCGATCAGGAAGTAGGCCTTCATGAAGCGCTCGACCGGCGCCTGGCCGCGACGGCCGGTGTAGCCGATCGCGGCGGCGACCTGCCGTTGAAGGTCGAAGGAGAGCCGCTCCTCGGCGCGCCCGGTGATGAAGTGCAGCCAGCAGCGCACGCGCCAGAGAAATTCCTCCGAACGCTGGAACATCTGGAGCTCTTCCTTGTCGAAGAGCCCGGCCTCGACGAGCTCGCGCACGTCATGGACGCGATAGGCGTATTTCGCGATCCAGAACAGCGTGTTGAGGTCGCGCAGGCCGCCCTTGCCGTCCTTGACGTTGGGCTCGACCAGATAGCGCGAGGTGCCGGCGCGCTGCACCCGCGTCTCGCGCTCGGCGAGCTTGGCCTCGGTGAAGGCCGCGGCGGTGCCCTCCACCACCTCGGCGTCGAAGCGGCGCGTCATCTCGTCGAACAGGGCGCGATCGCCGACCAGGAAGCGCGCCTCCAGCAGCGCGGTGCGGATCGTCATGTCCGCCCGCGCCTCACGCACGCAATCGTCGATCGAGCGCACCGAATGGCCGGTCTTCAGCTTCAGGTCCCAGAGCGGGTAGAGCATGGATTCGACCACGCTCTCGCCCCAGGCCGTCTGCTTGTGCGGGAACAGGAAGAGCAGGTCGACGTCGGAGCCCGGCGCCAGCGTGCCGCGGCCATAGCCGCCGACGGCGACGACCGCGATGCGTTCGGATTGCGACGGGTTGTCGGCCGGGTAGAAATAAGAGGTCGCGGCTTTGTGCAGCCCGATGACGACGGCATCCATCACGGCCGAGAGCCGGTGCGCGCAGGCAAGGCCGCCGCGAGGCCCCGACAGGATCGTCTTAGCCGAAACATGCCCTTCATCGAGCAGCCGCCGCAGCGCCGCGACCAGCAACTGCCGCTTCTCCGCCTTGTCCCCCCGCCGCTTCGCCTCGAACAGCTTTGCGATACCGGCTTCCGGATCGTGCAGCATGTCGGCGAAGGCAAGCGCGGGCAATGTGGAGGAGGCTGTCACGTTGGCACGGTTCCGTCGGCTGCCGTCCTTCCTAGCACGCGCGGGCCGTCGGATGAGAGGGTTAAATTACACATGTGAATTACGGTAATTATGAAATTGACGTACCGCGACGTATTGTTTGACAAACAGAACGATCGGACCTAAAGGTCGGATACGCGCCGATTTGAGCCACCAGCTTGCGGGCGCGAAATAAGTGCAGCTAAAGCGTGGGGCCAGGGACCTGACCCGTCCCGATCCCTCGCACCGTCAAGAGAGGGATCAGTCCATGACCAGCATCACCCGCCGCCTCGTCCTTGCCGTCTTTGCAGCGGTCTCGCTTGCCGCGCCGGCCTTCGCGCAGGCGCCGAAGGAAATTCGGCTCGACTACGCGACCTACAATCCCGTCAGCCTCGTGCTGAAGGAGCGCGGCATCCTCGAGAAGGCGCTGGAGGCCGAGGGCATCAAGGTGCGCTGGGTCCTGTCCGCCGGATCGAACAAGGCGCTCGAATTCCTCAATGCCGGCTCGATCGATTTCGGCTCGACGGCCGGCGCCGCCGCGCTGATCGGCAAGATCAACGGCAACCCGATCAAGTCGGTCTATGTCTATTCCCGGCCGGAATGGACCGCGCTCGTCACCGGCGCCAAGAGCGACATCGCCAAGGTCTCGGATCTCAAGGGCAAGCGCGTCGCCGTCACGCGCGGCACGGATCCGCACATCTTCCTCGTGCGCGCATTGGCTGATGCCAAGCTGACCGAGAAGGACGTCAAGCTCGTCCTGCTGCAGCATGCCGATGGCCGCCTCGCGCTGGAGCGCGGCGATGTCGAGGCCTGGGCCGGGCTCGACCCGCTGATGGCGGCGGCCGAGGTCGAGAGCGGCGCCAGGCTGTTCTACCGCAAGGCCGAGGACAACACCTGGGGCATCCTCAACGTCCGCGAAGCCTTCGCCAAGGAAAACCCGGCGCTGGTGCGCAAGGTGCTCGCCGCATATGAGCAGGCGCGCGCCTATGCGCTCGCCAACCCGGCCGAGCTGAAGAAGGTGCTGGTCGAGTATACCAAGCTCTCCGAGCCGGTGATCGAGCGCCAGCTCACGCGCACCGAGCTCACCCATTCCGCCATCGGGCAGGCGCAGATCGACAGCATCACCGCTGCCGGCAATGCGCTGAAGGAAGCCGGGGTTCTGCCGGCCTCGACCGATGTGAAGGCGGCGGTGGATTCGCTGATCGACCGCAGCTTCGTCGCCACCAACTGACGGCGGCGGCGCGGCGATGAGCGTTCTCGGGGTCGAAGCCGCGATCGAGACGAGGGGAGAGCGGTCGGCCGCTCCCCGTCGCGGCTATGGCCTCGCGGTCGCCGGTTTCGTCCTGCCGGTCGTGCTGGCCGTCCTCTGGGAGGGCCTCGTCGCGGCCGGCATCGCCAATGGCCGGCTGATGCCGCCGCCCAGCGTCGTCGGGCGCACGCTCTGGGGCCTCGCCGCCTCGGGCGAGCTCCTGACCCACGCCACCGCGACGCTCTGGCGGGTGGCGGCGGGCTTCGGCCTCGGCGCGCTTGCCGGCACCGTGCTGGGTGCGGTCACAGGGGCGCTCCCGGTCGCCCGCAGCCTGCTCGATCCGACATTGCAGGCGCTGCGTGCGATCCCCTCGATCGCCTGGGTGCCGCTCTTCATCCTCTGGCTTGGCATCTTCGAAGCCTCGAAGGTCGCGCTGATCGCGGTCGGCGTCTTCTTCCCGGTCTATCTCGGCGTCGCCGCCGCGATCCAGGGCATCGATCGCAAGATCGTCGAGGTCGGCCGGGTCTTCCGCCTGTCGCGCCTCGCCATGGTGCGCCGCGTGCTGCTGCCGGCGATCCTACCGGCCTGGATCACCGCTTTGCGCGCCGGCCTCGGCCTCGGCTTCATGTTCGTCGTGGCAGCCGAGATCATGGGGGCGAGCGAGGGGTTGGGTTACCTGCTCGTCGACGGCCAGCAGCTCGGCCGGCCCGACACCATCATTGCGGCCATCATCAGCTTCGCCGTGCTCGGCAAGCTGGCGGACGGGCTGCTCCTCGCCATCACGCGGCCCTTCCTCGCCTGGCAGGATACGGCGCGCGACAAGCTCTGAAGGCTCAACCTCGTGCTGAGTTTCGACCGGCTGTCCAAGACCTATGCCGATGGCACGCGCGCCCTGTCGGCGATCACGCTCGAGGTCGGGCGCGGCGAGATCGTCGCGTTGCTCGGCGGCTCGGGCTGCGGCAAGACCACATTGCTGCGCCTCGTCGCCGGGCTCGACCGGCCGAGCGAGGGCGCGATCCGCCTCGACGGCGAGGCGATCGCCGAGCCGCGCGCCGATGTCGGCGTCATCTTCCAGGAGCCGCGGCTCTTCCCCTGGCTCAGCGTCGCCGAGAATGTCGGCTTCGGGCTGTCGCATCTCTCCGCCGTCGAGCGCGACGGGCTGGTGAGCAATGCGCTGGTCCGCGTCGGCCTCGCCGGCCATGAGAAACGCTGGCCGCGCGAGCTCTCCGGCGGCCAGCAGCAGCGCGTCGCCATCGCCCGCGCCCTCGTCACCCGGCCGAAGCTGCTGCTGATGGACGAGCCCTTCTCGGCGCTCGACGCCACGACGCGCGCGAGCCTGCACGGCCATCTGCTGGCGCTCTGGCAGGAGAGCCGCCCCACCGTGGTCATGGTCACCCATGATGTCGAGGAGGCCGTGGCGCTGGCCGACCGCATCGTGGTGATGCAGCCCAAGCCCGGCCGTATCTTCGACGAACTCGATAACCCTCTCGCCCGCCCGCGCGACCGGCTCTCGCCGGCTTTCGAGGCGACGAAGCGCGAGGCGCTGCGTACGCTCGACCGTTCCCTGCGCGACGAGACCCCGCATCAGGAGAAGGCGGCCGAGACCGCCGGCATGTGGTGGTGAGTATCGTTTGACAAAACGGACGTTCGGACCTTAGAAGAGGACACGCGCCGATTTGAGCCTCAGCTTGCGGGCGCGAAACAAATGCAGCTAAAGCGCGGGAACGACGGGGACGGCTGATGCCGTCGGCGCTCCTTCCGCCTTGTCCATGGATGGAGCCCGCAATGTCGGCCGTTCTTCACGATTTCTCCCGCTCTCCCGAACATGCCCTGCCGCGCCCTCGGGCCGGCGAAATCATCGCCCTGCTCGGCCCATCGGAGGTGCGGAAGGCGGCGTTGCGTGCGCTCGCCGGCCAGCAGACCGATGAGGGAGCGGTGCCGACGGCGGAGATCGGCCTGCTCTGCGCCCGGCCGCGCTTCTTTCCCTGGCTCGATCTCACCGAGAACCTGGCCTACGCCCTGCCGAAGGCGACGCCGTTCGAGCGCGAGGGTCTGATCGCCAATGTGCTGGTTCGCCTCGGCCTTGCCGGGCAGGCGACGCAACGGCCGGCCTCCCTCTCGCCCGAGGGGCTCCTGCGCCTCGCCATTGCCCGCCTTCTGCTGGTCCGGCCGCGGTTGCTGCTGATCGACGAGCCCTTTGCGGCGCTCGATGCCGATGCGCGCGCTCGGCTCGTCGCCTTCCTGCCGGAGCTCTGCACGCAAGCGCGCCCCGCCGTCGTCATCGCCACCGGCTCGGTCGAGGAGGCCCTGCGTCTGGCCGATCGCATCCACGTCCTGCCACAGCAGCCTGGGCCGGTCGCCTTCAGTCTCGACAACCTGCTGGCGCGTCCGCGCAATGAGGGTTCCGTCGGCTTCGTGACCTTGCGCCGCGAATTGCGTCGGGCGCTTGAAAAAGAAAACCGGCATGCCGTGCCAGAGGTGGAGGCGGCGGCCTGAAGCCGCTACAAGCCGGCCGACCGCTTAGAAGGATCATGATCATGGACGTCACCGCGCTGCGCGCCTTGCAGGCCCCCCTCAAGGATGAATACCGGACCAATCCCGAGGCGGCGGTCATCACACTCAAGGCCCATGGCGAGCTCGACGATCAGCACATCGCCTGCAAGGTCGAGACCGGCCGCGCGATCGCACTCGCGGGCCTGCATCCCGCCACCGGAGGCTCAGGTGCCGAGCTCTGCTCCGGCGACATGCTGCTGGAGGCGCTGGTCGCCTGCGCCGGCGTGACGCTGAAGGCGGTCGCGACCGCGCTGGAGATCGAGCTCAAGAAGGGCGTGGTTCGCGCCGAGGGCGATCTCGATTTCCGTGGCACGCTCGGCGTCGCCAAGGACGCTGCCGTGGGCTTCAAGGCGATCCGCCTCTCCTTCGATATCGAGAGCGATGCGCCACAAGAGAAGCTCGACACGCTGCTCAAGCTCACCGAGCGCTACTGCGTCGTCTTCCAGACGCTGAACGTGAAGCCGGAACTTTCGGCGGTGCTCAACCGCGGCTGAACTCAACGCTTGCGGCGTGCGAGCCGGCGCGTGAGGTCCTGGCCGCCGTAGAAAACGCCCTCGATCACGATCCTCTCGGCTTCGACCATGAAGGCGATCGTCGCGCGGCGTTCGAAACCGACCAGCCGCAGACCGGGCAGGACGTCATCGCGCCGCATGCCGCGTTCCGGGAACGTATCGAAGCGTTCGCAATACGCCACGAGGCGGCCGACATAATTGTCGGCTACCGTCTCGCTCGTCCGGTCGGCAATATAGTGATGCAATCGAGCAAGCTGGTTCACCGCCCGCCGCGTGAACACGACCTGCATCGACGCTTCTACTCTTACGCGTGCCGACGGGATTTGACCCGGGCAAGGACATCCGATGCCGCGACGACAGCCGACGGATCGGCCAGATATTCCGCGTGCCCGGCTACGATGTCCTCACGGAGCCAATGTTCCAGCGCCTCGTCGCGCTCAGCCAGCGCTTGAAGCGCGTCCCGCAGAACCTCGACCATCGAGGCATAGCGTCCGGAGACCAATTCGACTTCGACCAGCTTCGCCAGTTCCGGCGGCAGCGTGACGGTCATTTCGCCCGTGGGCATGGCGGCGCAACTCCTCGTCATCAAACGAATATAGCGTGATCGTGCGGCAATACCATGCCGCCCGGCCTCTCACTCCGCCGCGCGTTTCAGCTCCAGCCCCTTGGCGAAAGGCAGCTTCGGCTCGCTCTTCTCGTCGTCGAAATCGAGCGCGCCGATCTTCTCGGCGCGGCTCGTCACCTTGCCGGCCGAGGTCTTGATCTGGCCGACATCGTCCTGAGCCTGGCGGAAATGGGTATCGAGCTTGTCGACGCGCTCGCCGAGCCGGCGCACATCGTCGAGCAGCTTGCCGACCTCGCTCTGGATGACCTGCGCCTCCTCGCGCATCCGCGCATCGCGCACCAGCGATTGCATCAGCTGGATCGCCAGCGCCAGCAGCGACGGCGAGACGATCATGATGCGGGCGCGGTGCGCCCGCTGGACGATATCGTCGAAATGCTCGTGCAGATCGGCATAGATCGACTCGGACGGCACGAAGAGCAGCGCGACATCCTGCGTCTCGCCGGGCAGGAAATAGCGCTCGGCGATGTCCTTCACATGCACGCCGACATCGTTGCGCACGCGCTGGCCGGCGGCCTTCCTGGCGTCGTCGCCGCGCGCCTCGCGCAGCAGCGTGAAGCTTTCCAGCGGGAACTTGGCGTCGATGACGAGGCCGCGCCCGTCGCCGGGAAGGGTGACGAGACAGTCCGGCCGCTTCCCGTTCGACAATTGCGGCTGGAAGGCGAAGAAGGCGGCGGGCAAGCCGTCGCGGATGATCGCCTCCATCCGGCCCTGGCCATAGGCGCCGCGCGCCTGCTTGTTGGCGAGCACGTCCCGGAGCGTCACCACCTCGGAGGTGAGGTCGGTCAGGTTCTTCTGGGCGCTGTCGATCACCGCCAGCCGCTCCTGCAGCTTGCCGAGGCTCTCGGTGGTCTGCTGGACATTGCGTTCCAGCCCGGCGCCGACCTGCTGGCGCAGGCCGTCCATCCGCTCGGCGACGAGCCGGGCGAGGTCGCCCTGCCGGGTCGAGAGAATCTCGGCCATGGACTGCATCCGGCCGGCGAGCTCGGCCTGCTGCCGGTTCATCTCCGCGACCTTGTCGTCCATTTCGCGGGCGCGCTCGGCGGCCATCGCGGCCTCGATCGCGCGGCTCTTGCCGCCGCGCCAGCCCGCAAGTACCGCCATCAAGAGCAGGACGAGGCTCAAACCCGCGAAGCCGAGGGCGGCTTCGGCCCAGGTCACCGGGCGTTCCAGCAGGATGAAGGCGATCTCTTTCATGGGCCGAGCCTAGCCGATTCGATTCGGAATAGCGAACGAAAGCGGAACAGTTTGACCGCTTGCCCACAAATGCTTATGTCCCGGGCTCAACAGCTCTTTTCCCTTGGAATCCCATGTCCGTTCGCCCGCTCGTCATCCTGCCCGACGCCCAGCTTCGCCTCGTCTCGAAGCCGGTCGAGGCCGTCACGCCCGAGATCAAGGCGCTGGTCGCGGATATGTTCGAGACGATGTACGACGCGCCCGGCATCGGGCTCGCCGCGATCCAGATCGGCGTGCCGCTGCGCGTGGTGACGATCGACCTGTCGAAGCCGGAGGCGAAGGAGGGCGAGGAGCCGGAGCCGAGGAAGCCGCAGGTCTTCATCAATCCGCAGGTCACCTGGTCTTCGGAGGAATACAGCGCCTATGAGGAGGGCTGCCTCTCGATCCCCGAATATTACGAGGAGGTCGAGCGCCCCGCCGAGGTCAAGGTCCGCTACATGGATCTCGACGGCAAGACGCAGGAGATCGCGGCCGACGGCCTGCTCGCCACCTGCCTGCAGCACGAGATCGACCATCTCGACGGCGTGCTCTTCATCGATCACCTCTCGCGGCTGAAGCGCGAGCGCGTCACCAAGAAATTCGCCAAGGCAGCCAAGCGCGAGCGGGCGGCCTGAGGTTTTCCAATCCGCGCGCCGTCATCCCGGACGGAGCGAAGCGCAGATCCGGGATCCATGCCGGAGCGCCGGCGGGAGAGGTTCAGGCATGGATCCCCGGACACACTGCGGTCGCCCGGGATGACTGCCGCTATGGAGACATGTTCAGCATATGAGCTTGCGCGTCATTTTCATGGGCACGCCGGATTTCGCCGTGCCGGTGCTGACCGAGATCGTCGGGCAGGGGCATGAGGTCGTCTCCTGCTACACCCGCGCCCCGGCGCAGGCCGGCCGCGGTCTCGATCTCAAGCCCTCGCCGGTGCACCGGGCGGCCGAGCGCTTCGGCATCCCCGTCTTCACGCCCGCGACGCTGAAGACGCCCGAACAGGCCGAGATCATCGCCTCGCATCAGGCCGATGTCGCCGTCGTCGTCGCCTATGGCATGATCTTGCCCCAGGCGATCCTCGATCTGCCCGAGCTCGGCTGCCTCAATCTGCATGCCTCGCTGCTGCCGCGCTGGCGCGGCGCCGCTCCGATCCAGCGCGCGATCATGGCCGGCGACGCCGAGTCGGGCGTCTGCGTGATGAAGATGGAAGCCGGGCTCGATACCGGGCCGGTCGGCATGGTCGAGCGGCTCGCCATCGGCCCGGACATGACCGCCGGCGAATTGCACGACCAGCTCAGCATCCTCGGTGCCGACCTGATGGTGCGTGCGCTCGCGGCCCTGGGGCGCGGCGGCCTCCAATTCACGCCGCAGTCGGAGGAGGGCGTGACCTATGCCAGCAAGATCGCCAATGCCGAGGCCAAGCTGAGCTGGGCGCTACCGGCGCAGCAGGTGCATGACCGGGTGCGCGGGCTCTCGCCCTTCCCGGGCGCCTTCGCCGAGATCGATCTCGGCAAGGGGCCGGAGCGGCTGAAGATCCTGCGCACGGCGCGTGCCGGCGGCGCGGCCGAGCCCGGCACGTTGCTCGACGACGAGGGCACGGTGGCCTGTGCCGTCGGCGCGGTGAAGCTGCTGCAGGTCCAGCGCGCCGGCAAGGCGCCGATGAGCGGGGCCGAGTTCCTGCGCGGCGCGCGGCTCGGGGCCGGCGACAAGCTTTAGCGGAGCAGGCCATTGTCCGAAAACCGCTTCGCATTGTTCGGCGGCAGGCTCTGATGCCGCGCTACAAGCTCGTCATCGAATATGACGGCACGCCATTCTCGGGCTGGCAGCGCCAGGCGAGCGATCCGTCGGTGCAGCAGAGCGTCGAGGAGGCGGTCGAGGCTTTTTGCGGCCACCCCGTTCGGCTGCATTGCGCCGGCCGGACCGATGCCGGTGTTCACGCCACGCACCAGGTCGCGCATGTCGATCTTAAAAAGGAATGGCGCACCGATGTCGTGCGCGACGCCAGCAATGCCCGGCTGAAGGCGAAGGTTCCGGTCAGCGTGCTCAGTGCCGAGATCGTGCCGGACGATTTCGACGCCCGCATCTCGGCCCGGCGCCGCTATTACGTCTACCGCATCCTCGACCGGCGGGCGCCGCCGGCGCTCGACCGTGGTCGCGTCTGGCATGTTCCGGTGAAGCTCGATCACGAGGCGATGGACCGTGCGGCCAAGGCCCTGCTCGGCAAGCACGATTTCACCACCTTCCGCGCCGCCGAATGCCAGGCCAACAGCCCGATCCGCTCGATCGACCGGCTCGATGTTCGGCGCGAGGGCGCGGAGGTCGTGGTCTACACTCACGCCCGCTCGTTCCTGCATCATCAGGTCCGCTCCATCGTCGGCAGCCTGAAGATGGTGGGGGCGGGGCGCTGGCCGGAGGAGAAGATGGGCCAGATCCTGGCGGCGTGCGACCGTTCGCAATGCGCGGCGCTGGCGCCTTCCTGTGGGCTCTATCTCGCCGGCGTGGACTACTGAAGCCGTCTCAGGCCAGTCCGAACAGCCGGATCACGCCGTAGTCGAGCACGATGCTGGCGGCGATCAGCGGCAGCGCGATGGCGCGGCCCTCCGGGCCGAAAGCGGCGCGCGCCACGCAATAGCGCAGCCTCAGCACGATGGTGGCAAAGAAGGCCGATTGCACCAGCGCGAGCTGCGGCGTCGACCAGCCGAGCGCGAACACCGCCGCAGGAACCGCCATCAGGCTGGCCGAGACGATTCCGGCCCAGTTCCAGGCGATGACGAAGCTGGTGAAGTGCGGCGCCTGCGCCAGCGCTGGCCGCAGCGCGAACAACAGGGCGGGCACCGCAATAATGACCGCGCAGAGCGCGCCGACGACGGCAAGCACGAGCGCCGGGGCGGTGAAGAGGCCGGCACTGTTCGGCAGCCCGGCCATCTGGCGCGCCGCGGCGAGGATCGCGATCGTCGCCGGCAGCATCAGCGCGAAGGCGATATAGGAGCGCCAGAAGCCGTCCCGGCTGAGGTCGAGTTCTCGAAGCGCCTCGGTGCCGCGGGTCATCAAATGCCAGGAACCCCGCAGCGAGCGCGCGATGTCTTCGGCGGCAAGCCTCATCACGGTCTCCATCATCTGCGATCTTAGACTTTCGTCTAACGGAGATAATGACCCGTGGTTCCGGTGCGTCAAGCCCTCTGCTGCGCTGCAAAATAGCTGGCGAGTAAACGATGCGTGATCCGCTCGAGCGCGGCGAGGTCCGCGACGGCGACGCATTCGTCGATCTGGTGCATCGTCTTGCCGACGACACCGTATTCGACGACGGGGCAATAGCTCTTGATGAAGCGGGCGTCCGAGGTGCCGCCGGTGGTCGAGAGGGCCGGGCGCTTGCCGGTCTCGGCGGCGATGGCGTCCGCGACCAGGCTGACGAAGGGGCCGGGCTCGGTGAGGAAGGCGACGGCGTTGGTCGGCTGGAAGCTGATCTCGTAACGCACCGTGTTGCCGGCGGCTTCCCGCAGGCGCCGCTCGATTTCGGCCGCGAGGCTCTCCGGTGTCCAGACGTCGTTGAAGCGGATGTTGAAGACGGCTTTCGCCTGCGCCGGAATGACGTTCGTCGCCGGATTGCCGACGTCGAGCGTCGTCACCTCGAGATTGCTCGGGTCGAAATGCGCGGTGCCGCCGTCGAGCGGCGTCGCATCGAGCGCCGACAGCAGCCGCACCATGCCGCGGATCGGATTGTCGGCGAGGTGCGGATAGCCGACATGGCCTTGCGTGCCGAGGACCGTGAGCTTGCCGGTCAGCGAGCCGCGGCGGCCGATCTTGATCATGTCGCTCATCGCGGCCGGATTGGTCGGCTCGCCGAGAATGCAGTGGTCGAAGCGCTCGCCGCGCTCATGCGCCCAGCCCAGCAGCTTGACCGTGCCGTTGACCGCCGGCCCTTCTTCGTCGCCGGTGATCAGGAAGGCAATGGAGCCGGGCGCCCCGGGGTTCTCGCGGCGGTAGCGGATCGCGGCCGCGACCATGGCGGCGAGCCCGCCCTTCATGTCGCAGGCGCCGCGCCCGTACAGAATTCCATCCTCGATCGCGCCGTCGAAGGGCGCGCGCGTCCAGGCCGCTTCGTCGCCGACAGGCACCACGTCCGTATGGCCGGCGATGACGAAGAGCGGAGCCTCGCTGCCGATGCGGGCATAGAGGTTCTCGACGTCCGGCGTGCCGGATTCGCTGAAGACGGGGCGTTGAACATCGTAGCCCTCGGCTGCGAGCACGGCGGCGAGCAGCGCGAGCGCCCCGCCTTCATGAGGCGTGACGGAGGGGCACCGAACCAGCGCCCGCGTCAGCGCGACCGGGTCGCTCGGGTCGAGGGAAGGGGCAGGGGCGGAAGCGTCGGATGCGGTCGTCATGGCGCCGCTTTAGCGCGCTTTCGGTTTAGCGGGAACTGACCTTCACGGTCGCGGGCTCCGCCGCCTCGTCGGTTTGGGCCGAGGGCATCAGGCCGAGATCGATGAAGGCGACGATCCAGGCGATGGTCGAGATCGCTTCCAGCGATGGCCGCCAGCCGAACGGCATGTAGAGCCGCAGATGCTCGGGCAGCACGATCGCGCAGATCAGCAGGACGCCGAACAGGGGGCTGCTGCCCCGGTCGGCCGCGCGCTTGGCGGCAAGGGCCGCCCAGGGGAACAGCGCGAAGGCTCCGGCGAAGGCGACGATGGTTCGCGCCGTCTGGGGGGGCGCCAGCTGTGGCGCGAGCTTCTGCAGCGCGAACAGGGTGAGCGCGATGACGGCGCTGCCGAACCAGAAGCTACGAAGGCCGATACGGCCGTTGAGATCGCAGAAAAGGCGGATCGGGGACATGCGTCAGGCTCCGTTGCCTCCTTGTCGCATGTCTCGGCGTGAGATTGAAGCATATGGTGAATAAAAGGTTAACGGGCCGGTCGGGCGGTTGTGCCAACTTAGAAAGGGCTTGAACCGGCCATGCCGGGCCGCTAGCTGCGGAAGACGCGCCGTATGGCGCGGCCTGCAGTCACCCTGTTCCGTGAGTTTCGTTGAAGGGCGCCCGGCGTCGCCCGAGTGAGGTTTCGAGCATGACCATCCGTTTTCATCGCGGCGATCTGCCAGACGGCTATGAGGCCGGCACTAGCGTTGCGATCGACACCGAGACGCTCGGCCTCAACCCGCATCGCGACCGGCTCTGCGTGGTCCAGCTCTCGCGCGGCGACGGCACAGCCGATGTCGTCCAGATCCTCAAGGGCGGCGAGCGGCCGAAGAACCTGATCCGCCTGCTCGAAGATCCGTCTGTGCTGAAGCTCTTCCACTTCGCGCGTTTCGACGTCGCGGTGCTGCGCCATGCCTTCGGCGTGGTCACGACCCCGGTCTACTGCACCAAGATCGCCTCGAAGCTCACCCGCACCTATACCGACCGGCACGGTCTCAAGGATCTGGTGCGCGAGCTGCTCGGCGTCGAGCTCTCGAAGCAGCAGCAATCGTCGGATTGGGGCGCCGACACGCTGAGCGAGGCCCAGCTCGCCTATGCCGCTTCCGACGTGCTGCACCTGCATGCGCTGCACGCGAAGCTGGAGGTGATGCTGGCGCGGGAGGGGCGCAGTCATCTCGCGCAGGCCTGTTTCCAGTTCCTGCCCTATCGCGCCGAGCTCGATCTGGCGGGCTGGGAAGAGAACGACATCTTCGCTCACACTTGACAATTTCGAAGGCTTCTTGCGTCAGTCTGCCGCCGAGGCGTGGCGCGAGGGGCGCGTCCGCCCGAGCAGGAGCGAGCGGCGCGGGGGCGCGTTGCGGCTCGCCCGGCGACACGAAAAAGCCGTGAGCGGCTGCCATTGCGCGGGGCATGACTGTGGCAATGACCTTCAACGATCCGGCGGGTCGGGTTTCCGCGCAGGCGCTGCGCCGGCGTGCCGCCTTCGGCGCGGCGCGCCGCCATACCCGGCTCGTCCATATCCTGCGCAAGGTCATCCCTTTGACGGCGGTGGCGCTGGTGCTGGCGCTCGTGGTGGTCCCGTTCCTGAACCCGCTCGGCGGCAAGCTCGCCAATGTCTCGGTCAGCTCCGTCGGCATCACCGGCGGCAAGGTCCGGATGGAGACACCGAAGCTCTCGGGCTATCGCAAGGACAACCGGCCCTATCAGGTCACGGCCGAGAACGCCTTCCAGGAGATCAAGAATCCGACGCAGATCGAGCTTCAGACCCTGACCGCGCGTATCCAGATGGAGCGCGAGGGCTGGGTGACGGTCAATGCGAAGACCGGCCTGTTCGACACGCAGAAGGAGAAGCTCCGGCTGGTCGACGACGTCAAGATCCGCACGGAAAGCGGCTACGACATGCAGATGAAGACCGCCGATGTCGACTTCAAATCCGGCACCGTGGTCTCCAGGGAGCCGGTCAAGGTCAATCTCGGCGAGACGACGATCGACGCCAACACGCTTGACGTGAAGAACAATGGCGAGTTGATCGCCTTCGAGGGGCGGGTCCGGGTCTTCATCAAGAACGCGCCAGCAGGTACGATCGCCGGGCCCGAGCGCGAGGGCAGCACGCCGATGCCGGAACTGCTGAACGCGAATCGGACCGCCCCGGCGGGCGATGTGCCCGCCGACGATGCTGCCAACGGGAAGAGACAGTGAGATGAGCATGGCAGGCCAGACAATCCTCGGGGCCATGAGCCTCTTTGGGGCCAGGCGAATCCGCGGCGCGGCGTTGCTGCTGGCGGCCGGCTTCGTCCTGCTCGCCGCCCCGCAGCAGGGCTTCGCGCAGGGACAGGGGAAGGCGCGCGGTGCCGGCTCGTCCTCCGCGCTCGGCGGCCTCGGCGGCGACAGCAAGGAGCCGATCAAGATCGACGCGGACAAGCTCGACGTGCTCGACAAGGAGAACAAGGCCGTCTTCACCGGCAACGTCGTGGCCGTGCAGGGCGAGACCACGGTGCGTTGCTCCGTGATGACCGTGCTCTATGAAGGGCGCGCGGGCGGGCAGGGCGGTGCGGCCTCGGCCCGGGCGGCGACGCCGGCCCCGGCGGCCGGCGGCGGCAACGGCCAGTCCAATGACTCGTCGATCAAGCGCATCCTCTGCAAGGGGCCGGTCACGGTCGTCTCCAAGACACAGGCCGCGACCTCCGACAATGCCGAGTTCGACCGCGCCAACAATGTCGTGATCATGTCCGGCAACGTCGCCCTGAACGATGGTCCGAACATCACTCGCGGCGAAAAGCTGACCTACAACACGGTCACCGGCGTCGCCAATGTCGAGACCACCAAGGGCGGCCGCGTGCAGGGCTTCTTCGTGCCGAACTCGACCGACGCGAACAAGCCGGACGCCAACAAGCCTGGCGCCAAGCCCGCGCCCAAGCCGACCAACTGATCGTGCCGCTGTGACCGTCTCCGAAGCGCCCCGCCCCGCCGCCATGCCCGTGCGTGCCGATGCTTCCGAATCCGGCGGCGCCTTCGGGCGCCTGCGCGGGCTGTTCGGCGGCGGAAGCCGTGCGCGGGAGGAGGGGGCGTTCGGCGCATCCGCCGCGTCGATCGGCGGCCCCGGCATCCTTGCCGTCAGCAATCTGCGCAAGAGCTATGGCGGGCGCACCGTGGTGTCCGACGCCAGCCTCTATCTGCGCCAGGGCGAGGCCGTCGGCCTGCTCGGGCCGAACGGCGCCGGCAAGACCACGATCTTCTACATGATCACCGGGCTGGTCGGAGCCGATTTCGGCGTCATCTCGCTCGAAGGCAACGACATCACCGCGCTGCCAATGTATCAGCGCGCGCGCCTCGGCATCGGCTATCTGCCGCAGGAGGCCTCGATCTTCCGTGGGCTCTCGGTGGAAGACAATATCCGGGCCGTGCTGGAGGTGGTGGAGCCCGACCGCAAGGCGCGCGAACGCCAGCTCGACCAGCTGCTCGAGGAATTCACGATCGCGCGCCTGCGCAAGGCACCGTCCATCGCGCTCTCGGGCGGCGAGCGCCGCCGCTGCGAGATCGCCCGCGCGCTCGCCGGCAAGCCGTCCTTCATTCTGCTCGACGAGCCCTTCGCGGGCATCGATCCGATCGCGGTGGGCGACATTCAGGCGCTGGTGCGCCAGCTGACCGATCGCGGCATCGGCGTGCTGATCACCGACCACAACGTCCGCGAGACGCTCGGCCTGGTCGATCGCGCCTACATCATCCATTCCGGCCGCGTGCTCACGGAAGGTTCGCCGGCCGAGATCATCGCCAACCCGGATGTGCGCCGCGTCTATCTCGGTGAGGACTTCCGGCTCTGAAGCAGGCTGCCTGCCTGCGTTTGCGTCATCATATTGCGGTGCGTCAAAATTCCTGCCCACAAACGGGGCATGGGCTTTGACGCGGGCGTGAGCTGGCGCTAGGGTCTCTACTCGAAAGCAAAAACCGTGCCGTTCGGCGCGCGATCGAGAAGGGCCTTCCGCGCATGGCGATGATGCCGCGCATGGAGTTGCGTCAGGGCCAGTCCCTGGTGATGACGCCGCAGCTGCTGCAGGCGATCAAGCTCCTGCAGCTCTCGCATCTGGAACTGCAGAATTTCGTCGACGGCGAACTCGAGCGCAATCCGCTGCTGGAGCGCGACGACGGCCCGGAGGCGCCGTTGCGCGGCGAGGCGGCGGACAGCCCGCTGGCTGCCGATCCCGAGAGCTTCGCCCGCGCCGAGAGCCTCCACACCCAGGAGGGGATGGAAGGGCGCCTCGGCACCGGCCTCGACAACGTCTTCCAGAGCGAGCAGCCCAGTGCGGCGCGCAGCGATACCGTCGGCGCCGACAGCCTGCCGGTGATCGGCGGCGCTTATGGCTCGCGCGGCGGCTCCTTCGAGGACGGCCCGGAGGGGTTTGAGAGCGGGTTGACGGCGGAGCTTTCGCTGCATGACCATCTCAGCGCCCAGCTCGATCTTGCCGTCACCGGCCCGGCCGAACGCATCATCGGTAGCCATCTCATCGATGCGGTCGATGACAGCGGCTACCTCGCCGAGCCGGTTGCGGAGATCGCCGGGCGTCTCGGCGTCGATCCGGAACGGGTCGAGGCGGTGCTGCGGATCGTCCAGGGCTTCGACCCTTCGGGCGTAGCGGCGCGCGATGTGGCGGAATGCCTTACGATCCAGCTGCGCGACCGCAATCGCTTCGATCCGGCGATGCAGGCCCTGGTCGCCAATCTTCACCTCGTCGCCAGGCGCGATTTCGCGGCGCTGAAGCGCGTTTGCGGTGTCGATGACGAGGACATCGCCGATATGGTCGCCGAGATTCGCCGGCTCGATCCCAAGCCGGGACGGGCCTATGGCGGCTCGGCGGCGGAGACGGTCGTTCCGGATGTCTTTATCCGGGCCGCGCCCGACGGCTCCTGGCTGATCGACCTGAATCCCGACACGCTGCCGCGGCTGCTGGTCAATCAGACCTATCATGCGCGCGTGTCGAAGGCGGCCCGCAGCGACGTGGAGAAGGCCTTCATCGCCGAGTGCCTGCAGACGGCGAACTGGCTGACGCGTTCGCTGGAGCAGCGGGCCCGGACCATCCTGAAGGTCGCCAGCGAGATCGTGCGCCAGCAGGACGGTTTCTTCGCCCATGGCATCGAGCATCTGCGCCCGCTCAACCTCAAGACGGTGGCGGACGCCATCGGCATGCATGAATCGACCGTCTCGCGCGTCACCTCGAACAAATACCTGACCTGCTCGCGCGGGGTCTTCGAGATGAAATACTTCTTCTCGGCGGCCATCGCGGCGACAGGCTATGGCGAGGCGCACTCGGCCGAGGCCGTTCGCTTCCGCATCAAGCAGATGATCGACGAGGAAAGCCCGGGCGACGTGCTGTCCGACGACGCCATCGTCACGAAGCTCAAGGCGACCGGCATCGACATCGCGCGGCGCACCGTCGCGAAATACCGGGAATCGCTGCGCATTCCCTCGTCCATGGAGCGCCGGCGGGAGAAGGTTGCCATGGCGGCGGGCGGTCGCTGAAGCAAATCGGTTCCAAAACGCCGGCGCATGGCCGCCGTGTCCCCCTTGTCACATTGACATCCCGGACTCGCAGTTCTTAGCTCTCGGAGATGGCCGAACACTGGCCATGGCTAAACAAGGGGAAGCAGTCCATGAGCTTGCGAATCTCCGGCAAGAATCTCGATGTCGGCGAGGCCCTGCGCGGCCAGGCTGAAGAGAGGGTCGCTGCAGCCGTCAGCAAATACTACGAAGGCGGCTATCAGGGGCATGTCACGGTCGACAAGGACGGTACGGCGTTTCGTACCGACACGGTCATCCACCTCTCGTCAGGGATCACGCTGGAAGCCTCCGCCACCGCGCACGACGCTTATGCCAGTCTCGACAAGATGGCCGAGCGCATCGAGAAGCGGTTGCGACGCTACAAGCGCCGGCTGAAGGACCGTGCCAGTGCCAACGGGCGGGATGCCGCCATCGAAATCCCCAGCTATGTGATCGCGGCGCCGGATGACGATATCGAGGAGTTCGATGGCGTTTCGACCGGGGATAACCCGGTGATCGTGGCCGAAACCACCAAATCGCTCCATGTCCTGACCGTGAGCGATGCGGTGGCGGAGCTCGATCTGACAGGCGTGCCCGTCATCGTCTTTCGCCACGCTGGCAATGGCCGGATGAACATCGTATACCGCCGCCGCGACGGCAATATCGGCTGGATCGACCCGCCGGCATCGTTGTCCTGAGGCCGGCGGGCGACCGCTCCGGCCGTCGAACCTTGACCCGTGCCGACGGCGTTTCGGCCGGCACGGGACATGCATGGACGGGCGAATGACGCTGACCGATCTCCTGAGCCCAGCTGCGGTGATTTCGCCGCTGCGGGCCAACGGCAAGAAGCAGGCTCTGCAGGAGCTTGCCCAGCATGCCGCCGCCCTGACGGGCCTTCCCGATCGTGAGATCTTCGAGGCGCTGCTGCAGCGCGAGCGCCTCGGCTCGACCGGCATCGGCGACGGCATCGCGATCCCGCATGGCCGCATGCCGGGCATCGAACGTCTCGTCGGCCTGTTCGCGCGGGCCGAGAGGCCGATCGAATTCGATGCCCTGGACGGGGCGCCGGTCGATATCATCTTCGTTCTGATCGCGCCGGAAGGCGCTGGCGCCGATCATCTCAAGGCGCTCGCCCGCGTCGCGCGCGTGCTGCGCAACCAGTCGGTGCTGGAGCAGGTCCGCAAGATTCGCGACCCCGCCGCGATCTACGCCGTCCTCGCTCAGTCGGCCGCCCAGGCGGCTTGAGCCGTCGTTCACATTTGACTGCGGTGGCGTCGGTCACGCCGCTGTTATTCCGGGGCTTCGCGTAGCGAAGAACCCGGAACCCACGACCGGGTGAACCGCTGGCAACCGAACACCCGATGTCTCACCCAGTCGTGGTTTCCGGGTTCGCGCCTGCGGCGCGCCCCGGAATGACAAGAGTGGTGCCAGCCAAGAACGGTCCGGCAGCGTCTTCACAGCTAGGGATCATTGCTCGGCCTGGACTTATTAAAGACTGCTTGGACGATGCCGGCCGACGGGCTATGACGCCGGCCATACGGCGCTGCGCGTCCGGCTGGAGACCGTTCTGATCCACAGCCTGTCTGTCGATGGAACAATCTGTCCCGGAATGAGCGCGCGGCGCTTCATCGTCTTGGAGCCGCTGACCATGGCCTATACGCATGTCGATCTTTTTCCCCTCGGCGAGGATACGACGCCCTATCGCAAGCTCGGCAGCGAAGGCGTCAGCGTCGAGAAGATCGGCGATCGCGAGGTGCTGAGCGTCTCGCGCGAGGCGATCCGCCAGCTCTCCGAACAGGCCTTCATCGACATCAACCACCTGCTGCGCCCCGGCCATCTCGCCCAGCTCGGCAAGATCCTGGACGACCCCGAGGCGACCTCGAACGACAAGTTCGTCGCCTACGACCTGCTGAAGAACGCCAACATTGCCGCCGGCGGCGTGCTGCCGATGTGCCAGGACACCGGCACCGCCATCATCATGGGCAAGAAGGGCCGCAAGGTCTGGACCGATGGCGAGGACGAGGCTGCGCTCGGCGAGGGGGTAGCGGACGCCTATTTCAAGCGCAATCTGCGCTATTCGCAGCTCGCGCCGCTCTCGATGTTCGAGGAGAAGAACACCGCGACCAACCTGCCGGCCCAGATTGACATCTACGCCGAGGGTGAGGACGCCTACAAGTTCCTCTTCGTCTGCAAGGGCGGCGGCTCGGCCAACAAGACCTTCCTGTATCAGGCGACGCCTTCGCTCCTGACCAAGGACCGCATGATGGCGTTCCTGAAGGAGAAGATCCTGACGCTGGGCACCGCTGCCTGCCCGCCCTACCATCTTGCCATCGTCATCGGCGGCACCTCGGCCGAGCAGAACCTCAAGACGGTCAAGCTCGCCTCGACCAAATATCTCGACGCGCTGCCGACCAAGGGATCGCCCTCCGGCCATGCCTTCCGCGATATCGAGATGGAGGAAGAGGTCCACAAGATGACGCAGGCGCTCGGCGTCGGCGCGCAGTTCGGCGGCAAGTATTTCTGCCATGACGTCCGCGTCATCCGCCTGCCGCGCCACGGCGCTTCGCTGCCGATCGGGCTCGGCGTCTCCTGCTCGGCCGACCGCCAGGCCAAGGGCAAGATCACCAAGGACGGCATCTTCCTCGAGGCGCTGGAGACCGACCCGTCGAAATACCTGCCGGATGTCGACGAGGCGAAGCTCGGCGGCGATGTCGTCAAGATCGACCTCAACCAGCCGATGAGCGAGATCCTCGCGACGCTGTCGAAGCATCCGGTCAAGACGCGACTGTCGCTGACCGGCACCATCGTCGTCGCGCGCGATCTCGCCCATGCCAAGATCCGCGAGCGGCTTGAGCGTGGCGAGGGCATGCCCGACTATTTCAAGAACCACCCGGTCTATTACGCCGGCCCGGCCAAGACCCCGACGGGCTTCGCCTCCGGCTCCTTCGGCCCGACCACGGCCGGTCGCATGGATTCCTTCGTCGACCAGTTCCAGTCCTTCGGCGGCTCGATGGTCATGCTCGCCAAGGGCAACCGCTCGGCGGCGGTGCGCGAGGCCTGCAACAAGCATGGCGGCTTCTATCTCGGCTCGATCGGCGGCCCGGCCGCCCGCCTCGCGCAGGACTGCATCCGCAAGGTCGAGGTTCTCGAATATCCCGAGCTCGGCATGGAAGCCGTCTGGAAGATCGAGGTCGAGGATTTCCCGGCCTTCATCGTCATCGACGACAAGGGCAACGACTTCTTCAAGGAACTGAACCTCGGATGAGGCTTGCCCTGACCGCTGCCGCGCTTCTGCTGGCCGGCCCCGTGCTCGCCCAGCAGCCGCGCCCGGCGACCTGCTCGCGGGACCTGTTCCAGAACGAGGCCGGTTTCCGCCTGCAGCAGACCCGGCTTGCAGGCGTGGCCAGCGCCGATCAGGCGACCCAGTGCCGGACCTGGCGCGAGCATGTCGCCTATCTCCAGAAGGCGCGCTCGGTCTTCGCGGCTTGCCAGAGCGGGGCGGAGCGAGCGCGCAACGTCGCCGAGATGGATTCGGAGCTGACGAACTACCGCGCGCTCATCGCCAATCGCTGCGGCGGGCGGTAATAGCCTTCCCAGACATTCGAAGGGCGTTCCATGACCGACCAGCCGCAGCCGCCACTCCAGATCGCCGTCGTGCCGGTGACGCCGTTCCAGCAGAACTGCTCGATCGTCTGGGAGCCCAAGAGCAACGAGGCCGCGATCATCGATCCCGGTGGCGACGTGCCGCGACTGCAGGCCGCCATCAAGGAACTCGGCGTCACCCCGGTCGCGATCTGGCTGACCCATGGCCACCTCGACCATGCCGGCGGCGCCACCGAGCTGTCGCAGGCGCTGTCGATCCCGATCATCGGTCCGCATGAGGGCGACAAGCCGCTGCTCGACGGCTTGCCGGAGCAGGGGCTGCGCTTCGATATTCCCGGCATGAAGGCCGTCGTGCCGACCCGCTGGCTGAAGGATGGCGATACGGTCTCGCTCGGCGACCTGACTTTCGATGTCGCGCATGTGCCGGGACATTCGCCCGGCCACGTCACCTTCTTCCAGAAGGAGCTGCGCTTCCTGCTGGCGGGCGACACCGTCTTCGCCGGCTCCATCGGTCGCACCGACTTCCCCTATGGCGACCACGAGGCACTGATCTCGGGGATCAAGGCGAAGCTCCTGCCGCTCGGCGATGACGTCCAGTTCCTGCCGGGCCATGGCCCTGCCAGCACGCTGGGCGAGGAGCGGAAGAACAATCCGTTCCTGCAGGATTAAGCCCGGCCTCAGCCGGCCGGGGCGGCGAACTGATCGAAGGCGCGCAGTGCATCTGCGGCGTACATCAGAGCCGGGCCGCCGCCCATATAGACCGACATGGCTGCGACCTCCGCGATTTCTTCGCGGGAGGCGCCGAGCCCGGCCAGCGCCTTGGCATGAACGCCGATGCACCCGTCGCAGCGCTGCGTGATGCCGATCGCCAGGGCGATGAATTCCTTACTCTTCTTGTCGAGCGCGCCGTCGGCACCGGCTGCTTGCGCCAAGGCGCTGAAGCCTTTCATGGCGTCCGGCTGCAGGGTTCGCAACTCGCGCATATAGGCCGAGATGTCCTGGGTGAGGGCGCGGTAGTCCTTGCTCATGGTGACCTTCATGGGTTGACGATTCACATTTTTATAATATCATAAAAACATGAATTATGAGATCGAACAAGAGCGGCCGATGGCCGAGGCCATGGCGGAAAAGGCCGAGAGCGTCGCGGAATTCATCAAGGGCCTCGCCAGCCCGCACCGGCTGCTGGTGCTTTGTGTCTTGTCGAAGGGCGAGCGCAGCGTCGGGGAGCTGATCGCTCAGACCGGAATCGCACCGACCTCGATGTCGCAGCATCTCGCAAAGCTGAAGGCGGAAGGCATCGTCGACTTCCGCCGGGACCATCGAACCTTGCACTATTTCATCGCCCACCCGGCCGTGATGGAGCTGATGGCAGTGCTTTACGTCCACTTCTGCGGAAGGCAGCCAGCATGACTCGTTCCATTTCCCCGCAAGAGGCAGCGCGCCGGCTGGCGGCCGGCGAAGCCCTCCTGATCGATGTTCGCGAGCCAGCCGAGTTTGCCGCGAGCCATATCCCGCTCGCGGTCTCTCTGCCTCTGGGGAGCTTGCCGGAGATGCTGGCGGAGCTGCCGCAGGACCGCGCGCTGATCTTTCAGTGCCAGAGCGGCATGCGAAGCGCTCAGGCCTGCGCGCTTGCCGCGAAAGGCGCCGAGAGCGTCAGCCTCGACGGCGGGATCGTCGCCTGGCGCTCTGCTGGCCTGCCCGTCATCGGCGATGCCGGGCCGCGCCTGTCGATCTTTCGCCAGGTCCAGATGATCGTCGGCGCGATGGTTGCGCTGCTGGTGCTTGCCGGGTTCGCCGGCCTGACCGCGGCTTTCGCCGTGGCCGGGATCATGGGTGCGATGCTGGCTCTTGCTGGCGCGACGGGCTGGTGCGGGCTGGCGCTGCTTCTGGCGCGCATGCCTTGGAACCGCGCGGCGCCCGCATCATAGGAGACCCCAGAAACGCCAACGGCCATGCAGCGGAACGGTGCGCGTACATCCGGCGTCACACGTTCGGCTCATGGCCGTCTTTAACGTCGACGGAGAGCTGCGGAACGCCCTCGACATCGTCGTAATCCCGATATGGGATGGCATCGCGGCCTTTTCAAGGGGGGCGCGATGATGCGGAATCAGGCGTCGAAGACGCCGAGCAGGAAGTCCTGCTTGCCGATCTGGAAGCCGTTCTGGCGCAGGATGTCGTAGGCCGTGGTGGCGTGGAAATAGAAATTCGGGATGGCGAAGCGGGTGAGATAGGCCTCGCCCGTCATCGTCACGGTCGCCGAGGGGCCGCGCGGAAAGGTCACCTCGCGAGAAAGTCCGCCATCGAGCGCGGCGCCATCGGCTGCCGCCACGAAGGCAAGCGTCTTGGCGATGCGCTCCTTCAGCTCCGGGAAGCTCTTCTCCTCGTCGGGGAAGCGCGGGTTCTCGCCGCCCGAAAGGCGCGCCACGGCATTCTTGGCGAAGTCGCAGCAGAGCTGGATCTGGCGGGTGAAGGCCAGCATGTCCGGCGCGAGCCGTGCCGTCAGCAGCACTTCCGGCTGGATCTTGCGGGTCTCGGCCTGTTCCACGGCCTTGTCGAGAATAGCGTCGAGCGCATGAAGCGTCTGCACGAAGCCGGAAAGGGCGGCGGCCTGGACTGTGAGCGGCATGGGATATCCTCGAAAACGACAACGGGCCCGGAAAGGGGCCCGCTGCGTAAAGCTATAGAGGAGAATTTTCCGCGGCGCTCTGCGCCAGCAGATCAATCCTTCGCGCGCTCGACATAGGAGCCGTCGGCCGTCATCACGACGATGCGGGTGCCGACGCCGACATGCGGCGGCACGGCGCTGCGCACGCCGTTCGAGAGGATCGCCGGCTTGTAGGAGGAGGAGGCCGTCTGGCCCTTGGTCACCGGCTCGGTCTCGACGACTTCGAGCGTGACGCGCTGCGGCAGTTCGATCGCGACCGCCTTGTCCTCGAACACCGAAAGCGTGACCTTCATGTTCTCCTGGAGATAGGGAGCGGAATCGCCGACCACATCGCCCGAGACATGGATCTGGTCAAAGGTCTCCGGGTTCATGAAGACGTACTGCTCGCCGTCCTGGTAGAGATAGGTGAAGTCGCGGTCCTCGACATAGGCGCGCTCGACCTGCTCGGTCGTCTTGTAGCGCTGGGTGACCTTCACGCCATCGGCGATGCGGCGCATGTCGATCTGAGTCGTGGGCGTGCCCTTGCCGGGGAAGAAGCTCTCGGCCGAGAGCACCGAGCAGAGATGCCCGTCGACTTCGAGAACGTTGCCCTTGCGGACGGAAGAGGCGATGACCTTGACCACGGTAATGTCCTTGCTGGCGCGCGGCGTTTCCGCGCGCGAAACCTAAAATTCAGAGCATCACTCTCGCAAAAAACTGGTTCCCACTTTTTCGCGCGATGCTCTATGCGAATTCTGTCGCCGCGCAACTACCGCATTCGCGCGCGAAACGGAAGCTTTCCGACGGTTCCGAAGCGAGATTCGATGAGTTCGCCCCCCACGCCGTTCTGGCAGCCCGACATCCATGCCGACCGGCGCCCGGCGCTTCTGGCGCGCGGACGGATCAAGGCGGCGCTCAGGCACTGGTTCGAGGCGCGCGACTTCACCGAGGTCGAGGCGGCGATCCTGCAGCTCTCGCCGGGCAACGAGACACATCTGCACGGCTTCGGCACGACGTTGATCGACAATGCGGCGCAGCCGCATCCCTACTACCTGCACACCTCGCCGGAGTTCGCCGCCAAGAAGCTGCTCACGGCCGGCGAGACCCGCATCTTCGATTTCGCTCGCGTCTTCCGCAATCGCGAGCGCACGGCGCTGCACCACCCCGAATTCACGATGCTGGAGTGGTATCGCGCCGGCGAGGATTACGAGGTGCTGATGCAGGATTGCACGGCGCTGATGGCTGAAGCCGCGCGTGCCGCCGGCGCCACCAAGCTGCGCTGGCGCGATATCGAGGCCGATCCCTTCGCCGAGCCCGAGCGCCTGACATTGCAGGAGGCCTTCCAGCGCCACGCCGGGATCGACCTGCTGCGCACGGTGACGGCCGATCACGACGTCGATCGCGGCGGGCTTGCCGCCGATGCGATCGAGGCCGGGATCCGGGTGGCGCCCGACGACACCTGGTCCGACATCTTCAGCCGCATCCTCTCCGAGCGGGTCGAACCACATCTCGGCCGTGGCCGCGCCACGATCCTCTGCGAATACCCGATCAGCGAGGCCGCGCTCGCCCGGCCCAAGCCCGGCGATCCGCGCGTGGCCGAACGCTTCGAGCTCTATGCCTGCGGCGTCGAGCTCGCCAACGCCTTCGGCGAGCTCACCGACCCGGCCGAGCAGCGCCGCCGTTTCGAGGCCGATATGGACGAGAAGGAGCGCATCTATGGCGAGCGCTATCCGGTCGACGGCGATTTCCTGGAGGCGCTGGCGCTGATGCCGGCGGCTTCCGGCATCGCGCTCGGCTTCGATCGGCTCGTCATGCTCTGCACGGCTGCGCGCCGGATCGAGGATGTGCTCTGGACGCCGGTCGCGGAACCGGGCAGGGGAAGGGCATGACCGTTCACCAGCCCCCCGGTGGCCAGCCTTTGCGCAGCATCGACGCACTCGTCGAGGCAGGGCTTGCCGCGTCCGAGCGCAGCGACGCTCTGCGGAAGGTGGCGGAGCGCTATGCCGTCTCGGTGACGCCGGCCGTCGCCGGTTTGATCGATCCGGCAGATCCCGCCGATCCGATCGCGCGCCAGTTCATCCCCGACGCCGCCGAACTCACGACGCTACCGCAGGAATTGGCCGATCCGATTGGAGACGACGCCCACTCCCCGGTCGAGGGCGTGGTCCATCGCTATCCCGACCGCGCCCTGTTGAAGCTCGTCCATGCCTGCCCGGTCTATTGCCGCTTCTGCTTTCGGCGCGAGATGGTCGGTCCCGGCGGCGATGCGCTGACCGGCGCCAGCTTCGATGCCGCGCTCGCCTATCTCGCCTCCCGTCCCGAGATCTGGGAGGTGATCATGACCGGCGGCGATCCCTTCATCCTCTCCGCCCGCCGCGTGCGCGAGGTGGCGAAGCGCCTCGCCGCGATCCCGCATATCAAGGTCGCGCGCTGGCATACGCGCGTGCCCATCGTCGATCCCGGCCGGATCACCCCGGATTATTCGAAGGCGCTGCGTATCCCCGGCAAGGCGAGCTATATCGCGATCCACGCCAACCATCCGCGCGAATTCACCGACGAGGCCCGCACCGCGATCGCGACGCTGGCCGATGCCGGCCATGTCCTGCTGAGCCAGTCCGTGCTGCTCAAGGGCGTCAATGCCGATGTCGGGACGCTCGGCGCCCTGATGCGCGCCTTCGTCGAGAACCGCATCAAGCCCTATTACCTACACCATCCCGATCTGGCGCCGGGCACCTCGCATTTCCGCCTGACGCTGGAAGAGGGGCAGGCGCTGGTCAAAAGCCTGCGCGGAAACCTTTCCGGCCTGTGCCAGCCGACCTATATCCTCGACATCCCCGGCGGCGCCGGCAAGATCCCGGTCGGCCCTTCCTTCCTCTCCGGCTGCGAGCTGCCGGGCGCGGAAGCCGTCGCCGAAGACCGTCACGGCGGGCAGCATCTCTACCCGCCCGCCTGAGGCATCGGCCCGAAAAGTGGAATCCGGCTTTCGGGAAAGCCGGTGCCAAAACGAGCATAAGGACATCGACATGCAGGACAAGCTGCCGCTCGCGATCGTTTCCGACATCGCCTGCCCCTGGTGCTTCATCGGCAAGACACGGCTGGAGACGGCGCTGGAGCGCTACGGCCTGACCGAGCGTTTCGCCATCACCTGGCTGCCCTATGAACTCAACCCGGAGATGCCCGCCGAGGGCATGGACCGCACGCAGTATCTCGAAGCCAAGTTCGGTCCCGGCAAGCGCAAAGAGATCGAGGTCAGGCTGTCGGAGGCGGCGCTGGAGAGCGGCGTCACCTTCAACTGGGCCAAGGTGACGAAGAGCGTCAACACCCGCATGGCGCATATGCTGATCGCGGCGGCTTCCACCGTGCAGCGCGGCGGCGACATGACGGCCGCCCTGTTCAAGGCCTATTGGCAGGATGGGCGCGACATCGGCGATATCGACACGCTGGTCCAGATCGCGGTCGAGCAGGGCTTCGACGAGCAGGCGGCCCGCGACGAACTCGCCAATGACGAATTGCGCGAGACGGTGATCGGGCTGGAGGACCATGCCCGCAAGGTCGGCGTCACCGGCGTGCCCTTCTTCATCGTCGACGGCAAGCTTGCCGTCTCGGGCGCGCAGCCGCCGGATGTCTGGGCGCAGGTCTTCCAGCAGGTGCTGAGCGCGCAGCAGGCTCCGCAGGAACCTCAGTTCTGACTTGCCGTTGCCGTCATGGTCGGGCTTGTCCCGGCCATCCACGTCTTCTCTTGTGAGGGGCGGTGTGCAAGACGGGGATACTCGCCACAAGGGCGAGCATGACGCCTCAGAAGCCGAGCAGACGCACCACCGCCGGGGCGCCGAGCGATACGCCCGACAGGAACAGCAGCACGAACACGATCTGCCGCAGGGCGCGCTGGGTCAGCCGCGGCGGATAACGGCGGGCGAGATGCGTCGCCGCCATGACGACCGGAACGGCCAGCAGGCCGGAGAGCGTCGAGGGCGATGGAATCTGGCCGGTAGCGGCGACGAGCCCGGTCCGAAACACGGCGTTCACCGCGAAGATCGTCACCAGCGTCTCGCGCACCACGATGTGGGGCAGGGGCTGGCGATAGAGGTGGTAGACGACCGGGGGGCCGGAGGTGGAAAACATTCCGCCCATCAGCCCCGCGATGCTGCCGAAGAACAGATAGCTCAGAGGCCCCGATGGCCGGGTCAGAGGCTGCGGCTTCCGCGCGAGCTGGAGGCTGGAGATGATGATGGTGCAGCCCAGCGCCAGCCTGAGCCAGTCGGCGCGGCTGTCGGCGAGCCAACCCAGCAACTGGAAGCCGATGAAGAGGAAAGGCAGGCTCGACAGCATCACCAGCCCGAACTTACGCCAGTCGACGTCGCGCCAGCCCTTCAGGAGCATCTGCGTCGCGTTGACCAGCGTCAGCACGCTGACGAGCATGGCCGCGTCGGGCAGGGAGAGCAGGCCGGTGAGGCCGACGCCGCCCATGGTGATCAGGCCGAAGGCGAAGCCGGTCAGCGTCTGGGCATAGGCGGCGACGCCCGCCAGCAGCAGGAAGCCGATCAGCGCGGCCATGGACATCGTCGGCGGTCTCCAAGGAACGGAGGACGACGCCTAGATCATGGGCGCGCAGGCCGAAATCCATATTCCGACAAAGCTGATGTGCGTTGAGAGTGTTGTCGCCCTGCCGTGACGCCGCCGTTGCCGTCAGGCCACGCCTGTGATCGTTCCGCCTGCCGCGAATGCGGCCGAAGGTTGACTTGGCTGGGGCAGGGCGGGCACGATCCCCCGGCTCGCGATCAATCTACAGCAGGAGCGGCGAAGATGCTGTCGATCCCGAACCGCGCAGCCGTGTGCTTTTTCGGCTTTGCGCTTTCCGGCTGCATGCAGTCGATGCCGACGGCCGAGACGATCACCCGGCCGACCATGGAAGCCTTCACGCGGCTGAGTTCATGGACGCCCTGGCGCTCGTCTCCCGACCAGCCTCCACCGGTGGTCGTGATCGCGCAGACTGCGCCTCCGGCGGTCGAACCGGCCGAGGAACAGCCGGCCCCGCCGGCCGTGCAGCCCGAGGCAAGACCCAAACCGGTTGTCCGCCCGGCGCCGCAACTGGCATCGTCGCGTGCCCGGCCCGTGCCTCCGGTTGTTGCGCCGGTCATCGTTCCTGCGGCGGCCGTGACGCCGGCCGTCACGACAGCCCCGGCAACCGCTCCGGCGGCGTCGCCGCTGCTGCCGGCCAAGGTCGTCTGCCAGACCGCGAGCCAGCCGGGCGAGCGTGTGCGAATGGAGTGCACGCCGGTCGAATGACGGTCTGATCGGACCGGCTTCCCAGCAGCCGGCCCGGTGAAGGGGCGGGGTTTGCGTGGCCTTGCATCCTCTCTCGAATCGTGCGCCTTCCCTCCAAACTCAGGGAGCTGGTGGATGACGCAGAAGATCAACGATGTCCGCGACCGTCTGATCGTCGCCCTCGACGTGCCGACCGTCTGGGATGCCTATCGTCTCGTCTCGACGCTCGGCGATGGCGTTACCTTCTACAAGATCGGCTATCGTCTGGCCTTCGCCGGCGGGCTCGACCTCGCGCGCCAGCTCGTCGCCGAGGGCAAGAAGGTCTTCCTCGACCTCAAGCTCCACGACATCGGCAACACCGTGACCGAGGGGGTCGACTCGCTGACCAAGCTCGGCGTCACCTTCCTGACGGTCCATGCCTATCCGCAGACCATGCGCGGCGCGGTCGAGGGGCGCGGCGATGCGGCGCTCAAGCTGCTCGCGGTCACGGCGCTGACCTCCTATGACGATGGCGATCTGCGCGATGCGGGCTACGGCCTCGCCGTGCGCGATCTCGTGCGCCTGCGTGCCGAGCAGGCGCGCGCCGCCGGGATCGACGGCATCGTCTGCTCGGCCGCCGAGACCGAGATCGTGCGTCAGGTCATCGGCCCCGACATGGCCATCGTGACGCCGGGCATCCGCCCCTCGGGCAGCGCGGCCGGCGACCAGAAGCGAACGCTGACCCCGGCCGAAGCGATCCGCGTCGGTGCCGATCATCTCGTCGTCGGGCGTCCCATCATCCGCGCGGCAGACCCGCGTGCGGCGGCGGGCGCGGTCATGGACGAGATCGTCGCGGCTTCGTAAGCTCCTGCCCGAACCCGATTCAACCAACGGATTGCACCATGCCCAAGGGATATGTCATCGGCCGCGCCAAGGTCACCGACGCGACCAAATGGGCGGGCTATGCCGCCAAGGCTTCCGAGGTCATCAAGCAATATGGCGGCACGCCGGTCGTGCGCGGCGGTCAGATGACGGTCGGCGAAGGCGAAGGCCGCGCCCGCAACGTCGTTCTCGAGTTCAAGGATTTCGAGACGGCGCGGGCCTATCTCTTCTCCCCGGAATATGCCGAGGCCCGCAAGCTGCGCGAAGGCGCTGGCGAGATCGACCTCGTCGCCGTCGAAGGAGTCTGAGCCGTGGCCAAGGGCTACTGGATCGCGCGCGTCGACGTCGAGAACGACGAGGCCTACGCCAAGTACCGCTCGCTCAACGCCGTGGCCTTCGCCAAATACGGCGCGAAATTCCTGGTTCGCGGTGGCGAGTACAAGCTCGCCCGCGGCGAGGGCCGCAAGCACAACGTCGTCATCGAGTTCAAGGACGAGGAAACGGCCCGCGCCTGCTACGCCTCGCCGGAATATCAGGAGGCGGTGAAGCATCTCAGCGCCGCCGGCAAATCCGATCTCGTCATCATCGGCGGCTATGAAGGCCCGCAGCCCGGCAAATGAGCTTGGCTGAGCGCGATCTCGCACGGGAGACGCTGACCGCGATCGGCGTAATCAGCGGGACCTCGATGGACGCCATCGACGTATCGCTGGTGACGAGCGACGGGCGCGATGCCGTCGCCTTCGGGCCCGGCGCGGCCTATCCCTATCGCGACGAGACGCGCCGCGCGCTGCAGGCCGTCATCGCCGAGGCCGAACGCGCTTCGGCTGAGCCGCTGGCCGAACTCGAAGCCGCGGTGACGGCCGATCATCTCGCCGCGATCCGCAGCTATGTCGCCGACCGGCGGCTCGATTGGGCGGGCATCGATCTCGTCGGCCTGCACGGCCAGACCATCTACCATCGCCCCGAACGACGCTTCACCCGCCAGCTCATCGACGGGCAGGCCGTGGCCGACGCGCTCGGCGTCCCGACCGTCGACCGCTTCCGCCATGCCGATGTCGCGGCAGGCGGCGAAGGGGCTCCCTTCGCGCCGCTCTACCACCGCGCGCTGGCGCAGCGGCTCGAACAGCCGGTGATGGTGCTGAACCTCGGCGGCGTCGGCAACGTCACCTATATCGACGGCGAGACCGTCATCGCCTTTGATACCGGCCCCGCGAGCGCGATTCTCGACGATTTCGTCCAGCGTCGGCTCGGTCGCGCCTATGATGCCGACGGCGCCCTGGCGGCGAGCGGGCGAATCCATGACGATCTTGTCGCCGGCTTCATGGACAATCCCTTCTTCGAGCGGCCGGCGCCGAAATCGCTGGATCGCAACGATTTCCATCGCCGGGCCCAGGTCGTCGACGGGCTTTCCGATGCGGATGGGGCGGCGACGCTCGCGGCCTTCACCATCGAGAGCATCGCGGCGGCGTTGCGTCATGTGCCGCGCCAGCCCAAACGCTGGCTCGTCGGCGGCGGCGGGCGATTGAACCGGCATTTCATGACGCGGCTCGCCACGCGCCTCGGCGTTCCGGTCGACCCTGTCGAGAGCGTCGGCTGGGATGGCGATGCGCTTGAGGCGCAGATCTTTGCCTATTTCGCGATCCGTTCCGTCAAGGGGCTGCCACTCAGCCTGCCCTCGACGACGGGCGTGCCGCATCCGATGACAGGCGGCGACCTTCACCACCCTGCGCCGCGCCGCTGAGATCGATCTTCACATCTCCGTCATTTTGAGGACGAGCCGGCGCAGGACTTGGCTTACACTTCGCCTCGGGTCGACGGCGGGGGGAGCTGCGTTGCCTGATGGGGGAGAATATTCGGCCGGGCGGCGCTCGGCCGAATGCGGATTCAGCGTCTCTGGAGCGGCAGGACCGCGCTGCGCAGCAGCGAGACGAGCTGGCTTTGCTGGTGCGTTTGGGTCTTCTGGAAGATCCGCGCCAGATGCGTGCGCGCCGTGGATATCCGGACCCTCTGAGCCTCGGCCGCCTCGGCCAATGACGCCCCGCTGGCGAGAGCGGATGCAAATCTCGCTTCGGTATCCGTCAGGTCGAAGAGCTGGCGCGCGCAGGCGGCGATGTCGGTTGCCGTTTCGAGGCGCCGCAGGGCGATCATGACATGGCCATGCGATCGGGGGGGCGCAGGCATGACACAGGCCGAAAGCGAATGACGGCCATCCGATCCGTACAGGATCATGCTCGCCTGATGGTGGGCGAGAGGATCGCCGGCGCAATGCAGGGCGCCCTCGACGAGTTGCCGGAGGCGGCGCTGTTCGGCCGGGCCCCGGGCGGCGAGGCGTCCCTGGCGCAAGCCGAGGGCGCCGTCGGGTTCCGCGAGGATGTCGTCGGCGCCTTCGTTGGCGTAGGCGATCCGCATCTCGGCATCGAGGATCACGATGCCAAGCGCCAGCTGGTCGAGCGCACCACGCGCCTCGTCTCGCTGGATGGTGACGCGGCCGATATGGCGGCGCAGCTCGGCAACGCGCCGCAGCACCGGATAGAGCTTGTGCAGCAGGGTCGCATCGCCGTCGTCGAAACGCTCCTGGCCTTCGTCCCGCCGGACATCGAAGAACCAGAATGCCTGTTCCTTCTCGGCCAGCCGGCAGGACAGGCCGTCGCGGGCGACGGGCGGGCGGGCCCAGCCTTGCCAGCTCCGAGGGGCCTCGCTGCCGACAGCATCGTGATCGCGGTAGATGACACCGAGCGGGATGCCGCGGAGGATCTCCCCCATTTCGATGAGCTCGGGCGCCAGCTCCTCGCAAAATGGCTGCCAGGACGGGTCCGGGTTCGCGGGATAGGCGATCCGGTCTTCGGGCGCGGGGCCGAAGCTGGCGAAGCAGGCGGTCGAGCCGTCGAAGAGCTGCCGCATCGTCTCGGCGGCGTTGGGCATCAGCTCTTCGTCCATCGCGCCGGCCAAAAGCCGGTCGATGGCAGACATGACGATATCGACATTCGGACGTGCCATGAATGCCTCCGACGGTCATGGGTCAGGCGTGCTCGTGAGCAGGGAAGATTAGCAGCCCGGGCCGTCGCGGAAAAGTCCAAAAGAAATCCAAAGATCGTGAAGCGCGGCCGGGTTGCTCAGGCGAGCCGGGTTTGGCTCAGCGCAGCGATGTCGGCGACCGTCGGCAAGGCCTCGAACACGCCGGGCCGCGTCGTCGTCAGCGCCCCGGCGGCGGCGGCGTCGCGCATCGCTCTGGCGAGAGGCCAACCTTCCGCCAGCCGGACGCCGAGCGTCGTCGAGAAGGCGTCGCCGGCGCCGAGCGTGTCGATGGCATCGACCGGAAATCCCGGCTGCATGACGGGGGGCTCTTCGGCCGAGATGGCGATGGCGCCGGCAGCGCCGCGCGTCAGCACTACGAATCTCGGTCCGCGCTCAAGGATCGCCGGTCCGAGGGTCGCCAGAAAGCGCTGCGGGGTCGCGGCATCCTCTCGCGGGAGCTCCATCGCGGTGGCAAGGCCGCCGGCCTCGGTCTCGTTGACGACGAGGATGGTGGTCCCGGCCAGGATGTCGTCCGGTATCGGCCTGAAGGGGGAGGGGTTCAGCAGGGTCGGCACCCCCGCCCGGCGGGCCAGAGCAAACGCCTCGCGGATCGGATCGTCGGCGATTTCGAACTGGGCGGTGACGAGGGCCGCTCCCTCGATCGCCTGGGCCTTCTCGCGAAGATGGGCGGACGAGAGGCGCAGATTGGCGGCCGGCGCGATGGCGAGGCAGGTTTCGCCGGCCATGTCGATAAAGCCGACCCCGGCCCCGGTCCGGCCCGGGATGTTCAGGAGCATCGTCGCGGGCAGATCGGCACGCGCGAGCGCGGGGAGAGCGAATGCGGCGGCCATGTCGTCGCCCACGGCCAGGAGGCCGTCGACGGCCGCCCCGAGGCGACGCGCCATGATGGCCTGGTTCAGGCCCTTGCCTCCCGGCTCGATGGTCACGTCGGCCGCGGCCATCGATTCACCGGGGCAGGGAAAGCGGACGACCTTTGCCGTGCAGGCCAGGACGAAGCTTCCCAGAACGAAGACCGGTTTATCGAGCATAGAGGTCGTTAACTCCCTTCCGCGCTCCATAACAGTCTCTAGAGTTTGATTTCCCTATCCACGAACTGCTACGCGGGTTTTGTCACGATCATGCAAGCGATGACAGTGCCTAAGCCTCCGATGACGAAGCCACCGTTCCAGGAGCTTCTGGAACTGCGCAGCGACACCGCCAAGCCGCTCTACCAGCAGCTGGAGGACGAGCTGACGCGGCTGATCGGAGAGGGGGTCTTGACGCCCGGAACCACCCTTCCGGCGGAACGCCAGCTCGCCGAGCGGCTCCGCATCAGCCGCACCACCGTACAACGATCCTACAATGCGCTGCGACAGCGGAAATTGCTGAGCGCGCAGGGGCGTCTCGGCTCGATCGTGCAGGGCCCGGGGCCGCGCCTGCACTCCGGAATGGACCGGCTGAAGGGCTTCACCGAGGAGATGCGCGAGCTCGGCCGGGTGCCGTCCTCACAGATCATCGAGCGGATGGTGGTCAAGGATCGCCTGATCGCCTCGATCTTCGGCGAACCCTCGCATACCTCCTTCCTCAAGCTCGTCCGCGTCCGATCCGGTGACGGCATTCCGATGTCGCGCGAGGTCGCCTGGTACAATCTTGATCGCGCGGCGGGATTGGCGGAGGCCGACCTGACCGGCTCCGTCTACGCCAGGTTGGCCGGCCTCGGGCTTCCCTTGATGCGCTGCGAGCAGACCATCGAAGCCGCGGCGCCGACGGAGGAGGAATGCGGGATCTTCGGCTTTCCGCAGCCGGTGCCTTGCCTCCTGATCAAGCGACGCAGCTACGACATCGATGGCGACATGCTCGAATACGTCGAGGGCCTGTTT
This sequence comes from Hyphomicrobiales bacterium, assembly GCA_930633495.1. Classification (NCBI taxonomy): domain Bacteria; kingdom Pseudomonadati; phylum Pseudomonadota; class Alphaproteobacteria; order Hyphomicrobiales; species Hyphomicrobiales bacterium. The sequence continues at coordinate 1,398,689 of CAKNFJ010000001.1, read as the reverse complement.
CGTGGGGATAGCTATACCTATCGCCTGATGCTGAAGGCCTGATCCCTTCCAGCGCGCTTTCCGCGCATTTTTAAGGTCCAATCCCGATCCAAACGATTTAGGTCGTTTTTGAACCCGTTCGACGCCTGACGCGACGAATGGAGGTCGAAGCGCGTCCCCAGGCGGGATACGCAGCGATCCTTGACTTGCAGGGATGGATTTTTGCGATGTCGTTCCATGCTTTGATCGTCGGCGAGGCTGGCTGCGTGCCGCTGCCCATGCGCCGGGAGCCGCCTCCGGCGGATGCCGCCTCCAAGCCCGTCTTCGTCATCGATGCCGGCCTGAACATGCGGTTCGGCAATCGCGGCGCGGCGGCGCTCGCCTGTGACGGCGTGGGCGACAGGGACCGCTTCACGGCCTGCGACAAGGGTTTCATGGCCCGGCTCCAGCTCTGGATGAAGCGCTGCGAGGCCGGCAGGGCGGCCGGCGAGGCGCGCCTGCCGCTCTCGTTGCGCTGTGGCCGGCAGGTCGCGATCGACGCGGTGCATCTCGCCGCCATCGACCTGTTCGTCCTGACCGTGGACGATCCGGAGAGCGCGATGGAGCGCAAGCTGGCCCAGGTCAGCGACGCCTGCGGGTTGACGCCCATGGAGGAGCGCATGCTCGCTCTGATCGCCGAGGGGCTCGACACGATCATCGCCGCCAAGCGTCTCGGCATCGCCCCGAGCACGGCCCGGACCCATCTCCAGCGTCTCTTCGCCAAGACGGGGACGGCCCGACAGAGCGAGCTCGTCCGCTTCGTCGCGACTTATGTCGAGGACGCCGGCTGACCGCGACGCGAAGCCGGCCAGGCAGCCCTGTGGCCGGGCGATATTGACACGGTCTCTCATCGCAAGCCCTCTGGGGCGGCGTGCGGATGCCCGCATCCGCCGGGAGCGACCGCGGCCATGACCGAGACCGTTGCAGCCTTCACCTTCTGCGCGCTGCTGAGCGCAAGCGCCGTTCTCGGCATGAAGTTGCGCGAGTGGCTGTCGGAGGAACATCTCCCCGAACGCACCCTGGAGGCGCTCCGGCTGGTGACGAGCCTGCTCGTCACCTTCGCTGCGCTGGTGCTCAGCCTCCAGCTCTCCAGCGTCAAGGCGAGCTTCGACAAGGCCTATCGCGACCGCAACGCCGATGCCGCCCAACTCGCCCAGCTCGACGGCTGCCTGCGCAATTACGGGCCGGGCGCGGAGCCGATCCGCCTCGACCTGCGCAGTTACACGGCAGCGGTCATCGCCAGCACCTGGCCGCGGGAGCCGAAGCCTGCCGGAGTAGCGTTTCCCGATACCTCCGCCATGGCCCGCGAAGGGGCGGATCCGTCACTCGGCGCCCTGCTCAACCGGGTCGGGCGCGCGATCGACGGCCTGCCTGCGACGGATACGCTGCACGCCAATGTCGCGGCCGAATGCAGGGCCTCCTATGCGCAGCTGCAGCAGCGGCGCTGGTCGGTGATCGAGGATGTGCATGGGCCGGTCTCGCCGCTGTTCACCAGCGTTCTGACCTTCTGGCTGATACTCGTGTTCCTGAGCTTCGGCCTGCAGACGCCGCGCAAGCGCGTCGCCGCGATCGTGCTGGCGATCGGCGTCGTCTCGATCTCGACCGTGATGTTCGTGATCACCGATCTCGAGCGGCATTATGACGGCTTGTTCGGCATCTCCAGCGCCTCGACACGCGACGCGCTGGCGAGCATGGTCCGCTGACGAAAGCGATCTGTTGGCGCGGTGCTTGCCAAGAGGCGCCTGATCGGGTGCGATGGCGTCGGCGCGGTCGGATCCGACCCGATTCAAACGATACGATCTCGGTATGAGACAGGGGAACAGGCAGATGGTGGGTCGAGTGACGGGATTGCGGTTCGCTCTGGCGCTGGCGGCGTCGGTTTTCGTTTTGGGCGCCGCGACGGCCCAGGAGCCGAAGAAGGGTGGCACGGTCCATGTCGTGGTCCAGCCCGAGCCGCCGATGCTGATGCAGGGCCTCAATCAGAACGGCCCGACCAACATGGTCGCGGGCAACATCTACGAATCGCTGCTGCGCTATGACGAGAAGCTCAATCCGCAGCCCTCGCTCGCCAAGAGCTGGGAGGTCTCGCCGGATGCCAAGACCTACACCTTCAAGCTCCAGGAAGGCGTGAAATGGCATGACGGCAAGCCGTTCACGGCCGACGACGTGGTCTTCACCCTCGACAAGTTCCTGCGCGAGGTGCACCCGCGCTGGCGCCCGATCGTCAACGCCCAGGTGGAGAAGATCGAGAAGGTCGACGACCTCACCGTCAAGATCACGCTGAAGCAGCCCTTCGGCCCGATGGTCATGACGCAGGAGGTTGCCTCCGCGCCGATGATCCCGAAGCACATCTATGAGGGCACCGATTACCGCGCGAACCCGGCCAACAACACGCCGATCGGCACCGGCCCGTTCAAGCTCAAGGAGTGGAAGAAGGGCTCCTACATCCACCTCGTCAAGAACGAGGACTATTGGCTCAAGGGCAAGCCGAACCTCGACGAGATCTATTGGCAGATCATTCCCGATGCAGCCGCCCGCGCCGTTGCCTACGAGACGGGCAAGGTCGATGTGCTGACCGGCGGTTCGGTCGATGTCTACGACGTCAAGCGCCTCGCCAAGCTGCCCAACAGCTGCATGACCACCAAGGGCTGGGAGATGTTCGCGCCCCATGCCTGGCTGACCGCCAACATCGCCAAGGGCGGCCCGCTCGCCAACAAGCAGTTCCGTCAGGGCATGATGCACGCGATCGATCGCGAGTTCGGCAGGGATGTGGTCTGGGACGGGCTCGGCAAGCTGCCGACGGGGCCGATTTCCTCGAAGACCAAGTTCTATTCGGCTGATGTCCCGAAATACACCTATGACGTCGCCAAGGCGAAGGAGCTGATCAAGGCTTCCGGCTACAAGGGCGAGCCGCTCAAGATCCTGGCGCTGCCCTATGGCGAAACCTGGAACCGCTGGGCCGAGGCGATCAAGCAGAACTTCGCCGATGCGGGCATCAACATCGCCATCGAGACCACCGACGTCCCGGGCTGGACGCAGAAAGCCTCCAACGGCGATTTCGACCTGACCTTCAACTTCCTCTACCAGCTCGGCGACCCGGCGATCGGCGTCGCGCGCAACTACATCTCGACCAACATCGTCAAGGGCAACCCGTTCGGCAACCAGGGAGCCTATGTGAACCCGGAGGTCGACAAGCTCTTCGCCGACGCCGCCATTGCGCCGACCGATGCGGCGCGACAGGAGCTTTACACGAAAGTGCAGAAGATCCTGGTCGAGGACGTGCCGGTGCTCTGGCTGCTGGAGATGGACTTCCCGACCATCTACCGCTGCAACGTCAAGAACCTCGTCACCACCGGCATCGGCGTGAACGATGGCTTCCGCGACGCCTGGAAGGAGTAAGGGCGGCTCGACCGGCCCTCTGGAGAAGGTGTATTCGCGGCTCCCGTCATGGTCGGGCTTGTCCCGACCATCCACGTCTTCCTTCATCGAAGACGGCGTTCAAGACGTGGATGCTCGCCACAAGGGCGAGCATGACGGCAGAGACCTCGTTATCGGGAACAGGAGCGAATGAACCTCGCGCAATTCCTCGCCGGCCGGCTCGTCAAGGGCGTCATCGTCCTCTTCGCCATCGCCGTGCTGAATTTCCTGCTGATCCGGGCCGCGCCTGGCGACCCCGCGCAGGTGCTCGCCGGTGAGGCCGGCGCCGCCGATGCGCAATTGCTTGAACAACTGCGCGCCCGCTTCGGACTCGATCAGCCCTTCCTGACCCAGCTCTGGATCTATCTGAAGGGCTATCTCACCTTCGATCTCGGCTTCAGCTATCGCCAGCAGCAGCCGGTGCTGAACCTGATCATGGAGCGCCTGCCGGCGACGCTGCTCCTGACCGGTGCGGCCTTTATTGTCTCGCTCGTCGTCGGCACGGCGATGGGCGCGCTCGCCGCACGCCGGGCCGGCAAGTGGTCCGATAGCCTGATCACCACGCTCGCTTTGATCTTCTACGCGACGCCGCTGTTCTGGATCGCGCTGATGAGCCAGATCGTCTTCGCGCTGAAGCTCGGGCTCGTGCCCAATGTCGGCTACGAGACCATCGGCGCGAACTATACCGGCCTCGCCCGCGCGCTCGACATCGGCCAGCATCTCGTCCTGCCCTCGCTGACGCTCGGCCTGTTCTTCACCGCGCTCTACGCCCGGATGATGCGGGCCTCGATGCTGGAGGTGGCTGGTGCCGATTTCGTCAAGACGGCGCGTGCCAAGGGCGTCTCGCAGCCCCGTGTCTGGCGCCGGCATGTCGCGCGCAACGCCATCCTGCCTGTGGTGACGCTGGCCGGTCTGCAGGCGGGCCAGCTCGTCGGCGGCGCGGTCCTGACCGAGACCGTCTTCGCCTGGCCCGGCATCGGCCGCCTGATGTTCGATGCGCTGGTCCAGCGCGACTATTCTGTCCTGCTCGGCGTCTTCTTCATCTCCTCGGCGATGGTGGTCTGCTTCAACATCGCGACCGACCTAGTCTACCGAATCGTCGATCCGCGCATCGAGGCGCACGCATGAACTTCCTCAAGCGCTTCGTCCGCAATCGCGGCGCCGTCATAGGCATCGTCATCCTGCTCGCCGTCGTCGCCTTCGCGATCCTGGCGCCGACGCTCTATCCGCAATCGCCTTGGCGCCCGGTGGCGCGGCCCTTCCTCGCGCCCTTCGTCAACGAGCGCTTCCCGCTCGGCACCGACACGCTCGGCCGCAACCTCGCCGCGGGGCTCGTCCATGGCGCCCGCGTCTCGCTGATGATCGGCGTGGTCTCGACGCTGGTCGCGCTGGTGATCGGCGTGCCGCTCGGCGCCGTCGCCGGCTATGCCGGCGGCTTCGTTGACGATGCGCTGATGCGCTTCACCGAGTTCTTCCAGACCATTCCCTCCTTCGCGCTCGCCATCGTGCTGGTCGCGATCCTGCAGCCGCAGCTCGGCTCGATCGTGCTCGCGATCGGGGTGGTCAGTTGGCCGCCGGTGGCACGACTGGTGCGAGGCGAGGTGCTCTCGCTGCGAAGTCGCGAATATGTCCAGGCGGCGGTGACGATCGGCCAGTCGACGCCGCGCATCATCTTCAGCCAGGTCCTGCCCAACACCATCGCGCCGATCATCGTCATGGGCTCGCTGATGATCGGCTCCGCGATCCTGCTGGAATCCTCGCTCTCCTTCCTTGGGCTGGGCGATCCCAACCTGATGAGCTGGGGCTATATGGTCGGCGCCGGCCGCACGCGCCTGCTCGACGCCTGGTGGATCTCGTTCTTCCCCGGTTTCGCGATCTTCCTGACGGTGCTCGCGCTCAATCTCGCCGGCGAGGGGCTGAACGACGCCCTGAACCCGCGTCTGGCCAGGGGGCGGGAATGATGGCGCGAATGACCGCTCCCGCACTCTCCATCGAAGGCTTGACGCTGGCATTGCCGGCGATGGCAGACCGCGCCAACGCGGTCGAAAAGGTCACGCTCGCCATCCAGCCCGGCGAGACGCTCTGCGTCGTCGGCGAATCTGGCTCCGGCAAGTCGATGATCGCCCATGCCGTCATGGGCCTCTTGCCCAAGGCGGTGAAGCCGGTCGCCGGTGCGATCAGGCTCGCGGGCCGCGATCTCCTCGCCCTCGACGAACAGGCGATGCAGGATGTGCGCGGCCGCGAGGTCGGCATGATCTTCCAGGAGCCGATGACCTCGCTCAATCCGGTCATGCGCATCTCCGACCAGATCGTCGAGACCTTCGAGGCCCATGGCCTGCACGACAAGGCGACGCGCCGCGCCCGTGCCATAGAGCTCCTGACCGAGGTCGGCCTGCCCGACCCGCCGCGCCTCGCCAAGGCCTATCCGCACGAGCTCTCCGGCGGCCAGCGCCAGCGCGTGATGATCGCGATGGCGCTCGCGCTCGAACCCAAGCTCCTGATCGCCGATGAGCCGACGACCGCGCTCGACGTCACCACCCAGGCGCAGATCCTCAAGCTGATCGACAACCTGCGCCATCGCCACGGCACGGCCGTGCTCTTCATCACCCATGACATGGGCGTGGTCGCCGAGATCGCCGACCGCATCGCCGTGTTGGAAAAGGGCGTTCTGGTCGAGGAGGGCACCGCCGATCAGGTGCTCGGCTCGCCCGCCCATCCCTATACGCAGAAGCTGCTCGCCGCGGTGCCGTCCCTGACACCGGCCATCCTTCCGCCACTACCGGATACCGCGCCGGTGATCAGCGTCGAGGGGCTCGGCAAGACCTATCGCAAGCGCTCGCTTTTCGGCGTCGCACGCGAGGTCAAGGCGGCCGACGACATCTCCTTCGCGCTCGTCCGCGGCGAGACGCTCGGCCTCGTCGGCGAGTCCGGCTCGGGCAAGTCGACGGTCGGGCGCTGCTGCCTGCGCCTGATCGAGCCCGATCGAGGCCGCATCGCACTCGGTGATCTCGTGCTCTCCGAACTGAAGCCCGCCGAACTGCGCCGCCAGCGCAAGCGCATCCAGATGGTCTTCCAGGACCCCTTCGCGTCGCTCAACCCGCGCCAGACGGTCGGCCGCATCATCTCGGACGGTCCCGTCGCTCATGGCACGCCACGCAAGGAAGCGCTGGCGCGGGCGAAGGAGTTGCTGGAACTCGTCGGCCTTTCCGCCAACGCCATCGACCGCTACCCGCATGAATTCTCCGGCGGCCAGCGCCAGCGCGTCGGCATCGCGAGGGCGCTGGCGCTCGAACCGGACGTGCTCGTCGCGGACGAGGCGGTCTCGGCGCTCGACGTTTCCGTGCAGGCGCAGATCCTGAAGCTGATCAAGGACATCCAGAGCCGGCTTGGCCTTGCCATCCTCTTCGTCACGCATGATTTGCGCGTCGCCGCGCAGATCTGCGACCGCATCGCCGTGATGCAGCGCGGGCGCATCGTCGAGAGTGGGCCGACGGCCGCGATCTTCGCCGACCCGCAGCACGCGTATACGCGGCAGCTCTTGGCGGCGGTGCCGGGCGGCGGGCGCTTCGGGCACTAATAGGGGTCTCGCCGTCATTCTCGGGCGAAGCGAAGCTTCGACCCGAGAATTTCGTGACGAGATGACACTGGTTTCCGAGATGCTCAGGGCTCAAGCCCGAGCATGACGCTGCATAGGAATGCCCATGCCTCTCGATCCCGCCCTGCGCGAAAAAATCCTTGCCGCCGTCGAGGTGGGCTTCGACGAGCAGGTGGCCTATACGCAGGAACTCGTCCGCTTCGCTTCGACACGCGGGCAGGAGCACACGGTCCAGGACTTCATCTTCCGCGCGATGAAGCAACGCGGCTTCACCATGGATCGCTTCGTCATGGACAAGGAGGCAATCGCGGCCCATCCCGGCGGCGCGCCCTTCTCCGACACGCATTCCGAAGCCCCGATCGTCGTCGGCATCCATCGTCCCCGCGAGGAGAAGGGCCGCTCGCTGATCCTGCAGGCGCATGTCGACGTTGTCCCGGCCGGCCCCGTCGATCAATGGAAGCACGCGCCCTTCGACCCCGTGATCGAGGGCGACTGGATGTATGGCCGCGGCAGCGCCGACATGAAGGCGGGGTCCGCCGCCAATCTCTTCTGCCTCGATGCGCTCCGCCGCATCGGCATGCAGCCGGCGGCGACGGTCTATGTCGAATCCGTCGTCGAGGAGGAATCGACCGGCAACGGCGCGCTGATGACGCATTTGCGCGGCTACCGCGCCGAGGCCGCGCTGATCCCCGAGCCGGAATACGAGATGCTGGCGCGCGCCAATGCTGGCGTGCTCTGGTTCCAGTTCGAGGTGCGCGGCATCCCCGCCCATGTCCGCGAGATGGGCACCGGCGCCAACGCGATCGACGCCGCCTATCGGGTCGTCGCGGCTTTGCGCAAGCTCGAGGAGCAGTTCAATCTCGAGAAGGCCGGCCGCGAGCATTTCGAGGATGATCCGCATCCGATCAACCTGAACATCGGCAAGATCGAGGGCGGCGACTGGGCCTCGTCCGTGCCGTGCTGGTGCCGTGTCGATTGCCGCGTCGGGCTCTATCCGGGCGTTACCGCCAAGGAGACGGCGCAGCGCATCGAGGATTGCATCCGCGAGGCTGCTCGCGGCGATTCCTTCCTGGCGAACAATCCGCCGAAGGTGACCTTCAACGGCTTCTGGGCTGAGGGCTATGTGCTGGAGCCCGGCAGCGAGGCGGAGGCCGTGCTCGCCCGCGCCCATGAGGCGGCGCTCGGCAAGCCGCTGAAGAGCTTCATGACGGCGGCCTATCTCGATACCCGCGTCCACGCGCTCTACGACAAGATTCCGGCGCTGTGCTACGGCCCGATGGGCGAGAACATCCACGCCTTCGACGAGCGCGTCAGCCTCGCCTCGGTGAAGCGCATCACCGGCGCCATGGCGCTCTTCGTCGCCGAATGGTGCGGCCTCGAAAGCATCGAGGGGTGAGCGAGGCCCGGGCATCGGGCCGAAAAGTGGGAATCGGTTTTCGGAGTACCCGATGCTGAAGCAAGGAACGGAATCGCCGCGCGTCCGGGAGGACGCGGGGCGATCGGGCAGGGCACTGCTGCTCGTTCCCCTGTTGGGGCTGCTCTGGGGCTTCAACTGGCCGGCGGTGCGGATCTCGCTGACCGAGATCGCGCCCTGGACCCTGCGCGCCGCCGGCATGAGCTTCGCCGGACTTGTGCTCGTCGCAGTGGCGCTGGCACGAGGCGTCCCGCTTGCCGTGCCGCGCGGGCAATGGTTGCGTTTGGTCGTCGCCGGCTTCCTCTCGATCGCCGCCTTCAACGTGCTGCTCGCTTTCGCGCAGCTGGCCGCACCGACCTCGCGCGCCGCGATCTTGACCTTCACCATGCCGATCTGGGCGACATTGCTCGCCCGCTTCGTGCTGGGCGAGGCGTTCGATCGGCGCCGCCTCGCCGGGCTTGCGCTCGGCGTCGCCGGCCTTGTCTGCCTCGGCCTGCCATTGATCCTTGCCGGACAGCTCTCCTTCGGCCTTACCTTGGCGCTGCTCGCGGCGGTGAGCTGGGCGCTCGGCACCATCGTGACCAAGCGCTGGCCGGTCTCGGCCCCGGCACTCACCATCGCCGCCTGGCAATTGCTGATCGGCGGGCTCGTCGCCGGCATCGGCATGCTTGCCTTCGAGGGGCTGCCAGTACCGAAGCTGCTCTCGCCGCGCGTGCTGACGGCGCTGAGCTTTCACATCGTCGGCGCGCAGGCGCTCGCCTATTTCCTCTGGTTCACGGTGGTGGCGCGTCTGCCGGCCGGCATCGCCAGCCTCGGTACGCTGATGGTGCCGGCGGTCGGCGTGCTCGGCTCGGTGCTGCTGCTCGGCGAGCGGCCGACCCCGACCGACTGGCTCGGCCTCGCTCTGGTGATCACTGCTTCAGGAGCGATCATGATCCCGGCCCGCCGCGCCTGACGACGTCGACAGGTCATTCGAAAAGCCACTGATCGCCATCCGGATATTTAATTGTCCGATGAGCGGCAGGCTTCCTATCTGAAGGGGACGGCATTGACCTGTGGGGCGGGCCATCGACGCGCCGCTTCATGCGACGATGCCTTTTGCGCAAAAGGAGATTCGCGATTGTCGAGACCGTCGCCGATCATCGCCTTCGTTCTTTTCCTGCTGGCCGCCTGGCCGCAGCTAGCCTTCGGACAGACCATGACCGACACCAGCCTTCATGCCGCCGCAGCCCGTGACGATGTCGCCGCGATCAAGCGTCTTCTCTCCGAGGGCGCTGCCATCGATGCGCGTGATCCGCGCGGGCGCACCGCATTACTCGCCGCGACGCATGAGAACCGCGTCAACGCGGCCAGGGCGCTGATCGAGGCCGGCGCGGACGTGAACGCCAAGGATGCGATGAACGACAGCCCCTACCTCTATGCCGGCGCGCGCGGCCATCTCGCCATCCTGAAGCTGACGCTGGCTCACGGCGCGGATCTCCGGAGCACCAACCGCTATGGCGGCACGGCGCTGATCCCGGCCTGCGAGCGCGGCCATGTCGAGACGGTGCGCACCCTGATCGCGGCCGGCGTCGCTGTCGACCACGTCAACAATCTCGGCTGGACCGGGCTGCTGGAGGCGATCATCCTCAGCGATGGCGGACAGGCACATCAGCAGATCGTCGCGGATCTGATCGCTGCGGGAGCGAGTGTGAACCTTGCCGATCGCGACGGCGTCACCCCGCTGCAGCATGCCCGCAACCGTGGCTACGACAAGATCGAGCAGGCCCTGCGGGCCGCCGGCGCCCGCTGAAAGGATCGGTCATGAGCCAGACGCAGCGCTTCCTCTGCGAGGCGATCGAACTCGCCAAGGCCAACATGGACGGCGGGGGCCGCCCGTTCGGCGCCGTCGTGGTGAGGGATGGCGAGGTGCTCGCCACCGGCGTCAACGAGATCGTCGCGACCAACGATCCCACCGCCCATGCCGAGTTGACGGCGCTGCGCGCCGCCTGCCGCAGGCTCGGTTCGCCGAACCTTTCGGGCTGTGCGGTCTATGCCAGCGGCCATCCCTGCCCGATGTGCATGGCGGCGATGCGGCTCTCCGGCGTGAGCGAGGTCTATTACGCCTATTCGAACGATGACGGCGCGCCCTACGGGCTCACGACGGCGGCGGTCTATGCCGATCTGGCGAAGCCCTTTGCCGAGCAGTCGATGAAGATCAGCTATGTGCCGGTCCGCCTCGAAGGCGGAGCGGATCTCTACGCGGAATGGAAGCGGCGCCAGGCACCGGCCGGCTAAAGCTGGTGGCTGAGGCCGCCTCCGACGGCTGCCCTCAGGCCTTGTCGCCAAGATAGGCGGTGGCGTCGATCTCGACGATGCAGTCTGGCGAGCCGAGGCCGTTGACGATGCACGAGACGCGGTGCGGCGAAGCCTCGGCGAAGTTGGCGAAATAGACTTCGTTCATCGGCTCCCAATAGGCGCGATCGGTGACGTAGACCGTGCACTTCACCACGTCGTCGAGACTGCCGCCGGCTTCCTCGAGTAACGCCTTGATGTTGTCGATGCACTGCTGAGTCTGGCGCCGCGGATCGCCGATCGCGAGCTTGCCTTCCCGGTCGGTGCCGATGCAGCAGACGAACATGAAGTCCCCGGCCACGGTCGCCTGGGCGAAGGGCAACCGGCCCTTGTGGAGCTTGTCCGACGAAATGATGCGTTTGGGCATGGCGACCTCCTGTGTGTTGCTTTGTCATCTGACGAGCAAAGATGGAGATCGCCTTTACGCGCTCGGCTGCTCGGCGTTAGGGATGGTCTCGGCGGGAGCGGTCAGGTCAAGGGAGACGCGCCTGATCGAGGTATCCTCCGGATCGAGCGTGATGGCGAAGCCGAGGCTGCGGCAGAGCGCCAGCATCGGGCCGTTCTCGGCCAGAACCTGGCTATGCACATGCGTGAGGCCATCGGCCCTGGCCCAGTCGAGGATCAGTTCCATCAGGGCGCGGCCGAGGCCGATCCCTTTCAGGTCCGAGCGCAGCAGGATCGCGTATTCGGCCTCGCGATGGTCCGGGCCGGCATGGAGCCTGACCGCGCCGGCCGCCTCGCCGCTCTCCTCCTCCAGGGCGATGAAGGCGACTTCGCGGGCATAGTCGAGCTGTGTGAGCCGGGCGAGGAAGACGTGGCTGAAGGATTTCTGCGGCGAGAAGAACCGCAGCCGCAGATCCTCGGCGGTCACCTTGTTCAGCATCGCGCCGATCGCGATCTCGTCCTCCGGCTTGATCGGGCGCACGAAGAAACGTTGCTCGCCCAGCGCGAAATGCCGTGTCCAGGTGGAGGGGTAGGGGCGGATCGCCGGCCGGCGGCGGCGGGCAGGATTCGGCTCCAGAATGATGCGGGCATCGACCGCGACCGCTCCCCTCGCATCGGCCAGGACCGGGTTGAGGTCGAGCTCTCGGATCTGCGGCAGGCTCGACGCCATCTGTCCGAGCGCGACCAGGACATCGGCGATCGCCCGCCTGTCTGCGGCCGGGACGTCGCGATAGGCGGCCAGAATGCGCGAAACCCGCGTGCGCGAGATCAGGTTCTCGGCAGAGGCGAGATCGAGCGGTGGCAGTGCGACATGGGTGTCGGCGATCAGCTCGGCCGCGGTGCCGCCGCGGCCGAAGACGATGACCGGCCCGAAACGCTCATCGGTCGAGAAGCCTGCGATGAGTTCCCGCGCCTTGGCGCGGTGCGCCATCGGCTGAACCATGAAGCCGGTGAGACGCGCCTCGGGGCGCAACCGGCGCAATTGCTTGGCCATGCGCTCGGCCGCCTCGCGCACCGCATTCTCGTTGGCGAGGTCGAGTTCGACGCCGCCGACATCGGATTTATGCGGGATCGAGGGCGACACGATTTTGAGCGCGACGGTCCGGCCCCCGGCGAACTGCTTGCGCGCGGCCGCGACGGCCTCCTCGACGTCGGCGGCGATGACGAGGCCGAGCATCGGAATCCGGAACAGCTCCAGGAGCCGCGCAACCTCGTCCGGTTCGAGCCAGTTGCGTCCTTCCGCCAGGGCCTGCTCGATGATGGCGTCGGCCGTGGCCATGTCGGGCCGATGCTCGTCGCCGCTCGATGGTGGCGTCGCCATCAGCTCCCGGATCAGACGGGCATGGCGCGTCAGATGCTGGAAGCCGACCGTGGCCTCTCGTTCCGTCGCGAAGGAGGGAATGCCTGCCGCGGCGAAGATGTCCCCGGCACCTTCCCCGCCGCCGATCCAGGCGGCCAGGACCGGCTTCCCGGTCGAGGCGGCCTTGCGGGCGCGGATGACGGCCTCGGCGCAGTCGCGGGAATCGGCGGGTGCGATCGGCGCATTGAGCGCCAGCACCGCGTCGACCTCCGCATCGGCCAGCAGGCGCTTGGTCGCATCGTGATAATCCTGAGGCGTCCGCACGATATGCGGTGCGCAGCAGGAGAGCTGCGACCCGCCGGCCTGCCGCAGCAAGCCGCTGGCAAGCGCGGCCAGCCCATCGCCATTGCTGACGATCGCCAGCCTGCCGGCGTCCGTGGCGCGGGCCCGGCCGAGCGTCTCGGCGGCGGCGAAGAGCTCGTCGAGGTCGCTGACGCGCAGGAGGCCCGCACGGTGGAAGGCTGCCTCATGCGCGGCGTCGGCGGTCACGATCAGGCCTGCATGCGTCAGGGCAGGGCGTGGCGGTTCGGGATGCGGCGGCTTCAGGACCAGCACCGGCTTGATCCGGGCCGCGGCCCGCGCCGAGGACAGGAAGCGCGCCGCGTCCTGAACTTCATCGAGCGCAAGCAAGATGGTGCGGGTGAAGGGATCGACGGCGAAGTGATCGAGGCAGTCGGCGAGGTCGATATCGGCACCGTCGCCCAGGGCCACCGCTCCGGACAGGCCGATCTCGCGCCGCGCTGCCCAGGCCAGGATGCCGGCAGCAACCGAGTTCGAGCGTGCGACCACTGCAAGCGAGCCCGCCGACAACTGCGCGGGCACGGCCGTGGCGTTGAGCCCGAGACGGGGAGCCGCCAGGCCGAGCGAGTCCGGGCCGATCAGCCGCACGCCCGCTGCGCGCGCGGCAGCCCGCAGCTGTTCGCAGTCGGCCGGGCTTCCATCTGGGACGAGCAGGCCGGCGCAATCCCACGCTGCGGCGGCGGGCAAGATCCGCGCGGCGATCCGGGCGGGCGCGATGAGCAGATCGGTCGGCGGCAAGGCTGCCGGCTCATCACCTTCCGGAATGACGTCGAGATGGCCGCGATAGGTCCCGGCGCGGATATGCGCGGCCAGGACGGCCGTCTCGGGTGAGCCGGCGATCACCGTTGTCCGGGCAGGTTCGAACAGGCGCTTGATCGAGGCGAGTGTCATCGAGCGGCGATGTCCGTGTTCGGCGCTTCCATCGGATGCGATCAGGCGCGGTTCCGTCGCATGCCCGCGGAACGACCAGAGGGCGATCCTTGCGCCAGGCGGAGGCTATCGCATCCGCCCGAAAAGGGGAATTCGCTCTTCGGAGGAAACTGCTGCGATAACAAATGCATAGATCGCCGTTGTCGCGTCCGGTCGGGCACGCGGCGATCTAAAGGCAACGAAGCGAAAAATGGAACGCGACTTTCGGTCGCCCGGAGCCGAACAAGGCGGCACGACGGCCGACGGGCCTGCGGAAGGAGGGCTCAGCGCAGGCCGGCCAGCCCATGCCCGACGGCACCGCCCGCGATCGCGGCAATGGCCGTGCCCAGGATGATCACCACGAGGTCCATTCCCTGGAGGTTCATCCGGCCGCCGTTCATGGCCATGTTGCGCTGGACGGCTCCCCAGGCGCCCACGAGTCCACCGATCACGGCGCCTGCCAGCAACCCGCTCATCCAAAATCCCCAGCCATGATCCGCAAAAACTAGAGCATTTTCGAGCGAAGTGGATACCGGTTCGCGTGAAGAAAATGCGATGAAATGAGATCTTGGAGGCATTTTGCGATTCGGAGAAACGCGGAATTGCTCCAAAGGGGAGGCGGCGCGCCGACAAGACGCCACCTCTGGCTTTGCTCCGACAATTCTCGACGGGGCGGAATTGGGCTGGTGCTGCCAGAGAGGATCGAACTCTCGACCTCTCCCTTACCAATAGTGCGGTCTTGGTGCTCCTCTGCGCTTTCATGCGCTATAGCACAGCATTGCAAACCTGAGTTATTTCTTTAAAATCAGCGATATAAGGCGCTCCTATGCGCTCATAAGGGTTGATGCTGATGCCAGCGGAATCTGTTGCCGAACTGTTGCCGGAGATACCTACCCCTTCCTTACGCGCTGCCAAGAGCAAGTTCAAACTTTCAGATGCACTCATCGGGTCATTCGCTCTGCCGGATGGAAGGCAGGAGGTTCTCATATGGGATTCGGCGATGAACGGTCTTGCGCTGCGCGTGGGGAAGACACGGCGATCGTGGTCCTATGTCTATCGCCCCGCCGGTTCCGGAGCCCGGGCCAATCCGCAGAAGATCAGTCTAGGCGCGTGGCCTGCCGTGACCGTCGCCAGGGCGCGGCAACTGGCGCAGATACAAGCCGGTCAGATCGCTGCGGGAAAGGATCCAGCGGCCGAGCGGCGTGAGGAAAAGCGCCGCGAGACGGCGACGATTGGAAAGCTCCTGGATGGCTATGAAGCCAATCTCCTCCGCCGACGCTACGCCAACCGAGGGGTGGTGATGAAGACGCTCAGGCGCGGCCTCGCCGGGCTTGATAAGCGCGATGCGATCTCACTATCCCGCCGTGATCTGGTCGAGCGAATCGATGCTGCGGCAATCTCCCGCTTGGTTGTCGCGGAAGATCCGGTTGCTAGGACTCCTGCAGCCAGAGTTGTGGGCGGGCCTGGCGCATCCGCCGATCTTCGGAAACACCTGAGAACGTTTTTCGAATGGACGACCAACAGCGGGGCAACTCCGTTCAACCCGCTTGCGGGCCTTCGGCGCGAACGCGCGACGAGAGCCGAGCGTATCGACCGTACCGAACGCGGACGGGCTCTGTCTGACGCCGAGTTGCTTCGGGTCTGGAGCGCCGCGGATCCCACTGCCGCCTTTGGCCGCTACGTCAGGGCTCTTATCCTGACCGGAGCACGCCGGCGCGAAATGTCACGGCTTCACTGGTCAATGGTGCAGGAGGACAGGCTTGTGCTCCCGCCGTCGCATACCAAACAGGGGCGACCTCATGAGATCCCGATTGTGCGACCGCTCAAGAGGATCTTGGCGCAGTGCCCCCGGGTGACATCGGGATTGGTCTTCGCTTCTGCTCGTTCAGGCGGTGAGTTTGGGGGGTGGACCCAATATGTGGAGAAGCTGCAGAAGACATCCGGGGTGCGTTTCACGCTCCATGACCTTCGCCGCACAATGCGGTCGGGGCTTACCGAGCTCGGCGTCGATGACACGACGGCCGAAATGATGCTGGCTCATCAGCGGGATGAGCTCGAGCGCATCTATGACAAGAATGAGCGCTGGCCGGCGCGGCGTCGAGCTGCTCGCTTGTGGGCTGCACACATCTACCTGGTCTCGCGACGCGCGCGATAATTCGACAATTGTCACGCTACAATACGCTCTTCCATAGCGCCTCAAAGCGTCGTAGCATTGTGTTGTCGCCCGAGCAGCCGTCGGCGTGACATACAGTGACTGACCATAGAAGCATAGCGACATAGATTCAGACGGCTGAAGGGCTCCTAATCTGGAGTCTTTTCATGAATGTCGCCGCCAATCCCCCTGAATGCCGTGAAGCGCGAGCCAATCCATTGGTGCGTCGGCGTTTCGCCCTTATCGCCGACCTCGCTGATGCGCCGGACGAGACCCTTCTGAGCCCGGCAGAAGCCACGGCGCTTTCCGGGATCGCGCAGGTCACCTGGCGCGCCTGGCGACAGGCAAGCCGAGGCCCTTCTTGGCTATTGGTGGAAGGAATGCCGCGGCTTTCGCTGGGCGAATACCGCCGATGGCTCGCCGCTCAGCCGTCCGCCTGAAACGAAAAGCCCGGCGCCGTCAGCACACGGACACCGGGCAAATCAAGGTTTTCAGTAGATGACAATATATAACGGCGCCTCAGTAGAGGCAATAGATTTGGCGCAGAATTCTGCAAGCGCAGGGTCTGATATTTCGGCGTGTACTGTCACCGCGTTGCACGATCAGCGCAAACTTGCTCGAGCATTTGTTAAAACTGGCTTTTCTCTTATTCCGCTTATCGACAAAAAGCCCGCGATTAAGCACTGGAAAGAACGAAAGGCGTCTACGCCTGACGAAGCTGAGCGACTTTGGTCCCAATCCGTCACCGGTGACGCGCTTTACTACGACATAGGGATTGTGACAGGCGAGGGCCTCATCGTTCTCGATATAGATAATAAGAATGGCAAGAACGGCGCCGCCGCGTTGGAGCGGCTGGAACTTCGAAACAGCGATTTGCCAGCCACGTTTAGCGTGAGCACTCCAAACGACGGCGAGCACCGCTACTTCTATGTGCCGCCGGGGGTCTATGTGCCGAACAGCGTAGAAGCGCTGGGCGATGGCCTCGATGTGCGTGGCGATGGCGGTTATGTGGTTGCGCCTTGGACACGGACAGGTGACCGAGCTTACGAAGTCCGCCAAAATCTCCCGATCGCTCCAGCGCCGCCTTGGCTTATCAATCGCCTCAGCAAGCCTAAGCCTGCCGAGAGGCCAGTGGCCGCGCCAACCATAGACCTGGATCTGCCGGAGGCCATCGCGGCCGCAACCAAATGGCTACAGCGCCATGCAGAACTCGCCGTCGAAGGCGCCGGTGGCGATGCAACCACGATCCGCGTCGCCAATCGCGTGCTCGACCATGGCGTGAGCGTCGATGCCGCGCTCGAGCTCATGCTCGACCATTGGAACGAGCGCTGCAGCCCACCATGGGACGCGGACGAGTTGAGGCGCAAGGTCGAGAACGCCGAGCGATATCGCCAGGCGCCGGTCGGCGTCGCATCGCCGGAGCTCGAGTTCGACGACGTGAGCGACGAGGTCCAGCAGAAGGGGATGCCCGGGGCTGACCCGAGCAAGGAGAGGCGCGATGGCACAGTCGCCGACTTTCCTTCCGCTAGCCCGGCTGATCTCAGCGACCCGCGAGCGATTCCGAAGCGGAATTGGATTGTTGGTGGGCTACTTTCCAGCACGTTCCTGACCGGTGTCATAGCGCCCGGAGGCACAGGCAAGACGAACTTCGCATTGGCCTTGGCTCTCTCTATTGTGACGGGGCGCTCCGAAATCTCAGGGTTTCCCATCAAGGAGCGCACGAAGGCCTGGTACTGGAACCAGGAGGACGACAAGGACGAGCTCCGGCGGCGCCTGGCGGCAACTGCGCAGCTTCACCGGGTTGCAACAGATGACCTTCTGCTCGACGGCAGGCCGGCGCTGTTTTTGGACTCCGGCGTCGACCAGCCTCTTATGTTGGTCTCGAGGGGGCCTGGCGGGAAGCTCGTGCCCACGCCTGCCGTGGATGCCGTCATTCAGCGCATTCGTACCAATCAGATTGGCGTCTGGATCGTTGATCCTCTCGTTGAATTTCATGAGGCAGACGAAAACAACAATCCCGAGATGGCGCTTGTTTGGCGAACCATACGGCGCATAGCGGTAGAGGCGAATTGCGCCGTCATGGTCGTTGCCCATACCAGAAAGCCCCTGGGGGCCTCGGCTGAGGGGCACACGGGAGACGTTAACTCCCTTCGCGGGGCGGGAGCGCAGGCAGGCGTCATGCGCCTCGCTGTGACGCTTAGCACTATGACGGCGAAGGAGGCCGCGGCATTGAAGGTGCCGGCCGGCCAGAAGGGGCGCTTCGTGAAGGTCGAAGGTGCCAAGCACAACCTCACAACCAAAGATGCCGCGCCGGTTTGGTTCGAGAACACCGGCGTTGTCATCGCCAATGGGGAGGAGGTCGGCGCAATGCGTCCGGCCAATTTCGGATTGCTTGCCCAAGCACGTCCGCCGCTAGGGGATCGCGCGGAAGCGCTCTTGGCGGCGTTTTGGTCTGCGCTGAGGCGGAAGGGTCCCTTTGAGACCACTCTCACCACCGAGGAATGGGAAGCGGAGGCTAGGCCCATCTGGGCTGGGTCCGGAAGTTCCGATTCCAAGGTGCGAGAGAACATCCGGAAGTGCCGGAGCTCCCTGGAAGAAAAAGGCATTATCACGAAAACCAAACAAAACCAATGGCTTGCGAATTATCCGGAAGAGCCGGAAGAGCCGGAAATCAGTGTCTAAGAAGGAGCGGAAGCCGGAAGCGCTCCTTTATGGAGCGCTTCCGCCTCTTCCGGTGGGGGATTTCCAGATCCGGGACCTCGATCTGATTGGAGAAAGATGCATGCCGACCAACCAGGATCCGCTCTGGGATGACATCTGCGAGACGCTGCTGTCTCTGGCTAAAGCCCGGCCCGCGCCGCGGCGCCGCGCACATTCGTCCAGGAGAGGTGCACACCGGGAACGGATGCGCGCCGCGGCCCGGCTGCGGCCACCGGCGCTGGGCACAATGGCCGCCCGCGCCTTGGCAGCGTTCGTGCCGGGCGCGTGGCTAAGCATGCAAGATGTCCACGCGCGCATCGGCGCGCGACCGTGGCTTGTTGCTCCGACCCTATATTCCCGCCTCTGGCGCCACGGATGGGTTGAGCAGATTGACGATCCTGAGGCTGAAGGTAGGCCGATACCCGGCAAGGGACCGAGGGGCCCGCGCAAGCTATGGCGCCTGACGGCCCTGGGCGAGGCTGTGAGGGCCGCGGCGCTCGAGGGCGTTACCCAGGCTGGAACGATCGAACAGCGGCCGCTGACGGGCATTGCTGAGAACCCATGGCGGCGAAAGCCTGCTCCCAAGAAAAAGCCCTGGCGGAAAGCCTCAAGGAGAGACCTTTGAAGATCGGACATGAATTCATGAGCCGCGGCCAGCGGTTCCTTTGTGTGGGCGTCGAGGACTACCTCACGCTGCGCGACCAATGGATAGACCTGTTCAAGCTGGAGTCGGTCTGCGCGGATTGCCGGCGACCCTATTCCTTGAAGGCTTCCATGGCCGCGATCCGGCGATACAGCCTCAAGCGCCGCTGCGACCGCTGCAAGTCGCCAGGAGTGGCGACACGGGCGACGAAGGCCCTGCAGCAAAAGCGAGCCGTCCAGCTGGTCGCGCAGGACTATGAGGCGCTGAAGGCTGTCAGGAAGGCGACACGACCCCGCACAGAGACAGGGCGAGGTCGCGCCGCAGCCAGGGTATCGACAGCCGTCGACCGGCCCGCGAGCACCCCCGGGAAAGGTATCCCATCAATGGAAGAGATGTTCTCCTGACGCTGCGGAGCGTCAATGTTATAGAGTTACATCGATGATGATCGAATTGCTCGGGATCGCCGCGGCTGAACGGCAAAGGCAGATCGTTAGTGTTGCCCCCTGGATTAACATTCGGGGCGTATATTCTACGTTTATCGACAGTCGTCGCGCTTGGTCGCATCCTCCATGCCCGCTTCCCGCTGCGGCGGGCTTATGCCATCCTTTCAGGCGGGGGGATTAGCTATGAGCGACCAGCAGAATGCCCTGTGGGGCGACGGGCCGGCGCTGCCGAAAATGCCCATTCCGAAATCCCGGCTCGAGCTGAAGCTTGAGGCCCGCGATACGCCTGCCGGCAGGGCTTACGAGCTACGGCTGTTCCATGCCGAGCTCGCCGTGTTGTTCCTGGGGTTGCTCGCCATCATCTTCGGCGCCACGGGGCCGTTGGCGATCGTCGCCGGCGCCCTGTTCGTGATCGGCGCGCTTACCGCGGTCGACAAGCTGTCCTGGCTGCAGACTGAGGTCATTGCGTCCACGATCACCGCTGGGCTGCTGGTGGGGGCTGCCTACGGGCTTCGTGAGCTCGGCTTCGCCTCTCACCTCGTATCGGCCCTGCTGACTTTCACGGAGCTCGGCCTGGTCGCCACCGCGGCCACTGGCGTTGTCCTCTGGCACGCGTTCATGGCGTTCAACGCGGCGGCCGGCATCGCGGCACAGCTTGTCGAGAGGCAGGATCGCCCTTCTTTCTGATAGTCAGCTACGGCGTGCCGACCATCGCTGCGCTGCGGCGGTGTCGGATGCTGGTCGACACGGTAGCAGTCTACGGAAAAGACCTAGGCGGTGTGGACGGATTTGACCAAGACGAAGGCTGCTGCGATGGCGACTATGGCTGTGAAGTTTCGCTTGGTCTTCTCGCATCGCAGGGCGACGCGCTTAAAGCGCTTGAGCTTGCCGACGGCCTGCTCGATACGGGCGCGCCCGCGATAGAGGGCTTTCGCGAAGAAGCCGGGCTTGTCCTTCTCGTTCGCTGTTGATTTCCGCCGAGAAGTGACCCGGGGTTTCCACTGAGAAGTGACCCGCCCAGATGGTGTTTGTGGTTCAGGTTGCGGTCAAGTTTTTGGCTTTCTCCCTGGCTGGCTTGTCGGGTTTCGCGGAGCTGTTCTTGAAGCGGAAGCTGTCGTTTCCGGTTTCGATGATGTGGCAGTGGTGCGTGAGCCGATCGAGCAAGGCGGTGGTCATCTTGGCATCGCCGAAGACGGTGGCCCATTCGGAGAAGCTGAGATTGGTGGTGATGACGACGCTGGTGCGCTCGTAGAGCTTGCTCAGCAAGTGGAAGAGCAAGGCACCACCCGACGCGCTGAAGGGCAGGTATCCGAGCTCATCGAGGATGACGAGATCGGCGTAAGCGAGCCCGGCGGCCATCTGTCCAGCCTTGCCCTGGGCCTTTTCCTGCTCGAGGGCATTGACGAGTTCGACCGTGGAGAAGAAGCGGACCCGCTTGTGATGGTGCTCGATGGCCTGGACGCCGAGAGCCGTGGCGACGTGGGTCTTGCCGGTGCCCGGCCCTCCCACCAGGACGACGTTGTCGGCGTCCTGGAGGAACTCGCAACAATGCAGTTGGCGAACGAGCGCCTCGTTGATCTCACTGCTGGCGAAGTCGAAGCCGTTGAGGTCGCGATAGGCCGGGAAGCGCGCGGCCTTGAGTTGGTAGGCCGTTGATCGGACCTCTCTTTCGGCCATCTCCGCCTTCAGGAGTTGCGAGAGGATCGGCACGGCGGCCTCGAAGGCCGGCGATCCCTGCTCCGTCAGTTCGCCGACGGCCTGGGCCATGCCGTGCATCTTGAGGCTACGCAGCATGATGGCGATGGCGCCGCTCGCAGGGTTATGACGCATGGCGCACGTCCTCGGCTTGGCGCAGGGCGTCATAGCGTTCGACATTGGCGCGCGGCTCGGTGGTCAACGCAAGGACCGAAGGGGTGTCGACCGTCGGCGTGGTCAACGGCGTGCCGTCGACCAGCCGGTGAAGGAGGTTGATGATGTGGGTCTTGGTCGGCACGCCGGCCTTCAGGGCCAGTTCGACCGCCGTCAGCACGATGTGTTCGTCATGCTGCAGGACCAGAGCCAGGATCTCGACCACCTCCCGCTCGCCACCCGGGCTCTTGAGCAGATGCTGCTGCAGGGATCGGAAGGCTGGCGGCATCTCGGCAAAGGGAGCACCGTTACGCAGAGCCCCGGGTTTGCGCTGGAGGACCGCCAGATAATGTCGCCAGTCGTAGACTGTCCGGCTGAGACGATCATGCGAGCGGGTGAAGACCCGGCGATGTTCGCAGATCACCTGTCCCTCAGCGACAATGAGGATGCGATCGGGATAGACGCGCAAGCTGACCGGGCGGTTCGCGAAGGACGCCGGCACGCTGTAACGATTGCGTTCCAGATGGACCAGGCAGGTTGGGGAGACGCGCTTGGCGTACTCGACGAAGCCATCGAAGGGGCGCGGCATCGCCATCAGGTGCCGGATCTCTTCAGTCCAGACATCGGCAACCGTTCCAGGTTGGGTGCCGTGCGCGGTCTGCGACCATAACTCCCGACACCGGGTCTCCAGCCAGTCGTTCAGTGCCTCCAGCGACGGGAAGTTCGGCAGAGGCTGCCAGAGTCGATGCCTGGCATCCTGGACGTTCTTCTCGATCTGCCCCTTCTCCCAGCCTGATGCCGGATTGCAGAACTCGGCTTCGAACAGGAAGTGGCTGACCATGGCCGAGAAGCGGATATTGACCTGGCGGTCCTTGCCGCGGCCGACCTTGTCTACGGCCGTTTTCATATTGTCGTAAATGCCCCGCCGCGGCACGCCGCCCAGCGCCCGGAAGGCGTGGTTATGGGCGTCGAACAGCATCTCATGGGTCTGCAGCGGGTAGGCTCGCAGTGTGAAGGCGCGGCTGTAGGACAGCTTCACATGCGCCACCTGCAGCTTGGTGCGCTCGCCAGCGATGATCGCCCAGTCCTCCGACCAGTCGAACTGGAACGCTTCACCCGGCACAAAGGCCAGGGGGACGAAGGTGCCACGGCCGCTGGTCTGCTGCTCGCGCAGGCGGGCTGCCTTCCAGTCCCGGGCAAAGGCCGCGACCCGATTGTAGGAGCCCTCATAACCGAGCAAAATCAGATCGGCATGCAACTGGCGGACCGTGCGCTTGTGCTTGCGCGACTTGCCGCCTTCGATCCGAAGCATCGCCGAGAGCTTGTCGGCATAGGGATCGAGTTTGCTCGGCCGGTCGGGAACATGAAACCGGGGCTCGACGCTATCCGCACGCAGATACTTGCGAACCGTATTCCGCGAGAGCCCCGTGCGCCGGGAAATCTCCCGGATCGAAAGATGATTCCGCCCATGCCAGCGGCGGATGACACTCAATAACTCCATGTCGATCACTCCGAGGTCCCCCGCATAGCCCGCGTGAGACGTGGTCAAAACATGGGTCAATTCTCGATGGAAAAATCCCCGCCTAACGGGTCAATTCTCGACGGAAATCAACACCGGCCCCCACGGGTCGGCTTTTTTCTTTTCGGTTGCCGATGTGTTGCCGAAGCCCCTAAGGTCGCCCGCATCCTGCAAGGCTTTGGCCTGAAAAGCGCATTGAAATCAGCGCTTTGGGCTGGTGCTGCCAGAGAGGATCGAACTCTCGACCTCTCCCTTACCAAGGGAGTGCTCTACCACTGAGCTACGGCAGCAGGATCGTCAGCCAACCCGCAACCGCTTGCCCAAGGGCGTTTCGCGGCGCGGCTTCGTTGCGAAGCGGCGCCCTGATGCCACAACCGCGTGACGGGCGCAACCCGCTCTTTCAATCCGGCAGTAATAACCGTGGATCAATCCTGAAGAGCCGGCCGTCTCCGAGGAGATGTGCGCTCAGGCCATCGCGGAACAGCGGCCGGAAAGCGACGTCGCGCAGGTTGAGGCCGCCGGCATAGGCGCCCATGGCCGGCATCACGCAGCGTTGCCGCGACAGGGCGAAGCAGCGCCGCCGCAGCGCGCGTCCGCGCATCCTGACTTTCGCGGTCGGATGGAGATGACCGGCGATTTCCGGCCCGGTCTCAGCAGCGTCCGGCTCATGGCGCAGGGTCACGCCCGCGAGCGCGATCGTCGCGGCGCTGTCGCCACCCATGGCGCGGCTGATCGCCGGGTCGTGGTTGCCGGTGATCCAGAGCCAGTCGCGGCCGCGTTGAAGCTGATGCAAGGCGGCGAGCGTTGCCGGGGCGAGGCGGTTCTCGGCGTCACGGTCGTGGAAGCTGTCGCCGAGCGCGATCACGCGCGCCGGCTGGCGCCTGAGGATCGCCGCGGCTAGAGCCGTCAGGGTCGCGGTCGAATCATAGGGCGGCAGCATCACGCCGCGCGCCGCATAGGCGGAGCCTTTCTCCAAATGCAGGTCGGCGACGACCAGCGTGCGCTCTTCCGGCAGCCAGAGCGCGCCGGAGAGATCGGGGACGATCGCGAGCCGGCCCAGCACGAAGGCTTCGCTCGCCTCCGTCAGGCGGCCGGCCGGCGCTACAGCGGCGATCGTCACGCCATCGCCTCCTCGGTCAGCATTGCCTCCGCCTCCGCCAGAATTTCGTCAGCCGCCTCGCCATAGACGGCCTCGCGCCCGATCTCGAGCATCACCGAGACGCCGAGCGGCGAGACGTGGTCGAGCGGCTGATGCACGATTCGGCCGCTGATCCGTGTCAGCATCTCACCGAGGCGGCGAATGTCGAGCAGGCCCGTCGCCGCATCCGCGCGCGCAGCCTTCAGCAGGATATGGTCGGGCTCGTGCCGGCGCAGCACGTCGTAGACCAGATCGGTCGAGATCGTCACCTGCCGGCCGCTCTTCTCCTGGCCGGGGAAGCGCCGCTCGATCAACCCGCCGATGATGGCGCAGGAGCGGAAGGTGCGCTTCATCAGCGCCGATTCCGCCATCCAGTCCTCGAGATCGTCGCCGAGCATGTCTTGCGCGAAGAGTTCGTCGAGGTCGAGCGCGCCGCGCGCGATCGCGGCGGTCATGTCGCCGAGCGTCCAGCAGGCCATGCCGTAATCGTTGCAGACGAAGCCGAGCGGGCGCATGCGGGCGCGCTCCAGCCGTCGGGTCAGCAGCATGCCGAGCGTCTGGTGGGCGAGCCGGCCTTCGAAGGGGTAGGCGACGAGATAGAAGCGCCCGCCGCGCGGAAAGGTCTCGACCAGGAGTTCGCCGGGCTGGGGCAGGCGAGAGATCCGCTTCTGCGCATGCAGCCAGGCCGAAACCTCCTCCGGCAGCGTATGCCAGAGGCCGGGTGAGGCCAGGATGGCGCGTACGCGAGCCGCGAGGAAGGTCGAGAGCGGGAACTTGCCGCCGTCATAGGAGGGGATTTTCGGATCGGTGCCGGCGGCAGCGCGCGAGCAGACCGCCTCGTTTTCGACGATGCCCTCGAAGCGCAGCACCTCGCCGGCGAAGACGAAGGTGTCGCCCGGCACCATCGTCTCGGCGAAATACTCCTCGATCTCGCCGAGCACGCGCCCGCCGCGCGTGATCATCCCGGGTTGTCCTGGTTTTCCGGCGCGCGCCCGGCCGAGCCGAACCTTCAGCATCGTCGCCTCGACGATCGTGCCGACATTCATGCGGTATTGCTGGATCACACGGGCATGGCTGGCGCGCCAGAGGCCGGCCTTGTCCTGCCTGAGCTTGGCGAAGCGCTCATAGCTCTTCAGCGCGTAGCCGCCGGTCGCGACGAAATTGACCACCGCATCGAAATCCTCGCGGGTGAGATCGGCGTAAGGAGAGGCGGTGCGGACCTCCTCATAGAGCGCATCGGCCTCGAACCCATCGGAGCAGGCGACGCCGAGCACATGCTGGGCGAGCACGTCGAGCGCGCCGATGCGCGGCGGCGGCGTGTCCTGCGCCGCCTCATGCACGGCTTCGAGCGCGGCGCGGCATTCCAGCAATTCGAAGCGGTTCGAGGGCACCAGCAGCGCCTCCGACGGTTCGTCCATGCGGTGGTTGGAGCGGCCGATGCGCTGGATCAGGCGGCTCGCCCCCTTCGGGGCGCCGAGATTGACGACGAGGTCGACATCGCCCCAGTCGATGCCGAGATCGAGCGTCGCGGTGCAGACCACGGCCTTGAGCCGCCCATCCGCCATCGCAGCCTCGACCTTGCGGCGCTGCTGCGCATCGAGCGAGCCGTGATGCAGCGCGATCGGCAGATTGTCGTCGTTGAGGTTCCACAGCGCCTGGAAGGCGAATTCGGCCTGCATGCGCGTGTTGACGAAGACGGGGGTGAGCTTGTGCGTGCGGATCGCTTCATAGACCTCGGCCATCGCATGCAGCGTGGTGTGGCCGGCGATCGGCAGGTTGCGCTCCGTGTCGAGGATGCCGATGCGCGGCTTCGCGCCGCCCGCGACGGTGATGAGCCCGGCCGGGGTTTCACTGCCGCCGAGATAGCGTTGCAGATCGGCGGGCTCGCGCACCGTCGCCGACAGCCCGACCGCGGAGACCTGCGGCGCCAGCGCCTTGAGGCGCGCGAGATCGAGCGCGAGCAGGTCGCCGCGCTTCGAGGTGACGAGCGCATGCAGTTCGTCGAGCACGATGCGGCGCAAGGATGAGAAGAACGGAGCGGCGTCACGATGCGAAACCAGCAGGGCGAGCTGTTCCGGCGTCGTCAGCAGGATATCGGGCGGGCGCTGGATCTGTCGGGTGCGCTTGGCGGCGGAGGTGTCGCCCGTGCGGGTCTCGATCGTTACGGCCAACCCCATTTCGCGCACGGGGGCTTCGAGATTGCGGGCGATATCGACCGCGAGTGCCTTCAGCGGCGAGATATAGAGCGTGTGCAGACCGTCATGCTTGCCCTTGCGCTCGGCCAGTTCCACCAGCGAGGGCAGGAATCCGGCGAGCGTCTTGCCGGCGCCGGTCGGCGCGACCAGCAGGGTCGAGCGCCCGGCGCGAGCCTCTTCGAGCAGGGCGAGCTGATGCGGCCGCACGCTCCAGCCGCGGCTGGCGAACCAGGCTTGGAAGGCAGGAGGGAGCGGGGTGGGCGCAGCCATGCGCACCAGTGATAAGGCGCGACGTCTGAGAACGAAAGGGGAATATCAGCGCGCGCCGGCAAGGCCCGGGCAGCTGTAACTGTTACAGGCCATCCGGGGCTTGACAGCTCTTCAGGGGTTTGGCGGGGGGAGCGCCTCGGGCGAGGCGCTCCTTTTGTGATGGGTCCCTATCGCGGTGCGAGGCGCTCCAGATCGTTCAGCCGCTTCAGGGCCGCCTGTTGCTGGAGCAGCCCGTAGTTGATGCCGGAGGCGTTCAGCGAACTGCCGGCCTGGTACGGATACTGAGCGAAATCGGAGAAGAACTCTTTCACCTTCCCCTGGACCGGCACCAACAGCCACATCTGTTGGCCGAAGAATTTCATGGACTCGCCGCCCTCCTTCATGCCGCGCTCATAGGGATCCATCCGTAGGTTGGTGATCGTGGCCCAGGACGGCACCTCGCGCGTAGCCGTGGCGATATTGCCTTCGCTGGCAACCGCGAAGCTGACCTTCCAATCGTTCCACCGCAGCGCGTTGAGATTGCCGCCCTGATCGAAATAGAACATCGTGTCGCGCGGGCCTTTCTTCTCGTCGCCCTTCAGGAACGGCATGAAGTTGTAGCCGTCGAGATGGACCTTGAAGGTCTTGCTGCCGCTCTGAAAGCCGGTCTTCATCTTCTCCTTGACGTCGCCCATGCCTGCCGCAGCGCAGAAGGTCGGGAACCAGTCCATCAAAGTGATCATGTCGTTGACCTGCGTGCCCGGCTTCACCACGCCCGGCCAGCGCACCATCATCGGAATACGCATGCCGCCTTCCCAGGTCGTGCCCTTCTCGCCCCGGAACATCGTCATCGCGCCGTCGGGCCAGAGCGCGATCTCGGCGCCGTTGTCGGTGGTGTAGAGCACGATGGTGTTGTCGGTGATGCCGAGATCGTCGAGTTGCTTGAGCAACTGCCCGACATGGCCGTCATGCTCGGCCATACCGTCGGCATGGATGCCCATCCCCGTCTTGCCGACCGATTCCGGCTTGAGATGGGTGAAGACATGCATGCGGGTCGAGTTGAACCAGCAGAAGAACGGCTTCTGCGCCTTGGCCTGCCGGTCGATGAAATCCTTGGCGCCGGCCAGGAACTCCTCGTCGACGGTCGGCATGCGCTTGGTGTTGAGCGGGCCGGTATCCTCGATCTTGCCATCGGCGCTGCTCTTGATGACGCCGCGCGGGCCGAACTGGCGCCGGAAATTCGGATCCTTCGGGTAGAAATAGCCCTCGGGCTCCTCCTCGGCGTTGAGGTGGTAGAGATTGCCGAAGAACTCGTCGAAGCCGTGCCGTGTCGGCAGATGCTCGTCGCGATCGCCGAGATGGTTCTTGCCGAACTGGCCGGTGGCGTAGCCCGCGGTCTTGAGCGCGTCGGCGATCGTCGGCATCCAGTCCTGGATGCCGTGCGGGTCGCCCGGCATGCCGATCGTCAAAAGCCCGGTGCGGAACGGCTCCTGTCCGATGATGAAGGAAGCGCGGCCGGCGGTGCAGCTCTGCTGGCCATAGGCGTCGGTGAAGATCGCGCCTTCGCTGGCGATGCGGTCGATATTGGGCGTGCGATAGCCCATCAGGCCCATGGTGTAGGCGCTGATCTGGGGTATGCCGATGTCGTCGCCGAAGATGACGAGGATATTCGGCTTCCTGCCGCCGGCCGGTGCCGGGGCGGGTTGCTGTGCCTGTGCCGTCTGCACCGACGCACTGGCGAGATAGCTCGACGTGGCGGCCAGAACGGTTCCGCCGAGAAGGATATTGCGTCGATTCAGGCGCGAATCTTGAGACGAAGGTTCATGCTTGGGGTCCACGACACATCCTCCGGCACGTCTTTCGGGTCAGCGCATAGGTGATACTTGCGCGACGGGAGCGTAGGATGGTGCTGGCCGTGGTGCAGCCTTGTAACAGTTACGGAGTCGTCGGCGGCGAGTTGGTTCGGCTCGGGGCCGAAGGCCGTCAGCGCCGCTCTGCCACCACCAGCAGCCCCGGCACGGGCGCGCCGCGATCCTGCCGCGTGCTGGCGGGCTCGACGAGTATCGGTGTGAGCCCGGCTTCCACCAGCCGCTCCCTCAGCCAGCCCTCCGCATGCGCGAATCGCCTGTCATCGCCCACGACGACGCCTTCACCGTCATGGCTCTGCACCGTGAAGGCGAAGAGGCCGCCCGGCTCCAGCACGCGCGCGCTCTGGGCGAAGCAGGGGGCGAGCTCGCCGAGATAGACGAAGACGTCGGCCGCGACGACGAGGTCGGCGGAGGCGTCCGGGCGGCTGGTCAGGAAGGCCGTGAGCCCCGCGACCGCGAGCTTGTCGTAGAGCGGCGTGCCGTCGGGCGCCAGCTTGGTCCGCGCCCGCTCGATCATGCGTGGCGAGAGATCGCACCCCGCGATGAAGCCGCTCTGCTCGTGGATGGCTTCACCCATCAATCCGGTGCCGCAGCCGAGGTCGTAGACGATGTCGAACCGGAAGGGCCGGCCGGCGTTGCTGCAGCAGCGCACCAACGCCGCCTTCAGCAAGGCGGGTGCGTTATATTGCAGGGTCTCGGTAAGATGGCTGTCGAAGCGATCGGCATAGGCGTCGAAGAGCGCGCCGGAGAAGTTCTCGGAGGTCGCCTGCTCGGCCGGCAAGGCGCCGATGCGGGCGAGATCGAGCCGCGCGCCGAAGTGGTCGTTCGGGTCGAGGTCGAGGCATTGCCGCCAGGCGGTGGCGGCGTCTTCCTTGTGGCCGAGCGCCTCCTGCGCCAGTCCGTAGAGATGCCAGGCGGCGGTGAAATGGTAGGCCTGCGACAGGGTCTGGTCGAGAATCTCGACGGCCGCTTGCGCGTCCCCGTCCTTCAGCGCAGCCTCGGCCCAGCCATAGCGGCGGTCGAGCACGGGGTCGCCGGACGAGGCGAAATGCGTGGTCGAGCCTGTATCGGTCATAGCGACCGATGTAGAGCATCAGACCGAAAAGTGGAAACCACTTTTCGGAAGAATCTGATGCTAAAACAAAAAGATAGATTGCCACTTCGCGCCCGGATTGGCGCGCGGCAATCTAGCCGAGGAGTATGACGCTGGCCAGACAAAGCGCCCGCTGGCGCCCCTCCGAATTGCTGCTGTCGACGCCGGCCGGGCTCTATTGCCCGCCCGCGGACATCTATATCGACCCCGTTCGCCCCGTGGCGCGGGCGCTGATCACGCATGGCCATTCCGACCATGCCCGGGCGGGCCACGGTGCGGTGCTGGCGACGCGCGAGACGCTGGCCATCATGGCTTTGCGCTATGGCGAGAACTTCGCCGGTTCGCAGCAGGTGGCGCTGCCGGGCGAGCCGATCCGCATCGGCGAGGTCGAGTTCCGCTTCGCGCCGGCCGGTCATGTGCT
The DNA here is from genome assembly GCA_930633495.1 of Hyphomicrobiales bacterium. NCBI lineage: Bacteria > Pseudomonadati > Pseudomonadota > Alphaproteobacteria > Hyphomicrobiales > Hyphomicrobiales bacterium. Next base: position 1,368,629 of record CAKNFJ010000001.1, on the reverse strand, counting down.
CGGCTCGGCCCAGATCGCGGTCGAGAGCCGGTCCTTACGCATCCTCGCCCCGGGCGATTACAAACGCGAGCGCGATCCGACCTGCGCCGGTTTCGAGGCCGTGCCCTGCGACATCTTCATCACCGAGGCGACCTTCGGCCTGCCGGTCTTCCGCCATCCGCCGGCGGCGGGGGAGATCGCCAAGCTCATCGAATCCGTCGGGCTTTTCCCGGAGCGGACGCATATCCTCGGCGCCTATTCGCTCGGCAAGGCGCAGCGCGTCATGGCCCTGATCCGCGAGGCCGGCTATGAGCGGCCGATCTACATCCACGGAGCGCTCGAAAAGATCACCGCCTTCTATGAGGCCGAGGGCATTCCGCTTGGCGAGATCCGCATGGTCGCCGAGACCGATCGCAAGACGCTGGGCGGCGAGATCGTCATCTGCCCGCCGAGCGCGACGCAGGATTTATGGGCGCGCCGCTTCCCCGATCCCGTGACCTCCTTCGCGTCCGGCTGGATGCGGATCCGCGCGCGGGCGCGGCAGAAGGGCGTCGAGCTGCCGCTCGTCATCTCCGATCACGCCGATTGGGACGATCTGCTCGCCACCATTCGGGAGGTGCAGGCCGGGGAGATCTGGGTGACGCATGGCGAGGCCGATGCGCTCGTCCATTGGTGCGGCACGGCGGGGCTGAAGGCAAAGCCGCTGCATCTCGTCGGCTATGGCGACGAAGGCGAGGCCGACCCGGTCGAGGAGGCGGCCGATGCGGTGGCTGTCTAGAGGGCGATCAGCGCGACGCCACGACCGGGCGCGACGGCGCGGCCATGCCGACCATGGCGTTCGCCATGTCGCGGGCGAGGCAGTCATAACCCGCATCGCTCATGTGGAAGCCGTCGGTCCAGAGCGCGGCTCTGAAGGCTTCCGCGTCGGTCCGGTGCCACTCGCGCATCGCCGCGTAGCGCGCGAAGACGGGCACGGCCTCGCGCCGGGCGACCTCGCCGACCGCCTCGACGAAGGCGCCGTAGCGCTGTGGGTCCCGAACGGAGGGAAAATACTGCGGATCGAGGATGGCCAGCGCCGGTCCGGCCTCGCGGACCATCGCGATGCCGTCCGTCACCATCGCCTTGAAAGCGTCCAGATCTCCGCCGGTGACGGCGTCGTTGGTGCCGACCTGCCAGATCACGAGGTCGTAGCGCCGGGCCGCCAGCGCGGTCTTCAGGCGGGCGAGCGTCTGCGGGGCGGTCTCGCCGCCGATGCCGGCATTGACGATCTCGACCTGCGACTTCGGCCAGGATTTCGTCAGCAGCGCCTGCAGGCGCGCCGGATAGGTCTTGTCCCTGGCGCTGGCGCCGACGCCTTCCGTGGAGGAGGAGCCGATGGCGAGGATCGCGAGCGACTGGCCCTGCGCCACTTTGGCGGAGAGCGGCGCGAGCGTCGCGTTCGAGCGCACGATCGGCGTCTCGCGGCAGGAGAAGCTCGCCGCCTGAGCGGGGGCTCCGACCGAAAGCGCTGCAGCGATGACAGGCAAGGCAAGAAACCGCATCGCGGCACGCATCGGCGTCTCTCTCCTGGCTACTCCGCTGCCGTTAAGGTTTGCTTCATGAACGGTATCTGAACGATGCGGTGCAACAGGGCCGAACAGGCGCGGTGTGGCGCGGGGGCGACAGCATGAATCGCTTCGCCTGGCTGCTGGACCGCCTTGCCTATGAACCACGTCGCAATGCCAAGCTGGCGCTGATCGCCGATTATCTGCGGACCACGCCCGATCCCGATCGCGGCTACGCCCTGGCCGCGATGACGGGAGGTCTGGTCTTCCGCAACGCCAAGGCGGGGCTGATCCGCGCGCTGATCGCCGAGCGGACCGACCCGGTGCTCTTCGCCCTGTCCTACGACTATGTCGGCGACCTGTCGGAGACGGTCGCGCTGATGTGGCCGGCCCGGCACGGCGCGAATGCCGTGCCGCACCTCCCCGAGGTGGTCGAGAGCCTGCGCGAGGCCGGAAAGACCGACCTGCCGCGCCTCGTCGCCGCCTGGCTCGATGCGCTCGACGAGACGGGACGCTGGGCCCTGCTCAAGCTGATCACCGGCGCGCTCCGCATCGGCGTTTCCGCCCGCCTCGCCAAGACGGCCGCAGCCAGCCTCGGCGGCGTGCCGGCCGACGAGGTCGAGCAGGTCTGGCACGGGCTGGAGCCGCCCTATGTCGAGCTCTTCGCCTGGCTGGAGGGCAGGGGCGCACGGCCCGAGGCGCGCGATCCCGCGCCATTCCGGCCCGTGATGTTGTCGCATCCGATCGAGGACGGCGATTTCGACAAGCTCGATCCGGCCGATTTCAGCGCCGAATGGAAGTGGGACGGCATCCGGGTCCAGGCCGTCAGCGGCCGCAAGGCTGACGGCACGCGCGCGACGCGCCTCTATTCCCGCACGGGCGAGGATATCGCCGCTGCCTTCCCCGATCTTGTCGAAGCCTTGACGCAGGATGGCGCGCTCGACGGCGAATTGCTGGTGATGCGCGAGAGCGCGGTCCAGAGTTTCAACACTCTCCAGCAGCGGCTCAACCGCAAGGCCGTGACGGTGAAGATGCTGGGCGAGTTTCCTGCCCATATCCGCGTCTACGACCTGCTCGTCGATGGCGAGGAGGATATCCGCCATCTGCCTTTCGAGGAGCGGCGCCAGCGGCTCGAAGCCTTCCTGTCGCGCCTCGCCAGCGACCGTTTCGACCTTTCGCCAGTGATTCCCTTCGCCTCATGGGATGAGCTGGCGGCCGCCCGCGCCGATCCGGCGTCAGCCGGTGCCGATGCCGAGGCGGTCGAGGGCTGCATGATCAAGCGGCGCGACTCGCCCTATCTGCCCGGCCGGCCCAAGGGCTATTGGTGGAAATGGAAACGCGACGCGCGGCTCGTCGATTGCGTGCTGATGTACGCCCAGCGCGGCCACGGCAAGCGCTCCTCCTTCTATTCCGACTACACCTTCGGCGTCTGGCGCGCGGGCGAGGAGGGGGCTGCGGAACTGGTGCCGGTCGGCAAGGCCTATTTCGGCTTCACCGACGAGGAACTGATCGAACTCGACAAGTTCGTGCGCAAGAACACGGTGAACCGCTTCGGTCCGGTGCGCGAGGTCACGCATGAGGCCGGGGCCGGCCTCGTCTTCGAGGTCGCTTTCGAGGGGCTGCAGCGCTCGACGCGGCACAAATCGGGCCTTGCCATGCGTTTTCCCCGGATCAACCGCATCCGCTGGGACAAGCCGCCGCGCGAGGCCGACTATATCGAAGTGCTCGAAGCGCTGTTGCCGACGAATGGCTGAGCCTTGCCGGGTTGCAGCCTTGCGCTCAGGATGCTTGTGATCCCGTCACCGGCTGGGGCAAAATGTCCGCGCCGAACAAGGGCATCGGCCCGACATGCGGGATGCGGTCTTCGGACGGCGCCGACGCAGGCTTTAGGGAGTGGTGGCGATGAGCAAGCAGCCTTCGACGCGGATCGTCATCGCGGACGACCACCCGCTGTTCCGCGGTGCGCTGCGCCAGGCCGTCTCTCACGCCATCGGCGGGGCAGAAGTCAGCGAAGTCGGCTCGCTGGAGGCCCTGACCGAGGCTCTGGCCAGCGGGGGCGATGCCGATCTCGTGCTGCTCGACCTGACCATGCCGGGCGTGCAGGGTTTTTCGGGCCTGCTTTTCCTGCGCGCCGACCATCCGGAGATCCCGGTGATCGTCGTCTCCGCCAATGACGATCCGGCGGTGATTCGCCGCTGCATCGAGTTCGGCGCTCTCGGCTTCCTGCCCAAGACCGCCGATGTCGCCCAAATGGGCGAGGCGATCCGCGCCGTGCTCGACGGCGGGGTCTGGACGCCGCCGGGCGTCGACCTGTCGGCGCCGGTCGATGCCGAGGTCGCCGACATGGTCCGCCGTCTCTCGACGCTGACGCCGCAGCAGGTGCGCGTGCTGATGATGTTGTCCGAGGGGCTTCTCAACAAGCAGATCGCCTATGAGCTCGGCGTTTCCGAAGCGACCGTGAAGGCCCACGTCTCGGCGATCCTGACCAAACTCGATGTCGACAGCCGGACGCAGGCCGTCATCGCCGCCTCGAAGATCGCCGGCACGGCCTGGGCGACGGCTGGAGCGTCCGCGACCGCCTGAGAACGGCAGGCGTTCAGGCACCGTTCAAGCGCGGCGGATTTCAGGTTAAGACGGTTGAGAAGCGCGCTGGACATGCGCAGCGCGCAACAGGATGGCCATCGCTTCCATGGATCGTTTTCTCGGCGGCTCGCCGCTCAGTGTCCTCGTCCGCCTGATCTTCATTTCGCTGCTGGTCGGGGCGGCCATGGCCTTCCTCGGCCTGTCGCCGCAGAATCTCTATGAGGCGGCAGGGCGCTTCATCCGCTCGATCACCAATCTCGGCTTCGGCGCGGTGCGCGAGGTCGGGCAGTGGGTCGTGGCCGGGGCTCTGATCGTGGTGCCGCTCTGGCTGTTGATGCGGCTGTTCGCGGGGCGCAAGTAGCCCGAGTTGCCGTTACGCGTGGAAACTCGCCGTCATGCTCGCCCCTGTGGCGAGCATCCACGTCTTGAACACCGCACGGTATCGCTGAAGGCGTGGATGGCCGGGACAAGCCCATGGCTGTCCAGCTGATTCCGGGGAACGGGACAGGCGCGGGAAACCCCTCCCCCCTTGTGGGGAGGGGCAGGGGGTGGGGGTCGGAAAGCCGGAGCTCCGCCTCGATTTTTATATGACCAGTTTCTGCAATCGGCCGCGCATCCGGTCATGCGACCCCCATCCCCATACCTTCCCCACAAGGGGGAAGGGAGGAGGTCGCATCGGCTCACGCTCGCTCGAACGAACCGGACAGCCGTGGGTCCGGCCCGACCATGACGGAAGCGTCGTGCCCGTGGATTTCGGGCCGGCGGCTGGCCCCGGAATGACGGCCTGGTTCCCGGGCGTTACAGCCCCTCGCCACGGGCGATCGCGGCCGCGTCGCGGCCGATCAGGGCGGTGAGGCGGGGCAGGCCGGCACGCCGGGCCTGGGTGGCGAGACCGGCCTTGACCTCCTTCGCCAGCCCCGGTCCCTTGAACACCATCGCCGAGTAGAACTGTACCAGCGTGGCGCCGGCGCGGATCTTGGCGAAGGCCGTTTCGGCCGAATCGATCCCGCCGACGCCGATCAGCGGGAACTGCCCTTCGACGCGCAGGAAGGTCTCGGCCAGGATCCGGGTCGAGGCGGTGAACAGCGGCTTGCCGGACAATCCGCCCGTCTCGGCCTTGGCGGCGCTGCGCAGGGTTTCGGGGCGCGTGACCGTGGTGTTGGAGACGATCATGCCGTCGATGCCGCGCTTGCGGGCGACGGCGATCATGCCGTCGAGCTCGGGCATGGTCAGGTCGGGCGCGATCTTGACGAGAACCGGCGTGCGCCGGCCACCCGTCGCGACCTCGTCGCGGGCCGCGAGCGTGCGGGCGACGAGGTCGTCGAGCGCCGATTCGGCCTGCAGGTCGCGCAGGCCCGGCGTATTCGGCGAGGACACGTTGATGGTCAGGAAATCGGCGAGCGGGGCCAGCCGCCGTGCCAAGATGGCATAGTCGGCGGCGCGGTCGGTCGATTCCTTGTTGGCGCCGAGATTGATCCCGACCAGCCCGCCGCGGTTGCGCCGGGCCGCCAGGCGGGCCGCCACGGCCTCCATGCCTTCGCTGTTGAGGCCGTAGCGGTTGATGACGGCTTCGTCCTCAACCAGCCGGAAAACGCGTGGGCGCGGATTGCCGGGCTGCGGGAGGGGCGTGACGCCGCCGGCCTCGACGAAGCCGAAGCCGAGGCCCAGCGCGCCGTCGACCGCCTCGGCATTCTTGTCGAAGCCGGCGGCAAGACCGACCGGATTGGGGAAGGAGAGCCCGAAGGCTTCCGTCGCCAGCACGGGATCGTCCGCGCCGGGCTTGAGCGCGGGCGCTGCGGCCAGCGCCGTGACGGTCAGGCGGTGCGCCGTCTCCGCATCCATGCGGTGGATCAGCGGCCGGGCGAGGTTGAACAGGCCGCCGATCATGTCAGGTCCTCCGGGATTGCATGGCTGCTGTCGGCCCTGAGCGGCAGCGGCGCGATCCATCGAACCGCCTTCGGATCGAGGACCGCATAGAGATGGGGGAAGAGGGCGCCGCCGCGTGAGGGCTCGTAGCGCAAGGCCGGGCCGAGGCGCGAATCGTCGACGGCGATGAGCAGCAGCTGGTCCTGCCCGGCGAAATGCTTCGCCGCCGTCTCGGCGAGCTGGCCCGCCGTCGAGAAATGGATGTAGCCGTCCGAGAGGTCGACCGGGGCGCCGGCGAAACGGCCTGTCCGCTCCGCTTCGCGCCAAAGCGGGGCGGGGCATATCTTGTAGATCAGGGGCACCGGCATTCTCGTGCGAACATGTCGGGCCACGGCTTAATCCCTGGCAGCAGGTTTCCGCAAGCGCTGACCGAATCATGGCAAGAATTGGATTGAAATCTTATAAGATAGGGTATATTTCCTATACCTGATCTCCATCCAGCGGCAAGAGCGAAGCGAGGCCCGCGCGATGCTGTCACATGACCAGATCTGGGGGGCGATCGACACGCTCGCCCAGCGCTACGGTTTCACGGCGTCGGGGCTGGCGCGCAAGGCCGGCCTCGACGCCACCACTTTCAACCGCTCCAAGCGTGTCGCGCCGGACGGGCGCGAGCGCTGGCCCTCGACCGAGTCGATCGCCAAGATCCTGGCTGCGACCGGGGCCTCCCTCGACGAGTTCATGAATGTGGTGCTGCGACGGGAGCAGACACCGGCCCGCACCATTCCGCTGATCGGCTTTGCCCAGGCCGGCTCCGGCGGTTTCTTCGACGATGGCGGCTTCCCGGTCGGGACCGGCTGGGAGGAGGTCGCTTTCCCCGGTGTTGCCGATGAGAAGGCCTATGCGCTCGAAATCTCGGGCGATTCGATGCTGCCGCTCTATCGCGACGGCGACACCATCATCGTCTCGCCCACCGCGACGGTGCGGCGCGGGGACCGTGTCGTGGTCAAGACGGTGGAGGGCGAGGTGCTGGCCAAGCAGCTCAGGCGCCAGACCGCCAAGACCGTCGAGCTCGCCTCGCTCAATCCGGAGCACCCCGACCGGGTGCTGAACCTCGCCGACATCGCCTTCATGGCGCGGGTGATCTGGGCGAGCCAGTAGGCGCCGGGCCGGTCAGTGGCCGTTGCTTCGCCGCAGCGGCAGCGTGACCTTGAAGGCGGCGCCGGTAACGGAGGGCTCGAGCTCGATCGTTCCGCCATGCAGCCGCACCAGCTCGGCCGCGACGGCAAGGCCGAGGCCGGTCCCGCCGGGCGTGACCGACCCCCGGAAGGCCTGGAACAGATTGGCCCGCGCCCGCGCCGGCACGCCCGGTCCGTTGTCGATGACGCGCAGCGCCACCGAACCGTTCTCCGGCCCGGCCGCCACCGTCAATTGGGGCTGGGCATCGGCCTCGGTTCCGGCCTGCGTCAGGGCCTGGAGGGCGTTGCGCATCAGATTCGTCAGCACGCGCGCCATCTGGTCGGGGTCGCAGGGCGCGATTAGCGTGGCCGGCACCTGGTTCTCGAAGCGCAGGCGCCCGTCGCCGGGCAGGCCGAGCATCTCCGCCTGCTCCGTGACGAGCTGGCGCAGGGCGACCTCGCGGATGACCGGCGTCGCCTCCGCCGCGCGACCATAGGCGAGGGTGGCCTGGCAGAAGTCGATGGCGCGCCCCAGCGTCGCGATCAGCCGCGGCGCGAAGCGGCGGATCTTGGCGTCGCGGGTTTCGATCAACTGGTCGGACATGAGCTGGGCCGCCGCCAGCATGTTGCGCAAATCATGGTTGATCTTGGAGACCGCGAGGCCGAGCTCGGCGAGATGTTTCTTGGTGCGCAGCTCGTCGGCGAGCGTGGCTTCCATGCGGGCGAGCGCGCGCTCGGCCTCGCCGATCTCGTCGGCCCGCAGCGAGGGCTCGATGATGCGCTGCGGATTTTCGGGATCGGCTTCGAACTCCATAACGTTCGCCGCCAGGCGCCGGATCGGTCCGATGATCAGCGCATTGAGCGCGATATAGACGGCGAGCGCGGTCAATCCCGTGAGCAGCAGCGAGATCAGCAGCAGGCTCCAGGAGAATTTCAGCATGGCCCGGCGCAGCGGCTCTTCGTCGATGACGATCTCGACGAAATCGGCGCCGCCGACGGCCTCGCCGACCACACGGATCGGCATGGTGGCGGGGGAGACCAGCACCGCGACTGCTTCTTCGATCGCGTTCACCCAGGAGAGGTTGCGCAGGTCGACCGAGCGGGAGACTTCCGGCGGCGGCATCGAGTCGAGGCTGAGCAGGCGCCGCGCGCCGCCGACGCGGGCCGCGATAGCGCGCGCGCCGACGCCCATCAGCAGCCTGTTCTCGCTGCCCTCGGGCAGGCCGTCCTCGGGAGCGCCTTCCAGGACGAGGGCGGCGACCTGCGCGGCCGCGATCCTGTCATGCAGCCAGTTGCGCCGGAAATTTGCGATCGACGGCAGGTAGATCACCACCTCCGCCAGCATGACGAACAGCACGGTGACGAGCAGCAGCTTGGCCGAGAGGCCGAGGCGTGTCAGGCCGCGCGGCTGGCTGATCGACAGATGCTTCCTGGGCAGGCCGGGCTGGTGCATTCCGGCGATCTTAGCCGAAGCGTCGCAGAAAGCCGATCAGGCGGCGCAGGCGCGGGTTCGTGGCGGTCGCCGCGTGGAACGACAGCGCCGCCCGGCGCGAGGCGTCCGCGCGGGCGAGCGCCGGCATCACGATCCCGGCCATGTCGGTGACGGCCAGCCCGGCCTTGGCGGCGACGCACCACGGAGCGATCAGCTCGCCGGCGCCTACGCCGACGATCGTGACGCCGAGAATGCGGCCCTTTCTATCCGTGACGAGCTTGACGAAGCCCTCGGTCTCGCCGGTCGCCCGTGACCCCGCGATCTCGGCGAAGGGCCAGCGCAGCACCCGGACCTCGCGGGCCTCGGTACGCGCGGCCGCCTCGGAAAGGCCGATCGCGGCGATCTCCGGGCGGCACCAGGCGACGCGCGGATAGCCCGCCGGGTCGATCCGCACGGGCTGGCGGAACAGGGCGTTGCGCAGGACGAGCCCGACATGGTCGTCGCCGGCATTGTCGGTTGCGGCTTTGGCCGCGCCGCCGGCGCAGCCCCCCAGCGCATAGACCCGGCGATTGCTCGTCCGCAGGCCCTTGTCGACGAGAATGCCGGACGCGTCGTGGCGGATGCCGCCGAGATCGAGGTCGAGCGCCGAAATCTCAGGCTTATGCGATGCCGCCACCAGCAGGTGAGATCCTTCGACGACGATGTCGCCCGCCGTGCCGGAGAGGATGAGGCGCAAGCCCGAGCGGCTGCGCTCCGCCCGGATCGGCGGCCGCATTTCATGCAGCGTCAGCCCCTCGCGCAGCAGGCTCCGGCGAACGAGCAGCGCAGCCTCGGCATCGTGTTCGGCGAGCAGGCCTTCGGGAGCGACGAGGGACGCGGCGCTTCCAAGCCGTTGCAGGGCTTGCGCCAGCGCTGCCCCGGTTGCGCCGCCGCCGAGGACGATGGGGCGCTCCGGCAGCCGCGTGAGGCCGGCCAGGTCGTCCACGCCGAGGGTAGGCACCTCGTCGAGGCCCGGCAGATCCGGTCGCGCCGGCCTTGCGCCTGTCGCCACCACGAAACGGCGGGCCTTGATCGGCAAGCCCTCGACGACGACGGTGCTGCGGCTGGCAAAGCGCGCTTCGCCATGCAGGACGGTGATGCCGAGAGCGGTCAGCCGTTGCCGGGAATGGTTCGCCGCCTCCGCTGCGCCGGCACGCTGGATGGCGTCATGAAGCTGCGCTGCGCTCACGGGCGGGTGGTCGGCTTTCGAGCCGGCCTGCCCGGCCTGGCGGGAGATCCGGGTGGTTGCCGCCGCTTCGATCAGCGCCTTGAGGGCGAGCGGGCCGGGGGGGCCGCCCAGCGCAGCCTTCTCGACCAGCACGACGGACACCCCGAAGGCCGCGGCGGCGGTTGCCAGCGCGATGCCGTTGGCGCCGGCGCCGATGACGCAGATATCGGGTGTCATCGGGGTAGGGGTCGTTGCCTTGGCCGTGCCGTCGCTCACCGGATGTCCCGCTTCGCTCTCGTTCCCCGTCGCTGATGCGTCGTCGAGCGGGTGGAATCAAGGCCGCTCCGGTTTTTGCCGCATCGGAAGTGCCTCTAAAGGCTGCGCTCAGGCGACGCTGCGACCGTTGGTCCCGCCCTTGATCGTGATGAGAGGCGCCGGCCGGCCGAAATAGTATCCTTGAGCCCGGTGGGCACCGAGAAGCTGCACGGCGATGCGCTGCTGCTCGGTTTCGATGCCTTCGACCACCACATTCATCTGCAGCCGCCGCGCGAGCTGGCACACGGCTTCGATGACGGCCTTTGAAGCCTCGTTGATATGCACGTCGCGCGCGAAGCTCTGGTCGATCTTCACCTGCGCGAACGGATAGGTCGAGAGATAGGCGAGCGATGAATAGCCCGTCCCGAAATCGTCCAGCGCGAAGGTAACGCCCAGGGCCCGCAACTCGTCGAGGACGGAAAGCGCGAGCTTGTCGTCCTCGATCAGCAGCGATTCCGTGACTTCCAGCATCAGCCGCCGCGATTCGAGCTGCGAGGACAGCAGCGCCGCCTTGACCGTCTCGACGATGCGGCGCGGCTCGCGGAACTGGAGCGGCGACACGTTCACCGAAACGCCGATATGCGGTTCCCAGCTCGCCGCATCCTTGCAGGCCTGGCCGATCGCCCAGTCGCCCATGGTGGCGATCAGGCCGGATTGCTCGGCGATCGGGATGAAGATGCCGGGCGGGACGATGCCCCGGGTCGGGTGCCGCCAGCGCATCAGCGCTTCGCGGGAGATGATCTCCTGCGTCTTCAGGTCGATGATCGGCTGGTAATAGAGTTCGAGGCTGCCATCGGTGCAGGCCTTGCGCAGATCGACCTCGATCTCGTGCCGCTCCAGCATCTCCTCGGCCATCGTCGGGTTGAAGAACATCAGCATGTTCCGGCCGGCCGACTTGGCCTTGTACAGCGCGGTGTCCGCATGGCGCAGCAGATCGGCCGGCGTGGTGCCGTCCGTCGGCGCAATCGCGATGCCGATGCTCGCGGTGACGTAGACGGTCTTGCCGTCGACGTCGAAGGCGCGGGCCATGATGTCGATCATGCGCTGGGCGATGGCCGTCACGACGCCGTGGTCGGCGGATGGCAGGATCAGCAGGAACTCGTCGCCGCCGAAGCGCGCGAGCCTGTCGTTGGAGCGGATCGTGCTGCGCAGCCGGCTGGCGGTTTCCACCAGCACCCGGTCGCCGACGTCGTGCCCGAGGCTGTCGTTGACCTGCTTGAAGCCGTCGAGATCGAGATAAAGCAGGGCGAAGGCGTCGCCCGTGCGCTCGAGCCGGGAGAAGGCTTCGGCGATATGGGTATTGTATTCGAAGCGGTTGGCGAGGCCGGTCAACTCGTCGAAGCGCGCCATCTGCTCGATGCGCGCCTCGGTCGCCTTCCGCTCGGTCGCGTCCTCGGTCAGCATCAGGATGCCGCCTTCGGCCGCCGGGGCGAAGGTCACGACCAGCACGAGGCCGCTGCGCGTCGTGACCTCGTGGCTCGTGGCCTGCTGGGTGTTCTGGACCGTCGTCAGCGCCACGCGGATATCGCGCAGCTGTTCCTGATTGATGACATGGCGCTCGACGAGGAAGCGCGCGATCGCCGTCAAGGGCGTGCCGGGCAGGGCAAGCGTTTCCGGCAGGCCGTAGAGCGCGCTGTGCGGCGCGTTGCTGACGGCGAGCTTGAGGTTGCGGTCGAACATCGCCAGCCCGTCGATCATCGTGTTGAGGGCGGCGTCGAGCGTGAGGTTCTGGGAGTGCAGGGCCGAGGCGAGGGCCTTGGAATGCTTGGTCGCATCGCTCAGCGCCAGCAGGTTCCGGTGCAGCGAATTGGTGATCGCGATGTTCGCGGCCACATAAAGGAAGGCGAAATAGCCGATATAGCGATAATAAGGGTTGTGAGCCGCGATCAGGCCGATCGCCATCGGGATGCAGAAGGTCAGCAGCTGCACCGCGACGAATTTCGGCCGCCCGGCATTGCGAGCGACATAGCCCGATGCCAGCGCGATCGTCGACGCCACCGAGGTGATGTGCGCGGCCGGATCGTCCGTCTGCACCAGCGCGACATAGCAGCTATAGCCCAGAACGGCGCTGAATACCGTGGCGCCGAGGAAGTAGTCGCGGTCCCAGCGGCGCGTTTGCGCATAGCTGTCGTCGGCATGGTTGCGCCGGCGATAGGCCATCACGGTGATCAGGCGCAGGACGACGATGAGCGTCACCAGGATGGTGAGCTGCATGAAGATGTCCATGCCGGTCGAAAGCCAGCACAGGAAGGGCGTGAGGATGCCGGCGATGCCGCCGGGAATGATCGAAGCAGGCGACGAAAAGAGCGAGCTGACCAGCAGGGTGTAGCCAGTCAGGTCGACCTCTTCGGCCTGCTTGCGCCCCCCTATAGCCGTCAATCGCCTCAGCGCGCCAGCCATCTGCTCCTGCCCTTGCCGCATGAGCGGTCCCGCGCGCAAGGCACGAGCCTTGCGCATCACACGGGGTTTTATGGGAGCAGAAGTAAATGCTTCGTGTGGATTTGTCGCTTTGGAGGCTATTAGAGCAGGATCCGATCAGGTTGAAGCAATCTGATCGGTGAATCCGGCTCTAAACTTCTGATAGAGCGCGCGCTAGTTCAGACCGGCGCCAGGTGGCGTTGATAGACGCGGGAGAGCATGCGGTCCTGCGTCAGCACGATGCGCTGCAGCTTCGAGATCGCGCTCGGGCTGAGCCGCAGCATGCAGTCGGTCCAGATCTGGCCGAGATGGCCGAGCTCCTCGCGCAGGTCGCCGGCGCGGCGATTGAAGGCGGCGAAGAGCGCGGTCTTGGCCGCATGGATCGGCAGGGCGTCGCTGCAGTATTTGCGGATCCAGGCTTCGCCTTCCCCGGTCGGAACGACCGCTTCGAGCCCGCCGGCCGCCATGAACTCCTGGGCGGTCATTTCCTCGCCCGAGAGCAGCATCTGCTCGGCCGCCTGCTGCCCCATGCGCCGCGACAGGATGGCGACGGCCGTGATGGGGAAGTGGTTGAACTTGATCTCGGGGTAGACGAACGAGGCCTGCTCCTCGGCGATCATGACATTGCAGGAGCGCGGAGCATCGATGCCGCCGCCGATCGCCTTCGCATGGATGGTCGACAGCGTGATCACCAGGCCGTTGAGGCCGCTTGAGTTCCAGATCGCCCCTTCCGCCGACAGCCGCGCATATTCGGTGAGCGCTGCGCGGTCGTTCCGCGCCAGGCAGTCCAGATAGAAGTCGAGATCGCCGCCCAGCGTGAAGAACGGACCGGCGCCGCGGAACGCCAGGAAGCGCACCGGGCTGCGGTGATACTGATCCGGCGCGCCCCACAGTGCCGCGATCGCGCTTTGGATCTTCACCAGGCTGTCGAGCAGCTGGAGCGTGAACACTGGCTTCAGCTCCGGCCGAATCGTGACCCAGAGCGTTTTGATGTCCGGCTCATAGGCCAGCTCAACCTCCGGCAGGAAGCCGGCCTTGTAACGGATGGCGTCGATGACCTCGCAGCTCTCCAGCAGCGACGGCACCACGGTTCCCGTTCCGATCTTCAACGACTGCAACACAACGCTACTCCCGCAACAGCCTGATGTTGGGCAGCCTAAACGAGCTTAACGAAGTGTAAACAAGAACCGGCGGAAATAGTTAACAGCGTTAGGCTTTTTTCGTTGACCATAGGTCAGTTGCCGGCCGCGGAGCCGGGCTCGTCGCCGTCGCGACACCGGCATCGGCACAGGGCGCCTGGACAGGAGAGAGGATGAAAATTCCCGGAAGCGGGGCGTCCGGGAGCGAAATGCCGAAAGGGCGACAGGCGGGAGAATGTCGTTCCGCAGGCGGCCGGTGCCGCGTCCGTGCCGGTGCGAAGCCGGGTCGCCGGGCGAGGGGCCGGAAAAGCGGCCGGGCGGTCGCGCGGCGCTTGTCCCCAGGCGGATGAGGGTCTAACGATACCGCCGCGAATTCGCCGCGTTCCCGCGTACAAACATCCATGCCGAGCTGATGCCGTGACCCGCCAGACAGCCGAGGACGAGAAGCAGGCGCGCCTTGCCGCCGCGCTCCGCGAGAACCTGAAGCGCCGCAAGGCCCAGGCTCGCGCTCGCCGTTCGGAGGAGGCGAAAGCGCAGGAGCCGGCGCCGCCCGCTCAGGCCGCTACTCCGCGGTCCTGATCCTCCCTCACCCTTCCAGGGGTCTCCGGCCGTTCGCCGGCAGGCCGAGCAGGATTCGACGATGGACAAGATCCGCATCACTGGCGGCCAGCGCCTCAATGGCGCCATTCCGATTTCCGGCGCCAAGAACGCCGCCTTGCCGCTGATGATCGCGAGTCTGCTGACCGACGAGACCCTGACGCTGACGAACGTGCCGCGTCTTTCGGACGTCACGGCCCTCTCGCGCATTCTGTCGAACCAGGGCGTCGACCGCACCGTTGCCGGCAAGCGCATCGGCCAGTCGGCCGAGACCGGCCAGAACATCTCGTTGACCGCCCGCCAGATCGTCGACACCTGTGCGCCCTACGAGCTGGTCTCGACCATGCGGGCGAGCTTCTGGGTGATCGCGCCGATCCTGGCCCGCATGGGCGAGGCCAAGGTGTCACTGCCCGGCGGTTGTGCCATCGGCACGCGTCCGGTCGATCTGCTTCTGATGGCGCTGGAGAAGCTCGGCGCCGAGATCGTGATCGAGAATGGCTATGCGCTGGCGCGCGCGCCGAAGGGGCTGAAGGGCGGCGAGATCGTCTTCCCGAAGGTGACAGTCGGCGGCACGCATACCGCGCTGATGGCCGCCGTCCTGGCGCAGGGCACCACCGTCATCGAGAATGCCGCGCGCGAGCCGGAAGTGACAGATCTCGCCGCATGCCTCGTCAAGATGGGCGCCAAGATCGAAGGTGCGGGCACCTCCCGCATCGTGGTGACCGGCGTCGCCCGCCTCGGCGGCGCGCATCATGCCGTTCTGCCGGACCGGATCGAGACCGGCACCTACGCCATGGCCGTCGCGATGACCGGCGGCGACGTCCTTCTCGAGGGCGCGCGGGCTGACCTGCTTCAGTCCGCGCTCGACGTGCTGACCAAGGCCGGTGTCGAGATCAGCGAGACCAATCACGGCATCCGCGTATGCCGCAACGGCCACGGCATCGAGGCGGTCGATGTCGATACCGATCCCTTCCCGGGCTTCCCGACCGACCTGCAGGCGCAGTTCATGGCGCTGATGACGAAGGCCAAGGGCACCTCGCGCATCCGCGAGACGATCTTCGAAAACCGCTTCATGCATGTGCAGGAACTCGCCCGCCTCGGCGCCAGGATCAGGCTCGATGGCGATGCCGCCCATGTCGAAGGGGTGGAGAAGCTGACCGGCGCACCGGTGATGGCCACCGATTTGCGCGCCTCGGTCTCGCTGGTGATTGGCGGTCTCGCCGCCGAAGGCGACACCACGATCAACCGCGTCTACCATCTCGACCGCGGTTTCGAGGCGCTGGAATCCAAGCTGACGCGCTGCGGCGCGGTGGTGGAGCGCATCAGCGGTTGATTTTCGCGAGGCGGCTCGTCAGAACTCGATCATGTCAGACGATGCCGCCGCCCCGCTGAAGCTCATCGCGCTCGATGCCGACGATCTCGGGATCGTTTCGGCGCATCTGCAGGATGCCGTCCTCAAGGCGGCCGATCTGCTCTATCTGCCGGCGGAGAAGCGCTTCGCGCTGGCACTGCGCCGTTTCGACTGGGAAGGCGCGCAGCATGGCAAGCGCCGGCGGCGCCTGACGGCGCTTCATTTCGACCGGGTGCTCTCGGTGCGCAGCGCCAAGCTCGACAAGAACGATCCCGATAAGGTGCTGAACCTTCTCGCCGTCACCTTCGATCAGGGTGAGGATCCGGCCGGCGACGTCACGCTGCATTTCTCGGAAGGCGCGGCGATCCGCCTCTCGGTCGAATGCGTAGAAGCCCAGATGAAGGACCTCGGTCCCGTCTGGGAAGCCGTGGCGACGCCCGGTCACCCCGACGCCTGAGTCTGTGAGGCTGCCGCCGCTTTTCGGCCGGCGCCCGCTTCAACCTTCGCCACCCTTCGTCTAAGAACGCGCCGTCATACCGGACAAGCCGCGAAGCGGCGCCGATCCGGGGGGCCATCGAGGGGCGACGGCGCTCCAAGATGGATTCCGGGTCTTCGCTGCGCTACGCCCGGAATGACGATCGAGAGTTCGGATTCCCCGAGGATACCCATGCCGATCAGGCTCGACGACAGGGATACACGCTTCGCGGAAGGCTTCGCCGCGCTTTTGTCCGCCAAGCGCGAGGTCTCGGAGGAGGTCGATCGCGTCGCCGCCGGCATCATCGCGGAGGTTCGCGAGAAGGGCGATGCCGCGCTCGTCTCCTATACCAGCCGTTTCGACGCCCTCGACCTGACGCCGCAGACCCTGCGCGTCAGCGAGGCGGAGATCGACGCTGCGGTCGCGTCCTGCACGCCGGAGCTGCTTGCGGCGCTGGAGACCGCCCGCGAACGCATCGCCGTCTATCACGAGCGCCAGAAGCCGGCGGATTCCTGGGTGAAGGATGCCGCCGGCGTCGAGGCCGGCTGGCGTTGGAGCGCGATCGAGGCCGTCGGTCTCTATGTCCCTGGAGGCACGGCGAGCTACCCCTCCTCGGTGCTGATGAATGCGATCCCTGCGAAGGTCGCCGGCGTGCCGCGCATCGTCATGGTCGCCCCGACCCCGCGCGGTGAGACCAATCCGCTCGTGCTGGCGGCGGCGCGGCTGGCCGGCGTCGACGAGGTCTATCGCATCGGCGGCGCGCAGGCCGTCGCGGCACTGGCCTATGGCACGGCGACCATCGCGCCCGTCGCCAAGATCGTCGGGCCGGGCAACGCCTACGTCGCCGCCGCCAAGCGCCGGGTCTTCGGCCAGGTCGGCATCGATATGATCGCCGGCCCCTCGGAAGTGCTCGTGATCGCCGACCGTAGCGCGAATCCCGACTGGATCGCCGCCGATCTGCTGGCCCAGGCCGAGCACGATGTTTCTGCCCAGTCGATCCTGATGACGGACGACGCCGCGCTCGCGGCCGAAGTCGAGAAGGCGGTTGCGGCCCAGCTCGCGACGTTGCCGCGGGCCGGGATCGCCGGCAAGAGCTGGGAGGATTTCGGCGCCATCCTGCTGGTCGCGGACCTCGAGGCGGCCGTGCCGCTGGTCGACCGCATCGCGCCCGAACACCTCGAGATCATGACCAGCGAGCCGGAACGCCTCGCTGGCCTCATCCGCAACGCCGGCGCGATCTTCCTCGGCGGTCATACGCCCGAGGCGATCGGCGACTATGTCGGCGGCCCCAACCATGTGCTGCCGACGGCGCGCTCGGCGCGCTTCTCGTCCGGCCTCGGCGTCGGCGATTTCATGAAGCGGACCTCGCTCCTGAAATGCGGCCCCGACGGTTTGCGCGCGCTGGCTTCGGCCGCGACGCATCTCGCCGAAGCGGAGGGCTTGCAGGCGCATGGCCGATCCGTGACGATCAGGCTCAATCTCTGAGCGCCGGACATCGGACGGCGCCGCGACAGGAGGGGTGATGGACGACGTCTCGACCACCAGCAAGCAGTGCCTTGTCGGCGTCACGCTCGACGAAAACTCCCTTGGCCGTGGCTCGCCCGATCAGGAGCACGAACGCGCCGTCGCGATCTACGATCTCATCGAGCGCAACAGCTTCACCGTGCCCGAGCATGATGGCGGGCCCTATCTCGCCCATCTTGCTCTGGTCGAGCGCCGCCTGGTCTTCGAGATCAAGCAGTCGGACGGCTCGCCTGTGATGACCCATCACCTGTCGCTCAGCCCGTTCCGCCGCATCATCAAGGACTACGAGCTGGTCTGCGAGAGCTACTATGCCGCGATCCGTACGGCGACGCCTGCGCAGATCGAAGCGATCGACATGGGGCGGCGCGGTCTGCACGACGAAGCGGCCGGCATCCTGGCCGAGCGGCTCGCCAACAAGGTCGAGGTCGATTTCGACACCGCCCGCCGCCTTTTCACGCTGATCTACGCCCTGCACTGGAAGGGCTGACGCGCTTGGAGCAGAAGGCATTTTCCAGCGAGGCACAAGCCGGTTCGCGTGACGAAAATGCAGCGGATGCAGAGATGCTCCCGCGCAAGGTCCAGAGCGTGCTCTTCATGTGCGCGATGAACGCCGTGCGCTCGCCGATGGCGGAGGCACTGGCCAAGCATTTTTTCGGCAAGTCGATCTATGTGCAGTCGGCAGGCGCGCGCAAGGGCGAGCCGGATGGCTTCGCGCTCGCGGTTCTGGACGAGATCGGGATCGACCTGAGCCGGCACAAGCCGAAATCGGTCGAGGAGCTGGAGGAGTGGGAGGGGCTCAACTTCGACCTGATCGTCTCGCTCTCGCCCGAGGCGCATCACAAGGCGCTGGAGCTGACCCGCACGCTCGCCGCCGAGGTCGAGTATTGGCCGACGGTCGATCCGACCCTGTTCCAGGGCTCGCGCGAGCAGAAGCTCGACGCTTATCGCGAGGTCCGGGACGGACTGGTCAAACGGATCAAGCAGCGCTTGCAGCGCTGAGGCTGCCAGCCTACCAGTGGCGACCGGGGCCGACCGGGCCGATGCCGAGGGTGATGCCGAGGCTCGCGGCGATGTCGGCGAAGCTCTCACGCCGCCCGAGCGGCTCCGGCGCGATCCCGGGGCCGAAGGCGAGAATCGGTACATGCTCGCGGGTATGGTCGTTGCCGCGCCAGCTCGGATCATTGCCGTGGTCGGCCGTGATGACGGCGATGTCGCCGGGTTTCAGCGCCGCCTCGAGATGCGGAACGAGACGGTCGAAGGCTTCCAGCGCCGCCGCATAGCCGGGAATGTCGCGACGGTGACCATACTCGGTATCGAAATCGACGAGGTTGACGAAGCAGAAGCCGCCATCTTGAAGTCCGTCCCAGGCTTCGAGCGCCGCCTCGACCATCGCCGCATTGCCGAAGGGCTTGATCTCGGTGCCGGTCGAGCGATGGGCGAAGATGTCGCCGATCTTGCCGACGGTCACGACCATGCGGCCCTTGGCCGTCAACCGGTCGAGGATCGTCTCGTCCGGCGGCGGGATGGCGAAGTCCTTGCGGTTGGCGGTGCGGGTGAAACCTTCTTCCGGCGAGCCGACGAAGGGCCGCGCGATGACGCGGCCGATCCGCAGGGGATCGACCAGGTTGCGCACGGTCTTGCAGAGCGCATAGAGCCGGTCGAGCCCGAAATGCTCCTCATGCGCCGCGATCTGCAGCACGGAGTCGACCGAGGTATAGCAGATCGGCTTGCCGGTCCAGATGTGCTCGGCGCCGAGTTCGTCGATGATGGCGGTGCCTGAGGCGTGCCTGTTGCCGAGGATGCCGGGGAGCGCACCTTCCTTGATGATGCCGGCGATCAGCTCGGGCGGGAAGGAATTCTCCAGCGCGGTGAAATAGCCCCATTCGAACGACACCGGGCAGCCGGCGATCTCCCAATGGCCGGACGGGGTGTCCTTGCCCTGGCTGACCTCGACACCATAGCCCCAGCGCCCTTCGGGCTTGGCCGGCTTCGCGACACCGGCGAGCGGCCGGCCGGTCGAGGCTTCGCAGGCATGGGCGAGGCCGAGCCGCGCGAGGTTCGGCAGCGCGAGCGGTCCGCTGCGCAGTCCCTCGCGATCGCCCCGGCCATCCGCGCAGGCTTCGGCGATATGCCCCAGCGTGTCGGAGCCGGCATCGCCATAGGCTGCCGCATCGGCCGCGCCGCCACAGCCGACGGAGTCCAGCACGATCAGGAGTGCGCGCGCCATCCTCAATCCCTCACTGCGCCGCCGGCGGCGGTATCGAGGTTGAGCGCGGCGGCGAGCAGCGCCTGCGTATAGGCTTCGCGCGGCTGAGCGAAGATCGTCTCTGCCGGGCCTTCTTCGACGACCTTGCCGTTCTGCATCACCACCACCCGGTGCGACAGCGCCCGCACGACCTTGAGATCGTGGCTGATGAAGAGATAGCCCAGCTTGCGCCTGGTTTGCAGGCCGCGCAGCAATTCGACGATCTGCGCCTGCACGGACATGTCGAGCGCCGAGGTCGGCTCGTCGAGCACGACGAATTTCGGATCGAGCGCCATGGCGCGCGCGATCGCGATGCGCTGGCGCTGGCCGCCGGAGAATTCGTGCGGATAGCGATCCATCGCCGCGGGATCGAGGCCGACATCGACGAGCGCCTGCGCCACGATCTCGCGGCGCTGCTGATAGGTCAGGTTCGGTTGCTGGATGGCGAGCCCCTCCGCCACGATCTCGGCCACCGACATGCGCGGCGAGAGCGAGCCATAGGGGTCCTGGAAGACGACCTGCAAATCCTTGCGCTTCGGCCGGACCTGCTTGCTGGACAATCCGTCGATGCGGTCGCCGAGGAAGACGATCGGCCCCTCCGACGCGATCAGCCTCAGGATGGCGAGGCCGAGCGTGGTCTTGCCCGAGCCGGATTCGCCGACGACGCCCAGTGTCTCGCCCTCGCGAACCTTGACCGAGATGCCGTCGACCGCCTTCACATGGCCTGTCGTGCGGCGCAGCAGGCCGGATTTGATCGGGAACCAGACCTTGACCGGCCCGGCTTCCAGCAGCGTCGCGGCGTCGGCCGGAACCGGGCCGGGGCGCCCCTTGGGCTCGGCGGCAAGCAGGCGCTTGGTGTAGTCGTGCTGCGGGTTGGCGAAGATCTCGGCTACGGGGCCGTGCTCGACGACCTTGCCTTTCAGCATCACGCAGACCCGGTCGGCGATGCGCCGGACGATGCCGAGATCATGGGTGATGAACAGCATCGCCATGCCGAGCCGCGCTTGAAGCTCCTTCAGCAGCTTCAGGATCTGCGCCTGCACGGTGACGTCGAGCGCGGTGGTCGGCTCGTCGGCGACCAGCAGTTCCGGTTCGTTGGCGAGCGCCATCGCGATCATCACGCGCTGACGCTGGCCGCCCGAGAGCTGGTGCGGGTAGGCATCGAGCCGGCTCGCAGCGTCACGGATACCGACAAGGTCGAGCAGCTCCAGCGTGCGGGCGCGCGCCTTCTCGCCGCGCAGGCCCTTGTGCAGTTCGAGGATCTCGCCGATCTGCCGCTCGATGGTGTGCAGCGGGTTGAGCGAGGTCATCGGCTCCTGGAACACCATGGTGATGTCGTTGCCGCGCACCTTGCGCATCGCATCCTCGTCGGCCGCGATCAGGTCCTGCCCGTTGAACAGCACCTTGCCGGATGGGTGACGCGCCGCCGGATAGTTGAGCAGCTTCAGGATCGATAGCGCCGAGACCGACTTGCCGGAGCCGGATTCGCCGACCAGCGCCAGCGTCTCGCCCTTGGCGATCGAGAAGGAGACGTGATCGACCGCGAGCGTCTCCCGCCCGCCTTGGCGGAAGGCGACGGAGAGGTCTTCGACGGAAAGCAGCGGCGCGGTCATGCGAAGGTCTTCCGCGGGTCGAAGGCGTCGCGCACCGCCTCGCCGATGAAGATCAGCAGCGACAGCATCAGCGCGATCACGATGAAGCCGGAAAGGCCGAGCCAGGGCGCCTGCAGGTTCGACTTGCCCTGCGCCAGCAATTCGCCGAGCGAAGGCGAGCCCGGCGGCAGGCCGAAGCCGAGGAAGTCGAGCGAGGTCAGCGTCGTGATCGAGCCGTTCAGGATGAAGGGCAGGAAGGTCAGCGTCGCCACCATGGCGTTCGGCAGCAGGTGGCGGATCATGATGGTGCGGTTGGAGAGGCCGAGCGCGCGTGCGGCGCGGACATATTCGAAATTTCGGGCCCGCAGGAACTCGGCGCGCACCACTCCGACCAACGCCACCCAGGAGAACAGCAGCAGGATGCCGAGCAGCACGAAGAAGCTGGGGGTGATGATCGCGGCGACGATGATCAGCAAATAGAGCGCCGGGATCGAGGTCCAGATCTCGATCAGGCGCTGGAAGATCAGGTCCGTCCAGCCGCCGAAATAGCCCTGGATGGCGCCGGCCGCGATGCCGATCACCGAGGAGAAGGCGCAGAGGATCAGCCCGAACAGCACGGAGATGCGGAAGCCGTAGATCAACCGCGCGACGACGTCGCGGCCCTGGTCGTCGGTGCCGAGCCAGTTCCATTCGAGATCGCGGCAGGTCGATCCGCCGCTGCGCTCCGCGATCGGCTTGCACTGCGCG
The DNA here is from genome assembly GCA_930633495.1 of Hyphomicrobiales bacterium. Classification (NCBI taxonomy): domain Bacteria; kingdom Pseudomonadati; phylum Pseudomonadota; class Alphaproteobacteria; order Hyphomicrobiales; species Hyphomicrobiales bacterium. The sequence continues at coordinate 1,346,440 of CAKNFJ010000001.1, read as the reverse complement.
TCGCTGAGCATCCAGGTCGGTGGGGCGGGGGCGGGAACCGCCAGGTCGAGGTTATGCGTGCGGTAGGAGTAGCGGATCGGCGGCCAGACCGCGAAGCCGTTGGCCGCGATCTCTTTGGCGATGACCGGGTCGCGGTAGTCGGTGGTGGCGAGGAAGCCGCCGAATTTCTCTTCCGGATAGTTCACCGCGACGGGAAACAGCCACTCGCCCTTGTAGTGCACGACGAGAGGCCGGTCGTTGGCGATGAACTCGGCGAAGAGCGAGAGCACGAACAGCGCGAGGAAAAGCCAGAGCGACCACCAGCCGCGCTTGTTGGCCTTGAAGTTGTTGAGCCTGCGCCGGTTGATCGGCGAGAGCTTCAGCCAGCCCTGCTGCGCCTCGGCGGGTGCGAGGGGCACGTCGCCGCGCAAGGCGGGCGGCGGGGCGTCGATCAGCGTGTCGCTCATGCTCACGCCTCCCGGCTCTCGAAATCGATGCGGGGATCGACCCAGCTATAGGTCAGATCCGTGATCAGATGCACGATGAGGCCGATCAGCGAGAAGATGTAGAGATTGGCGAAGACCACGGGATAGTCGCGGTTGACGATCGCCTCGAAGGAGAGAAGGCCGAGCCCGTCGAGCGAAAAGATCGTCTCGATCAGCAGCGATCCGGCGAAGAGCGCATGCACGAAGGCGCCGGGAAAGCCGGCGATGACGATCAGCATCGCATTGCGGAAGACATGGCCGTAGAGCACGCTGCGCTCGGAGAGGCCTTTCATCCGCGCCGTCAGCACATATTGCTTCCGGATCTCGTCGAGGAAGGAGTTCTTGGTCAGCAGGGTCGAGGTCGCGAAGGCGCCGAGCGCCATCGCCAGGACGGGCAGCGCGATGTGCCAGAGATAGTCCTTGGCTTTGCCGAAGAGGCTGAGCTCCGACCAGTTGTCGGAGGTGAGCCCGCGCAGCGGGAAGATCTGCCAGAACGACCCGCCGGCGAAGAGCACGATCAGCAGGATCGCGAAGAGGAAGCTCGGGATGGCGTAGCCGACGATGACGACGGCGCTCGTCCAGGTGTCGAAGCGGGAGCCCTCCTTCATCGCCTTGCGGATGCCGAGCGGGATCGAGATCGCATAGGAGATCAGCGTCATCCACAGCCCGAGCGTGATCGAGACCGGCAGCTTTTCCTTGATCAACTGCAGCACCGGCGCGTCGCGGAAATAGCTGCGGCCGAAATCGAAGCGGGCATAGTCGCCGAGCATCTTCAGGAAACGCTCCGGCGCCGGCTTGTCGAAGCCGAACTGCTTTTCCAGCTCCTTGATGAAGGCGGGGTCGAGACCCTGGGCGCCACGATAGGCGCTGGCCTCGCTGCCTTGCGCGCCGGCATCGCCGCCCTGGCCGCCGCCGACGCGGTCGGCCGCGCCGCTATTGGGGTTCTGGAGCTGCGAGATCACGCGCTCGACCGGGCCACCCGGTGCGAACTGCACGATGACGAAGGACACGAGCAGGATGCCGAACAGCGTCGGCACCATGAGCGCGAGTCGCCGGGCGATATAGCTCAGCATGCTCCGCTCACGCCTTTCCGATCCGCTTGGCCTTCTCGGCGTCGAACCACCAGGTTCCGGGCGCGCCGGAGCCGTATTTCGGGCTGGTCTGCGGCCGGTCGAACATGTCCCAATAGGCCAGCCAGACCTCGTCGTTCCACCACATCGGGATCCAGTAGCGGCCAGCCCGCAGCAGGCGGTCGAGGCATTTCGCGGCGGTGATCGCCTCGGCATAGCTGTGCGCCTGGCCGATCTTTTCGATCATCGCGTCGATCGCCGGGTCGGCGATGCCGTTCTGGTTGCGCGAGCCGCGCGTCTTGGCCGCTTCCGAGCCGTAGACGACGCGTAGCGTGTCGCTCGGGATGGCGCTGCCGCCGAGAGCGCGGGTGATGATGTCGAAATCGAACTCGTCGAGCCGCCGTTGGTACTGCGCTGGGTCGACGAGGCGCGAGGTCGCGTTGATGCCGAGCCGCTTGAGATTGGCCTGGAAGGGCTGCGTATGCGGCTGCAGCGCCGGGTTGGAATCGAGGAACTCGATCTCGAAGGGCTGGCCGTTCGGCAGCTTCAGCACATTGCCCTCGCGCTTGCAGCCGGCGGCGCGCAGCATCTCGTCGGCCTTGCGCAGCAGGTTACGGTCGCTGCCCGAGCCGTCCGAGACCGGCGGCAGCCAGGGCTCGCCGAAGACCTCCTCGGGTACCTTGCCGCGCCAGGGCTCGAGCAGGGCGAGTTCCTCGGGCGACGGCTTGCCGACGGCTTTCGAATCCGAATTCTCGAAATAGGAGGTCAGCCGCTCGTAGAAGCCGAACATGATGTTCTTGCGCGTCCACTCGAAGTCGAAGGCCAGGCCCAGCGCCTCGCGGATGCGCGGATCGGCGAATTTCTCGCGCCGCAGATTGTAGATCCAGCCCTGCGAGGCGACCGGCCCGGTGCGCGGCAGGGTCTCCTTCCTGACCTTGCCTTCCTTCAGCGCCGGGAAGTCGTAGCCCGTCGCCCAGATGCGGGAGGTGAACTCCTCCTGGAAGGTGACGACGCCGCCCTTGAAGCCCTCGAAGGCCACTTGCCGGTCGCGGAAATACTCCCAGCGCACCCGGTCGAAATTGTTGCTGCCGACATTCACCGGCAGATCCTTGCCCCAGTAGTCGGCCAGTCGCTCGAACTCGATGAAGCGCCCCTGCTCGAAGCGCCCGACCTTGTAGGCGCCGGAGCCGAGCGGCTGCTCCTGCGTCGAGGCGGTGAAGTCCCGCGTCGACCAGTAACGTTCAGAGAACACCGGCAGGCTTGCCACGACGAGGTGCAGGTCGCGTCCCCGCTTCGGTGAAAGTTGGACCACGGCGATGTCATCGCCCTCGGCCGTGGCCGAGACCATCTCGTTCAGCGTCAGCCGGTAGGAGGGGTGGCCCTTTTCCTTGAGGATGTTGAGCGAGAAGGCGACGTCCTTCGCCGTGACGCGCGAGCCGTCCTGGAACTTCGCCTCAGGGCGCAGCCGGAAGCGATAGGTCAGCTTGTCGGGCGAGACCGCGACGCTCTTCGCCAGCAGCCCGTAGAGCGAACCCGGCTCGTCGCCGGAGCCCGCCATGAGGCTGTCGAAGCAGGCGTCCATGCCGGCCGCGCCGTCGCCCTGCAGCACCCAGATGTTGAGCGTGTTGAAGGTGTCGAAGCTCTGGTTGCCGCTGGCCTGCCTGATCTGGAGGGTCAGCGTGCCGCCCTTCGGCGCTTTCGGGTTCACATAGGCGAAATGCGGAAAGTCCGGCGGCAGGCCGAGCTCGCCGAAGGTCGACAGCCCATGCGCTTCGGCATCCTGCGCCAACGCCGTTCCCGGAAGCGCGGGCAGGGCACCCGCGACCGCGGCCGCGCCTGCGGCTTCCAGCAATCTGCGGCGTGTGATGCGCATCGCCATCGTTTCGCGTCTCCGTCTGATTCGCCGCCTTCCTATCTCGCCTGCGCGCGCGCCCACGGCAATGGCCGGCAGGAATGGGCGGGCTCTGGCAAGAACCGGTGGGCGCCGGATTGTGCGGGCAAGCGGAAGGCGGGAGCAAGGCATGAGCATAGAAAAAGCCGGGCAAAGGCCCGGCTTCGTGAAGCAAATGGTCGCAGTCCGGCCGATCAGGGCTTCGGCAGCGGCAGCGGCGAATCCGCCAGCGAATTCAGGAAGGCGATGACGTCGGCGCGGGTCTCGGGCTTGGCGATGCCGGCGAAGGCCATGGCGGTGCCCGGCACATAGGCCTTCGGGTTCTTCAGGAAGTGGTCGAGCGCGTCGGCATCCCAGACCTTGTCGGTGCGGCCCTTCATCGCCGCCGAGAAGCCGAAGCCCTCGACCGAGCCCTCGTTGCGGCCGAAGACGCCGAACAGATGCGGACCAACCTTGTTGGCGCCGCCCTTCTCGAAGGTGTGGCAGGCCTTGCAGGCGCCGATGGCCTTCTCGCCCTTGGCCGCGTCGGCCTTGGCGAGGCGCACGGCGATCGGCTCCTCCGCGGCGGCGGCAGCGCCACCGCCGCCTCCGGCGGCCGGCTCCTCGCTCGGCAGGTCGAAGCCCGGAACGGCCGGCTTCTTCGGCGCGAAGACGATGCCCGCCGCCATGTTGAGGCTCATCACGACGAGCAGCGTCGACAGAAGCGCGCCGGCGATCTTGTTGGCTTCGATATTCATCGTGTCCGAACCCTGGTGCCCTCCGCGGCCGAGGCCCGGGAGACGAGATAGCGCATGGCGGGAGTCTTGAAAGCCTCCAGCCTCCGCCGTTGCTTAACCGCTTTGCGCGCTTCATTGCAACTCGTATAAGCACGCTCCGCAGAGAGACTTTTTGACGCCGCCCGCCGCAATCTGCCGCACCCCTAGCCGAGCCCGCCCGGAAACATGTCGAATCCGCTGATCCTGATCCCCGCCCGCATGCAGGCCACGCGCCTGCCCGGCAAGCCGCTCGCCGACATCAACGGTGAGCCGATGATCGTGCATGTCTGGCGCCGGGCGGTCGAATCCGGAGCTGGAGACGTCGCCGTGGCGACCGATGCGCCGGAAATCGCCGCAGCCGTCGAGGCCGCAGGCGGCAAGGCGGTGATGACCAGCGCCGACCATCAGACCGGCTCGGACCGCATCAAGGAAGCTGCGGACATTCTCGATCCGCAGCGGCACTACGACATCATCGTCAATGTCCAGGGCGATTTCCCGACGCTTGAACCCTCGGCGATCGCCGCAGCGGTGAAGCCGCTGGCCGATCCGGCCGTGGATATCGCGACGCTCGCCGGGGTGATCACGGACGAGGAAGAGAAGCTGGCGCCCAGCGTGGTGAAGCTCATCGGCAGCGAGATCGCGCCCGGCCATATGCGCGCACTCTATTTCACGCGCGCGACGGCTCCCGCAGGCGAGGGGCCGCTCTATCACCATGTCGGTCTCTACGCCTATCGCCGGGCTGCGCTCGACCGTTTCGTCAGCCTGCCGCAGTCGCCGCTGGAACTGCGCGAGAAGCTCGAACAGCTGCGCGCGCTCGAAGACGGCATGCGCATTGACGTCATGGTCATCGACCATGTGCCGCGCGGCGTCGACACGCCGCCCGATCTCGATCGCGCCCGCGCGATCCTGAAGTCCCGCTAACGCCGTTCCGGCAAGGCCGCATCGCGGCTTTGTGCGGAGAACTGCGTCAGAACAAGCAGCCGAGGAGCCTGAGAATCCCCATGTCCTTCGTCGTGTCCTACCAGGGTGAGCCCGGAGCCTTCTCGTCGCAGGCGGCTCTCCAGGTGTTTCCGGATTGCGAGCTCCTGCCCTGCGCGACCTTCGAGGATGCGCTCTCGGCCGTCAGCGACGGCACCGCGCGCTATGGCATGATCCCGATCGATAATTCGATCGCCGGCCGCGTCGCCGATATCCACCATCTGCTGCCGCGCTCCGGCCTGCACATCATCGGCGAGCATTTCCTGCCGATCCGCTTCCACCTGATGGGCGTCGAGGGCGCGACGCTGGGAACGGTGAAGACGGTGCAGAGCCACATTCATGCGCTCGGCCAGTGCCGCAAGATCATCCGCAAGCTCGGCCTCAAGGCCGAGGTCGCGGCCGACACGGCCGGTTCCGCCCGGCAGGTCGCGGAGGCCGGCGACGTGACCCGCGCGGCCATCGCCCCGCGGATCGCGGCGGAGGTCTACGGCCTCAACATCCTGATGGAGGATATCGAGGACGAGAAGCACAACACCACCCGCTTCGTCGTGCTCTCGAAATATCCGGAATATGCCCGCCAGGGCGGGGCCAAGACCGTGACGACGCTGATGTTCCGCGTCCGCAACATCCCGGCGGCGCTCTACAAGGCGATGGGGGGCTTCGCCACCAACGGCATCAACATGACCAAGCTCGAAAGCTACATGGTCGACGGCCTGTTCTCCGCGACGATGTTCTACGCCGATGTCGAGGGCCATCCCGACGATCCGGCGCTCAGGCGCGCGCTCGACGAGCTCGCCTATTTCTCGAAAGAGATGAAGATCATGGGCGTCTATCCCGCCAGCGACTTCCGCTCGACCATCGAGGAGCCTGCCGAGTAAGGCAGGCCGGATTTCGGGCTGCGCGCCTCACCAGGGGCGCGGACCCTCCATCGTCGAGACATGGGCGGAGACGACCTTCCAGCCCAGCTCGGGGAAGCGCACCCAGGTCTGGCTCTGGCGCCCGACGATCTCGCGGCCGCGCACCTTGAACTCCAGGTTCACGGTAGCGAAATCGCGCCCCAGCGTCAGGATTTCGAGGCGGATCCGCTTTTCCTTGATGCCCGGTCCCGGCGGACGCGCGACGCGATGGGCGTGGATCTCGTCGAAGCCGTAGCCGTTCTCGCCGAGTGCATAGCGGATGGTGTGCGGGCTGTTCCAGAACGAGGCGTCGAGCACCTCGACGTTCTTGTCGATCAGCGCCTGCTCGTAACGCTCGAACAAGGCGCCGATCTCGGCGACGATCTCGGGCAGGTTCGGTGTCAGCTCGGTCATGCGAGAGCCTCCATGGCTTGGGCGACGGCGATCAGGCTGGCATCCGTGCCGCGCCCGCCGATGATGGAAAGACCGACGGGGGCGCCATCCACCGTCGCGCCGGGAAGGCTCACCTGCGGCGAGCCGGTGAGCCCGCCCTGAGCGCAGAGGCAGGTGATGCGGTCGCGCATCGGTTGCAGTTCCGGGATCGACAGGCCGCGCAGCGGCGCCGGAAAGGGCGTGGTCGGCAGGCACAGGATCGTGCCGGGCGGCAGCAGGTGGCGCAGCCGCGCCCGCGCCTCCTCGCGCATCAGGGCTGCCCAGTTGCGCTCGCTCGCCGGGACCTGCGAGCCGGCGATCAGCCCGGCCGCGACGCCGAAGGCCATGCGCGGGTTGTGCTTTTCGATCCAGGGTTTGAATGTCTGCCAGGCCTCGACCGGCTGCAGGCTGCGCTGCGCCCGCGCCCAGACCGAGAGGCCCTGCGGCGCCATGATCTCCTCGCGCGCCGGCCCGACGATGCGTTCGAGCTTCCGGACCATCGGCTGCAGCGCTTCGGCGACCGCGGGATCGGCGAAGGAGAAGGCGTCGACCGCGATCAGCAACCGCGTCGGGAGCGCGCCCGGCAAGGTGCCGAGCAGGACCGAGCCGACCTTGGCGAGGGTCGCCGCATCGCGGGCGAACCAGCCGGCGGTGTCGGAGCTCGGCGCCTGCGGCATCAGCCCGGTCAGGTCGAGCCGGCCATGCGTCGGGCGGATGCCGTAGATCCCGCAGAAGCTCGCCGGCACGCGCATCGAGCCGCCGGTGTCGGTGCCCAGCGCCGTGTCGCAGAGGCCGGCTGCGACGGCCGCGGCCGAGCCGGACGAGGAGCCGCCGGGCACGCGCTCGGGCGCGGCGCTGTTCATCGGCGTGCCGTCGAAGGCGTTCTCGCCGAGGATGCCGAGCGAGACCTCGTCGGTGATGGTCTTGCCGACGAAATCCGCGCCTGCGTCCAGGAGCGCCTGCACCGCCCAGGCATGGCGGGTCGGGATGGGGTTCGCCCTGGCCCAGTCGTGATTGCCTCCGCCGGTCGGCAGGCCGGCGACGTCGAACAGGTCCTTCACCGCGAAGGTCAGCCCCGCCAGCGGCCCGCCCGGCTTGCCGGCGATGCGGGCGCGCGGCCCCGGTACGAAGGCGTTGACCGGGTCCGTCATGCAGGGCTCCGCGAAGGCATGGTCGTCGATGGGGTGGCGCCGAGTGCCCGTCAGATCCGTTCGCCCTCGAGCGCCCAGGCCCGCACCAGCGTATTGGCGATGGCAATGTGCTGGGGGCAGGCGAGCCCGTCCGGGTGAACGCCGTCCAGCATCTGCAGCACCTCCTCGCGCGGGAACCAGCGCCCTTCCTCCAGCTCGGTCATGTCGAGCGTGATCTCGTCGCCGAGCGCCTCGGCCATGCAGCCGACCATGATCGAGGAGGGGAAAGGCCAGGGCTGCGAGGCGATGTATCGCACCGCGCCGACGCGCAGGCCGGCTTCTTCCCAGCTTTCGCGGCGCACCGCATCCTCCAGCGTCTCGCCCGGTTCGACGAAGCCGGCGATGCAGGAATACATGCCTGGCATGAAGCGGGCCTGGCGCGCCAGCAGGCAGCGTTCGCCGCGCGTCACCAGCATGATCACGACCGGGTCGGTGCGCGGGAAATGCATCGCGCCGCAGGCGGTGCATTCGCGCCGCCAGCCCGAGGCACCGGCGACGGTCGACCCGCCGCATTGCGCGCAGAAGCGGTGGCGGGCATGCCAGTCCAGAACCGCCTTGGCCTCGCCGAGCGGCCCGACCTCGTCCTCCGGCACCATACGCTTCAGCGCGACCGAGCGCAGATCGGTGACGAACAGTTCGGAGCGTTCCTTCAGCGGCTCAGCGAGCGCCTTGTCGAGCAGGCGGGCAAAGCGAGGCGTGCCGTCCTCGGCCATGCCCATGAAAATCTCCTCGGCGGCCGGGCCGAGCATCTCCGTCTCGCCATGGCTGAACCAGACCGAGAGCGCCTCGCCGTCGAGGCGCTTCAGGATCGGCGTCTCGCCGGCGACCACCGCGATCCGCGTATCCGAGCGATGACGCAGCGCCGTCACCGCATCGGATTTGCTGCGTAGGTCTTCGCGCCGGTCGAGCCGGTTGATCGCGAAGCCTGTGAGGGAGGAGCGTTCGCGGCGGGGCAGGGCGTCGTTCATGACTTGGGTCTAGACCCGCGACGCCTTGCCGCGCAAGCGCGCCTCACGCCTGCCCGCGTCCCCGCAAAAGGTGGATGATACCGGAGAAATCGGTATTGCCTTCGCCCCAGGCATTGTGCAGCCCGAAGAGCTGCGCCGCCGCCGCGCCGAGCGGGGTCGAGGCGCCGGCCGTCTGCGCCGCTTCCTGCGCCAGCTTCAGATCCTTCAGCATCAGCGCCGAGGCGAAGCCCGGCTTGTAGTCGTTGTTGGCGGGCGAGGTCGGCACCGGCCCCGGCACCGGGCAATAGGTCGTCAGCGACCAGCACTGGCCCGACGAGGTCGAGGCGACGTCGAAAAGCGCCTGATGGGAGAGACCGAGCTTCTCGGCCAGCACGAAGGCCTCGGAGACGCCGATCATCGAAATGCCGAGGATCATGTTGTTGCAGATCTTGGCGGCCTGTCCGTTGCCGGCGCCGCCGCAATGCACGATCTTGCGGCCCATCTTGGCGAGGATCGGCTCGCCCTTGTCGAAGGCTGTTTCCGTGCCGCCGACCATGAAGGTCAGCGTCGCGCCCTTGGCGCCGCCGGTGCCGCCCGAGACCGGCGCATCGAGCGAGAGGCAGCCGCGCTCGGCCGCCAGCGCATGCGCCTTGCGGGCGCTCTCGACATCGATGGTCGAGGAATCGATCAGCAGCGTGCCGGGCTTCACCGCCGGCAGGATATCGGCCCAGACGGCGAGCACATGCTTGCCGGCCGGGAGCATCGTCACCACGATTTCCGCCTCGGCCACGGCCTCCTTCGCCGAGCCGACGATGCCGACGCCCAGCGCCGCCGCGGCGTCCTTCGACGCCTGCACGAGGTCGAAGGCTTTGACGCTATGCCCGGCCTTGACGAGATTCCCGGCCATCGGGCCGCCCATATTGCCGAGGCCGATGAAGGCGATGTTCGTCATGTCGCGTTTCCTTCCATTCTGTTTGACGGAATATCTTTTTCGGAATATTCTCGGTGGCCATGATCCGATCGTTCGCGCAACGCGAAGCCGAGCTTCTGTTCAATGACAGGCCGGTCCGGCGTTTCGCAGCGATCGAGCGGGCGATTCGCCGCAAGCTTATGCTGATTCATGCAGCGGCGCGGCTCGACGATCTGCGCATGCCGCCGGGCAACAGGCTCGAGGCTTTGCGTGGCGATCGGGCCGGGCAGCATTCGATCCGTGTGAACGACCAGTGGCGAATCTGCTTCGTCTGGAAGGATGGGGAGGCACATGATGTCGAAATCGTCGACTACCACTGAGCCCGGCCCGCTGCTGGATGAGGCGACGCTGACGCCGATCCTGCCCGGCGAAATCCTGCTGGAGGAGTTCATGAAGCCGCTGGGCGTGAGCCAGAACAGGCTCGCCCGCGACATCGACGCCCCGGTCAGCCGGATCGCCGGCATCGTCAAGGGCGAGCGGGCGATCACGGCCGACACGGCGCTGCGCCTTGCGCAGTTCTTCGGGACCTCGCCGGAGATGTGGATGACCTTGCAGAGCGACTACGATCTCCGGATGGCGCGGCAGGCATCCGGCCGGGAGATCGAGAAGCGCGTGAGGCCGCTCGCGGCATAGGTTCAATTCCCCTTCGCTCGCCCCACCAGCCCGCGCGCGACGATCATCCGCATCACCTCGTTGGTGCCTTCGAGGATCTGGTGGACGCGCAGGTCGCGGACGATCTTCTCGATGCCGTAATCGGCGAGGTAGCCGTAGCCGCCATGGATCTGCAGGGCGTGGTTGGCGACCTCGAAGCCGGTATCGGTGGCGATGCGCTTGGCCATGGCGCAGAGCTTGGTCGCGTCGGGCGTCTTGGCGTCGAGCGCCGCCGCCGCGCGCCAGAGCAGGCTGCGAGCCGCCTCCAGCTCGGTCGCCATGTCGGCGAGCTTGAACTGCAAGGCCTGAAAATCGGCGATCGCGCTGCCGAAGGCCTTGCGCTCCTTGGCATAGGCGAGGGATCGATCGAGCGCGCCCTGCGCGCCGCCGAGCGAGCAGGCGCCGATATTGAGCCGGCCGCCGTCGAGGCCCGCCATGGCGATCTTGAAGCCGATCCCCTCTGGACCCAGCCGGTTCGCGACGGGCACGCGGCAATTCTCGAAGATCACGGCCCGCGTCGGCTGGGCGTTCCAGCCCATCTTCTTCTCGTTGGCGCCGAAGGAGAGGCCGGGCGTGTCCTTCTCGACCACGATGGTCGAAATGCCGGAAGGCCCGGCGTCGCCGGTGCGCGCCATCACGACATAGATGTCGGAGACGCCGGCGCCTGAGATGAACTGCTTTTGCCCGTCGAGAATGTAATGGTCGCCGTCCAGCACGGCTTTCGTCTTCAGCGCCGCGGCGTCGGAACCGGCGCCGGGCTCGGTCAGGCAGTAGCTCGCCAGATGCTCCATCGTGCACAGGCTCGGCAGGAAGCGCTTGCGCTGCTCCTCCGAGCCGTAGCGGTCGATCATCCAGGCGCACATGTTGTGGATCGAGATATAGGCGGCGACCGTCGGGCAACCGGTCGAGAGCGCCTCGAAGATCAGCGCCGCATCGAGCCGCGAGAGGCCCGAGCCGCCGACATCGTCCTGGATATAGATGCCGCCCATGCCGAGCGCGGCGGCGGCGCGCATCTCCTCGATCGGGAAATGCTTCTCCTCGTCCCAGCGCACAGCATGGGGAGCGAGCGTCTCGGCAGCGAATTCCTGCGCCATGTCGCGGATGGCGATCTGGTCCTCGGTCAGGGAAAACGGGCTCAAGGCTGGCGCTCCTGGGGCTTGAGGGCGTCGGGCCGCGGTTTCGCGGCCTGAGGACGCTGGGGCTGCGGATAGGCCCCGTCATAGGGCTTGGCGCGGCCGCGATGCGGCGATCGGGCCGAGTCGAGCGCGACGAAATCCGCGGCTGTCGCGGGCTCCTCGGCCTTGCCGATGAAGACGCGCGGTCCCTTGTCGGTCACGACGACGTCGCCATAGGCGAGATCGCCGCGGCTGAGGAAGGTCTCCACCGTCACGGGTGGAGGCGGGGGCGGCGGCAGGCTCGCCTCGCGTTCCCGCCGGAGCCGGCTTTCCTCGATCAGCCGTTCGACATAGCCCTGGCTTCGCGCCTTGGCCGCCGCGACACGCTGCTGCCAGATCTGGCGGCAGCGGGAAATCTGCGCGTCGTCCGGGCGGAAGGACCCGTCGGCGGTCGCGTCGCAGAGCGCTTCTTCGGCCGTCGCCGGGTCCGAGGCGTCGGGCACGGGGTCCGTCGCCCGGGCGGGCAGTACGCCGCAGAGGAGGACGAGCGACGATGCGATGATGCGCAGCGTTCGCTCCATGGCCTCCTCCGTCGGTGGCACCTCAGTTCATCGTCGGGATGACGAAGCTCGCACCGTCCTTGATACCGCTCGGCCAGCGCGCCGTCACCGTCTTGGTCTTGGTGTAGAAGCGGATCGAGTCCGGGCCGTGCTGGTTGAGGTCGCCGAAGGCCGAACGCTTCCAGCCGCCGAAGGTGTAATAGGCCAGCGGAACCGGGATCGGCACGTTGATGCCGACCATGCCGACCTGCACCTTCGAGGCGAAGTCGCGCGCGGCGTCGCCGTCGCGGGTGAAGATGGCGGTGCCGTTGCCGTATTCGTGGTCGTTGGTGAGCTTCAGCGCCTCTTCATAGCTGTCGGCGCGGACGACCGAGAGCACGGGCCCGAAGATCTCTTCCGTGTAGATGCGCATGTCCTTGGTGACGTTGTCGAACAGGCAGCCGCCGACATAGAAGCCGTTCTCATAGCCCTGCATCTTGAAGCCGCGGCCATCGACCACGAGCTTGGCGCCTTCCTGCACGCCGACATCGACATAGGACTTGATCTTCTCCATCGCCGCCTTGGTGACGACGGGGCCGTAATCGGCGGTGAGGTCGGTCGAGGGGCCGACCTTGAGGCTCTCGACGCGCGGGATCAGACGCTTCACCAGCTCGTCGGCGGTTCCCTTGCCGACCGGCACGGCGACCGAGATCGCCATGCAGCGCTCGCCGGCCGAGCCATAGCCGGCGCCGATCAGCGCATCGACCGCCTGGTCCATGTCGGCGTCGGGCATGATGACCATGTGGTTCTTGGCGCCGCCGAAGCACTGCACGCGCTTACCGTTCGCGCAGCCGCGGGAATAGATGTACTCGGCGATTGGGGTCGAGCCGACGAAGCCGACGGCCTTGATCTCGGGATTGTCGAGGATGGCGTCGACCGATTCCTTGTCGCCGTTGACGACGTTGAGGATGCCGGGAGGGCCGCCCGCCTCGATGAAGAGCTCGGCGAAGCGCATCGGCACGCCCGGATCGCGCTCGGAGGGCTTCAGGATGAAGGCGTTGCCGCAGGCGATGGCGGGGCCGAGCTTCCAGAGCGGGATCATCGCCGGGAAGTTGAACGGGGTGATGCCGGCGACGACGCCGAGCGGCTGGCGCAGCGAATAGATGTCGATGCCGGGGCCGGCGCCGTCGGTGAACTCGCCCTTCATCAGGCCGGGAACGCCGAGCGAATACTCGATCACCTCGACGCCGCGCTGGATGTCGCCCTTGGCGTCGGGAATGGTCTTGCCGTGCTCGCGGGCGAGCAGCTCGGCGAGCTCTTCATTGTTCTGGGCGATGAGGTCGAGGAACTTCATCAGCACGCGGGCGCGGCGCTGCGGATTGACCGCCGCCCATTTCGGCTGCGCCTCGGCGGCGTTGCGGACCGCGGCGTCGAGTTCCGCCGCGGAGGCCAGCGCGACCTTGCCGATCACGCTGCCGTCCATCGGCTGGTAGATGTCCTGGCTGCGCCCCGAGGTGCCGGCAACGTGCTTGCCGCCGATGAAGTGTCCAACCTGACGCATGGGCGCCCTCCCTACGAATTGGTGGTGTTCTGATCGTCTCGTCTCTCTACCATTCTCGTTTGTGCACGGCTATAGCGAGTGTGAAACGTAGGCTGTGCGAAAACACAAATACTGGGAGGGGGGCTTGGAGCGGTTCGACTGGGACGATCTGCGGTTCTTTCTGGCCGTCGCGCGCTCCGGGCGCCTGACGGCTGCGGCACGACGGCTGGGCGCCGACCATGCCACGGTCTCGCGGCGCATCACCTCGCTGGAGGAGGCGCTGAAGGCCAAGCTCTTCGAGCGCCGCCCGCAAGGCTATACGCTGACGGCGCATGGCGAGCGCCTGCTGGCCAAGGCCGAGAGCATGGAGACCGAGGCGCTCGCGATCCAGAGCGATATCGGCGGCGCCGACATGGCGTTGTCGGGCATCGTCAGGATCGGTGCGCCGGACGGGTTCGGCACCTCCTTCCTGGCGCCGCGGCTCGCCATGTTCGCGAAATCCTATCCCGGCCTCGAGATCCAGCTCATCGCCATGCCGCGGCTCCTGTCGCTGTCGAAGCGGGAGGCGGATGTCGCGATCACGCTCGCCCCGCCCAAGGAGGGCAAGGTCGTCGCCCGCAAGCTCTCGGACTACCGCCTCGGCCTCTACGCTTCGCCGGACTATCTGGCCTCGATGCCGCCGGTGACGAAGCCGGAGGATCTCTTCGAGCACCGCATCATCGGCTATATCGACGATCTGATCTTCTCGCCCGAGCTCGACTATCTCGACGAGGTCGCCAAGGGCCTGCGCGCCCATGTCCAGAGTTCCAGCGTGATCGCGCAGATGAACGCGGTGGTGGCCGGGGCCGGTATCGGCGTGATCCATCACTTCATGGCGGAGGGCGAGAAGCGGCTCGTCCCCGTCCTGCCCGAGACGGTCTCGATCACCCGCTCCTTCTGGCTTCTGGTCCATGCCGATCTGAAGGATGTCGCGCGGGTGCGCGCGATCGTCGATTTCGTCGTGCGCGAAGCCAAGGCGTCGCGCGCCTCGCTGCTGGGCGAGCCGAGGCCGGAATCCCGCGCCGCTGCCGAATAGCGGCGAAACCTGCCGTCAGGCCGCGCCGGCGCTGACCCTGTTCCGGCCGCTCTGCTTGGCGGCGTAGAGCGCGCGGTCCGCCCGGCCGAGGCAGGCGTCGAGCTCGTCCTGGGGGCCGATTTCCGCGACGCCGAGGGAGACGGTGAGCGCCAGCGTTTCGCCTTCCAGCACCAGAGGCTGGCTGGCGATCGCTTCCCGGATGCCGTCGGAGAGGCGGATGGCTTCCGCGAGATCGGCGCCCGGGAAAACGATGGCGAACTCCTCGCCCCCGATGCGCGCAAGCAGGTTGAAGCCGCGCTCGGCGGAGGTGCTGAGGCTCTGCGCGACGGCCGTCAGGGCCCTGTCGCCGCCGTCATGGCCGTAGCGGTCGTTCAGGCGCTTGAAGTGGTCGATGTCGAGAATGGCGATGGAGATGGGGAGCCCCATCTCGCGCGCCTCGGCGACGAGCCGGCGGCCGCGCTCAAAGAAATGGCGGCGATTGAACAGGCCGGTCAGGAAGTCCCGGGCCGCGAGATCCTGCAACTGCTTGAGCTGGGCCAGCGTGTCCACCGTCGAGGCGATCCGGCACTGCAATTCCTCGAGGACGAAGGGGCGCGAGACGAAATCATGCGCACCGGCCTTGAGGAAGCCTGCGGAGGTCTTGCGGTCGGTCGAGGAGGAGATGCCGAGCAGCCGGACGCGGGGGTGGTGGCGCCGGATGCGGCGCGCCAGCTCGAAGCCGTCCATGTCGGGCATGTAGTAGTCGCTGACCACAAGCTCGATGTCGGGGTTGGTGTCGAGGATGGCGAGCGCTTCCTGTCCCGAGCCCGCCTCGACCACCGCATATTGCTGGATCGCCAGCATGCGGGCGAGCACCTTGCGGGTCGTGCGCGTGTCGTCGACGACGAGGATGCGCGTGTTGCGGTTGTTCAGCGCCCGCTTGACCGTGTTGACGAGGTTGGGGAGGGCGAGCTCGTTGTCCTTCAGGACGTAGTCGATGACCTCCCGCTCCATGATCCGCCCGCGCGTCGTCAGGTCGAAGGTGGCGGTGAACACGACGGAGGGGATGCCGTGGGCGACGGTCCAGTCGAGCGCTTCGCCGCGCGGAGCGTCGGGCAGGTTGAGGTCGACGACGGCGATCGTATAGGCGCCGGGCGCGGCGACGATGATCTCGCTCAGATCCTTGAGCGAGCCGCAGGACGTGACGGGCAGCCCGGTCTCCGCTTCCAGGAACTGCCGTAGCGCCAGTGAAAAGGTTCTGGAGTCCTCGATGACGAGGATTCTGCGGTCGTCATCCGCCGAAGCCGGTTTGGTCTGAAAGCTGGTAAGAGCACCCATCCTCCATCTAGGGCGCCCGTAAGTTTAATTTTCCGTCACGTCGAAACAGCGAGGATGCGGCTGGCGGGAAGCACAGCCTCAGAGGCGCCAGGGCAGGATGTTGTCCGGCAGCCGCCGGCCGACGAGGTCGAGGATGAGCATCGCGACCAGGATGACGGCGGTGGCGCTGACGGCGACGGCCGCGGCCTCGCCGGCGAGGCCGGCTTCCTTCAGGCTGAACAGCACGACGCCGAGCGTCTCGGTGCCCGAGGACCACAGCAGCGCCGAGACCGTCAGTTCGTTGAAGGCGACGAGGAAGACCATCAGCGCCGAGACCATGGCGGCCGGCGCCAGGATCGGCGCGACGATGAAGCGCAGCATCTGCCAGAGATTGGCGCCGTCGAGCTTCGCGGCCTCCTCGTGATGCGCCTCGATCTGGGCCATGGCCGCGACCGGCGCTTTCAGCGCCAGCGGCAGGAAGCGGGCGAGATAGGCGAAGAGGATGATGAAGGGCGTGCCGTAGATGCTGACGCCGATCAGCGGCAGCGGCTTCAGGAAGATCAGGATGCAGGCGATGGCGAGCACGACGCCCGGCAAGGCATAGGGCAATTCGATCAGCAGCTCGACCGGCCGCTTGAGCTTGCCGATCCGCCGCTCCAGCGCATAGGCGAAGGCGATGGCCAGCAAGGCCAGGATCGCGGCGGCCGTGCCGGCGAAGAGCAGCGAGTTGCGGAAGGCGCGCATGGTCACGGCCTGCCTGAACAGAACCTCGCTGAATTTGTCGAAGGTCAGCGTCTGCCAGCTCAGGGCGACACCGAGCGCCGGCGTCAATGCGTCGCTCAAGAGCGCGAGCAGCGGCAGGCCGAGCTTGAGCGCCAGCAGCAGCCAGAGCCCGGCGGCGACGAGCGGGCGGGCGGCGCCGAGATGCCAATAGGGCTCGATCGGACGCTCGATCTCGACCCGGCCGCGCTGGCCGCTGGCAACGCGCGTGCTGGCGATGACACCCAACGTCGCCACGATGCCGACGACCACGGCGAGCGCCGCCGTTTCGCCGAGGCTCGACGGGCCGAAGCTCGACAGCCGGCGATAGATCAGCGTCGGCAGCGTCAGGTAGTTCACCGGAAGGCCGAGCAGGGCCGGGATGCCGAAATTGCCGACGCCTGCGACGAAGGCGACGAGTCCAGCGGCGACGATCTGCGGCCGCAGCACCGGCAGCACGATCCGGGCGGTGATGGTCGAAGGCGCGGCCCCCTCCATCTGCGCCGCCTCGACCAGCGATTGCGGGATGCTGCGCAAGCCGGTCCAGAGCGTGATCGCGACCAGCGGCGCATGATGCAGCGCCATCACCAGGACGATGCCGCCGCGGCCCAGCAGCGGATTGGGCGTTCCCGGCTCGGGCGCGAGGCCGAGGAGCGCGAGGAGCTGCGAGTTCGGCGCGAGCAGGCTGAGAAAGGCGAGCGCCGCCACCTGCGGCGCGATCATCATCGAGAAGACGAAGAAGAAGGCGAGGGGGCGCTTGCCCCGCACGTCGGTGACGCCGAGCGCGAGCGCCACGATGCCGCCGACCAGCAGGGCGCCGAGGGCGGACAGGCAGGCGGTCTCCAGCGTGTGCCAGGCTGCGGCGACGGCGGACCGGCTGGCGATCTCGGCGAAAGCGGCCTCCGGGGCGAACCGCCAGCCGGGCGCGAAGGCCGCCGCCGCGAGCCGGAAGAAGGGCAACCCGCCGAGCAGCAGCGCGACCGCAACGACGAAAGCCGGCAGGCCGAGGCCGTCCGGCAGTCGCAATGGCGGCAGGGATGGGGCCGCGAGGGCCGTATCCCGTTTCGCGTTTCGGTCGATGGCCAGCGTCATGACGCCGGCGGCCTTAGCATGGAAGTTGCCTCACTCGAAGATCGCGCTGAAGCGCTTGCGTGCTGCAGTCTCCTCGGCGAGCGCCTTGGCGGCGTCGAAGGACATCAGCTTGATCTCGCTGCGCGACGGATAGCCGGCCGGAAGGGAGACATCGGGATGGGCCGCGACGTAGCCTTGCTTCAGCGCGAGGGCCTGTCCGTCCCTGGAGAGCAGGAAGTCGATGAAGGCCTTGGCGGCTTCGGGGTTCTTGCTGCTCTTCAGGATCGCGACCGGCTCGCTGACGGCCGAGACGCCTTCGCTCGGAAACACGAATTCGACCGGGGCTCCCTTGGCCTTCTCCCGGATCGGCATGAAGTCGACGATCATGCCGTAGAGCTTCTCGCCGGTCGCGACCTGGCGCAGGATGTCGCCATTGGCGCCGGCGGCCAGGGTGCCGTTGTCCTTGAGCTTCTCGTAGAAGCCCCAGCCGTCCTTGAGATTGCTCGTCAGCGTGATGGTGTGGATCAGCGCCGCGCCGGAGTTCAGCGGGCTCGGCATCGCGAGCTGGTTCTTGACCTCCGGCCTCGTCAGGTCGGCCCAACTCGCGGGCTTCATCGCCGCCTTGGTATTGTAGACGATGCCCGTGGTGATGAGCTTGGTCGCGAACCACATCTTCTGCGGGTCGTGGATGCCGGCGGGATAGGCGGAGACGTCGGCCTTGTCGTGGGCAAGCAGCCGGTCGTCCTTCTTCAGCCCCTCCATCGTGACCGAGTCTGCGATCAGGAGGATGTCGGCCTGCGGCGCCCCAGCCTCGAATTCCGCCTTGAGCTTCGCCATGATGCGCGGCGTCCCGTCACGGACGAAGGAGATGTCGACCTTCGGATATTTCTCCTTGAAGGCGTCGATCGTCTGCTGCGCATCGGTGTTGGGCTGGCTGGTGTAGAGCACCAGCTTGCTTTCGGCCGCGAGCGCGCCGGATGCGGCGGCGAGGCCGGCCGCGATGATGAAGGCGTTCAGGGCCTTGCGCTGCATGGGGACACTCCGTCTTTAGAGGGGGCAGCCTCTGGAATCGCCATTGCGGGATGGCGGTGCGCGTAGACTGCACAGATGACGGTTCCATGAAAGCGGGGACTGGAATGTCGCTGCGGGGGCGGGCCAGATTAGAATTAAAAATACTATTTAAACAGGGTGGGGGCGGCTTGTTTCCTGCGGGGCTTTTCGACTAGGGTCGCGGCAAGGCGATCCAAATCGTCGGATTAAAACGGTTTAAACGGGAGGTTGCATGATGAAAATGGCTCGTCATTTTGCCATGGGCGCGGCTGTGGCTGCGGTTGTCGCGGGCTGGTCTGGCGCCGCGGCGTCGCAGGAGGTCCTGACCGCCTGGTTCACCAAAGGCTTCTACAAGGGCGAGGACGACGCGCTGCTGGCGGTCGTCGACAAATTCCAGAAGGCGACCGGCGTCAAGGTCGAGCTGTCGCTCTACGCTACCGAGGACTGCGTCACCAAGTCGGTCGGCGCCGTCGATGCCGGCACCCCGCCGGATATCGGCTTCTGCACCACCTACGATTTCCGCACCACCGGCAAATGGGCCTATGACGGCAAGCTCGAGGACGTCTCCGACGTGATCGATCCGCTCAAGTCGGAGTTCCAGCCGATGGCGCTCTCGACCACCTTCCTGATGAACGGCAAGACCGGCAAGAAGTCGTACTACGCCTTCCCGGTCGAGCAGCAGATGATGCACATCACCTACTGGAAGGACATGCTCGAGGAGGCGGGCTTCAAGGAAAGCGACATTCCGAAGACCTTCGACGGCTACTGGGACTTCTGGTGCGACAAGGTCCAGGGCTCGCTGCGGGCCAAGGGTAAGCGCATCTACGGCATCGGCCATCCGATGGGCATCGCCGCCTCCGACACCTTCTACTCCTTCTTGACCTTCGCCAACGCCTTCGGCGCCCAGGTGGTCGACGAGAACGGCAAGATCGTCCTCGACCAGCCGAAGAACCGGGCCGCGATGATCGAGGCGGTTAAGGCCTATGCCAACATCTTCCAGCGCGGCTGCACCCCGCCTTCCTCGGTCAACTGGCTGGATCCGGACAACAACGTCGCCTTCCACAACCGCACGACGGTCGCCACGCACAACGCCACGATCTCGATCGCGGGCAAGCACATGGACGACATGAGCAACGCCTCGCTCACCGCCGAGCAGCGGGCGCAGGCCAAGAAGAACTATGAGGACAATATCCGCACGGCCGAGTTCCCGCTCAAGCCGGACGGCAGCAAGATGACCAACCTCGCCGCGGTCAAGACGGCGGTGATCTTCGCCGACGCGAAGAACAAGAAGCGCGCCAAGGAGTTCATGGCCTTCTTCATGAAGGACGAGAACCTGCGGCCCTTCGTCGAGGGCTCGGCCGGCCGCTGGGTGCCGACGACGCTGAAGGCCATCGAGGCGCCGTTCTGGGCCGACGGCAAGGACCCGCACCGCGCGGTCGTCTACAAGCAGTACAAGGACGGCACCGTGCCGTTCCAGTTCGTCTACAACTACAACTTCACCACCGTGAATGCCGAGAACGTCTGGGCCAAGGCCGTGAACCGCGTGGTTCAGGACAAGATCCCGGCCGATCAGGCGGTGGACGAGATGATTGCCCGCATCAAGCAGATCGCCGGCTGACCTGCACGCGCGTTTCGCTTGCATCCTCGATCCGCCGCGGCAATGCTTGCCGCGGCGGAACTTTCACCGGGTGACAACTCCAGGGAGAGTCCATGAGCACTGCCACCGTGACAGCGCCGCTTTCGGCACCGCGCGAGGATAAATCGGGCTTCACGCGCGACCGCGCGACCTGGGGCGCGATCATGCTGGCGCCCTATGTGCTCGTCTTCGCTGTGATGGTGGTCTATCCGGTCGCTTACGGTCTCTGGCTCGGCCTCAACTGGAACTCCTACAAGGCGCTCTTCGCCGATCCGATCTTCCTGCGCACCGTCGTGAACACGATCATCTTCCTGTTCGTGGCGGTGAATCTGAAATTCCTGATCGCGCTGGGCCTGTCCGGCTTCTTCGTGCAGCAGCGCGCCTGGATCCGGTTCGTGCTGGTGCTGTTCATCCTGCCCTGGGCGGTGCCCTCGATCCCGACCATCCTGTCCTTCCGGGTGATGCTGAACCCGGAGAACGGCATGGTGAACCAGCAGCTCTTCCAGTGGTTCGGCGTCATGGAAGGCCCCGGCTGGCTGACCGACCCGACGCTCGCCTTCGCCATGTCGATCGTCGTCCACATCTGGAAGTCCCTGCCGTTCTGGACGCTGATCCTGATCACTGGCCGCCTCGCCATCGCGCAGGATCTCTACGAGGCCGCGAGCGTCGACGGCGCCAATCGCTGGCAGCAGTTCCGCTTCATCACCTGGCCCTCGCTGGCGACGCTCTACGTCACCTCGACCATGCTCTCGATGATCTGGACGCTCGGCGATTTCAACAGCGTCTACCTGCTCAACAGCGGCGGCCCCGGCGACCTCAACCATGTGCTGTCGACGCTCGGCATCCGCTACATGCGCAACAACAACCTCGATCTCGGTATCGCTTCGATCATCGTCGCCATGCCGCTGATCCTGCCGATGGTCTTCGTGATGGTGAAGCGCCTGTCGAAGGGAGCCGACACATGAGGAAGGTCCTCGACGAGAGCAAGCTGATCCTGATCGCCATTCCGGTGCTGATCTGGACCCTGCTGCCGATCTATCACCTCTTCGTGCTGTCGATCTCGAATCAGGAGTCGATGCTGGCCGGCAAGCTCTGGCCGGACAACCCGACGCTGCAGAACTTCCAGATCGTCTTCAAGCAACAGCACTACTACCTGCATAATTTCTGGCGGCAGCTGTTCAACAGCTTCTTCATCGCGATCGCGACGGGCATGATCACGCTGTTCGTCGCGACGCTGGCGGCCTTCTCCATCGCCCGGCTCAAGGTTCGGGGCGGGCGCACGATGATGAACCTCGCGCTGGCGACCTACCTGATCCCGGCCGCCTTCCTCGCGATCCCGATGTACAAGGCGATGGGCTCGTACGGGCTGCTCAATACGCAGGCCGCGCTGATCCTCGCCATGGTCGCGCTGGCCTCGCCCTATGCGATCTGGGTGCTGAAGCAGGCGTCCGACAAGCTGCCCAAGGAGCTCGACGAGGCGGCGGTCATGGATGGCGCCACCTCGCTCCAGCTCTTCCGGCTGGTCTATCTGCCGCTGATGAAGCCATCGATGGTGGTGATCGGCATCTATGCGCTGCTGCTCGCCTGGAACGAGTATCTCTACGCCTTCCTGCTGCTCTCCTCGGAGCAGGCGGTGCCTCTGGCGGTTGGCCTCGGCCTTTTCCTCTCGGCCGATGACGCGCCTTGGAACCTGCTGATGGCGGCCGGCCTGCTCTACGCGATCCCGCCGGCGGTGATCTATTACGGCTTCCGCAAGAACATGGTCGCCGGGCTGACGTCGGGCGCGGTGAAGAGCTGAGGCTGGCGACGTTCCGCCATTCCCACCACCGTCATGCTCGCCCTTGTGGCGAGCATCCACGTCTTGACCACACCCTCGATCAGCAAAGACGTGGATGGTCGGCACAAGGCCGACCATGACGGGCTGAGACGCATGGCCGGATTGCTTCATCGCTCTCGCAATGGCGATGAACTGGCGTCACAGTGAGCGCGTTACGACAAGAAGAAATGCCGAGGATAGACTGATGCCCGCCACCAAGCTCGACCAGCTCCGCGAAATGACCACCGTCGTCGCCGATACCGGCGACATCGAGGCCGTGCGCCGGCTGAAACCGGTCGACTGCACCACCAACCCGACCCTCATCCTGAAGGCCGTCGAGACCCCGGCCTATGCCCATCTCGTCGACGAGGCGATCGGCTGGGGCAAGAAGCAGGGCGGGGGCGAGAAGGCGGTCCATGCCGTCTGCGACCGTCTCGCGGTGAGTTTTGGCGCCGAGCTGACCAGGATCGTGCCCGGCCGCGTCTCGACCGAGGTCGACGCCGATCTCTCCTTCGACACCGCCGCGACCATCGAGAAGGCCCGTGCCGTCATCGCCGCCTACAAGGAGCGCGGCGTCGGCAAGGACCGCATCCTGATCAAGATCGCCTCGACCTGGGAAGGCCTGCAGGCCGCCAGGGTGCTGCAGGGGGAGGGGATCGACTGCAACCTGACGCTGCTCTTCGCGCTGCCGCAGGCGGTGGCGGCGGCCGAGGCGAGCGCCTTCCTGATCTCGCCCTTCGTCGGTCGTATCCTCGACTGGCACGTCAAGGCCGGCGGCGGTCCCTACACGGCGGAGACCGATCCGGGCGTCGTCTCGGTGAAGAGCATCTACGCCTATTACAAGGCCTTCGGCATCAAGACGGTCGTGATGGGCGCCTCCTTCCGCAATACCGGCGAGATCGAGGCGCTGGCCGGCTGTGACCGCTTGACCATCGGGCCGGGCCTGCTCGACGAACTCGCCGCCGCGACCGGCGACCTGCCGCGCCGCCTCTCGCCGGCCTCGTCGCCGCAGGTGGCCTCGGGCTTCGACAAGCGGTTGGGCTTCGATGAGAAGGCGTTCCGCTTCGCGATGAACGAGGATGCGATGGCGACCGAGAAGCTGGCCGAAGGCATCCGCGGTTTCGTCAAGGATCTGCGTGGCCTGCGCAAGCTCGTCGCCGCAAAGCTCGGCTGAGCCGGCCATGGCGGAGCGGCGGGTCGCGGTCGTCACGGGCGGCGCCAAGGGCATCGGCGCTGCGGTGGCCGACCGGCTGGAGCAGGACGGTCTCAGCGCGGTCGTCTGGGACATTGCGGCTCCAGCCGCGTCGGGCCGCCGCCATCTCCTCTGCGATGTTTCCGATGAGGGCTCGGTCGCGGAGGCTCTGCTTGCGACAGAGCGCGAGCACGGCCCGATCGCAGTCCTCGTCAACAATGCCGGGCTGACCGGCCCCTCGACGACGGTCGCGGAGACGCCGCTCGCGCAATGGCAGAAGGTCCAGGCGATCAACCTGACCGGGACCTTCCTTTGCTCGCGTGCGGTCGCGGCGGCGATGGTGCCGCGCGGCTATGGCCGCATCGTCAACATCGCCTCGCTGGCCGGCAAGGAGGGTACGCCGACGCTCTCCGCCTATAGCGCCGCCAAGGCCGGCGTCATCGCCTTCACCAAGGCGCATGGCAAGGAACTCGCGGGCACCGGCATCCTCGTCAATGCCGTCGCTCCCGCCGCGATCGAGACCGATCTGCTGCAGCAGATGAGCGAGGAGACCGTCGCGACCATGGTCGCGAAGAGCCCGCTGAAGCGCCTCGGCACGGTGACGGAGCTGGCTGAAATGGTGGCTTGGCTGGCGAGCGAGCGTTGCAGCTTCTCGACCGGCGCGGTGTTCGACCTGTCGGGCGGGCGCGCGACCTACTGAAGCCGCTTTTGCGGCAGGTCATTGACGCCGGCGGCCGGCGGGTTTCTCATGTTGCACGAGGCGGCTACGGCTGTCGCGGCCGCCCGAAATGGAGTCGGTCGTCATGAGTTCCCCCTCTGAAGCCAGTCATCGGCCGCCTTCCCTCGGCACGCACCTGATTCCGCTCCGGCGCAGCTGGGGCTGGCTCATGGCGGAGGGCATCGTCCTCGTCATCCTCGGGGTGCTCGGGCTCGGTGCCGTCGCGCTGTTGAGCCTGGCGAGCGCGATCTGGTTCGGCGCGATGATCTTCGTCGGCGGCATCGTCGTGCTGATCGACGCCTTCCGCCATCAGGGCTGGAAGAGCCGCCTGTGGCACATCCTGATCGGCGTGCTCTATGTCGGCGTTGGCGTGATGACTTTTGTCAATCCGCTGGTTGCCACGGCCTCGCTGACCCTGCTCGCCGGCGCCGCCCTGGTCGCGACGGGTTTCCTGCGCCTCGTCATGGCATTCCAGAACCGGGAGCTGCCCTCCTGGGGCTGGGTCGCCTTCTCCGGCGTGCTGTCGCTTCTGCTCGGCGGGATGATCCTGGCGCAATGGCCAGCCTCGAGCCTGTGGGTGCTTGGGACCTTCCTGGCGATCGAGCTGATCTTCCAGGGCTGGGCTGCGATTGCGCTGGCCCGCGCCATCCGCTCGACCTTCGACGGCGTCAGTCCTCGGAAATCGTAGCGCTGGCGGTGGCGGCTTCGATCGGCTTCGCGACAGGGATGGGCTTCGCCTCTCCCGTGCCGCTGCCGAACATGTTGCGGCCGCCGGCCGCGGCGGCCTGCAATTGCTGCTTCCAGCCCTTGGCGTCGTTGCCGCCGAGCGCGACGAAATCGGAGGCGTGCAGCGCGTCGGCGTCGCGTCCCTGATAGATCAGGACGCCCCCCGCCGTGACGACGATGTCGCCGCGCCTGAGCGTCGGATCCTTCAGATACCATTGCCGGTCGGTCTGCGGATCGAGCTGGACGACGGGCGGCTTCGGTTTCGAAGCCGCTTCCGGCGCCCGTGGACGGGACACGCGCGGACGCGGCGGCTCGTCATATTCATAGATCGGCGAGGCGCGCAGGCGCGGCCCGCCACCGAAGATCGCGCGCGCCAGCTCGTCGAACAGGCCGGCCGCCTGAGCGCTCGGAGCCGCCGAGAGAGCAAGCCCGGCAGCAACTGCCAACCGTATAAACCCTGCTCGTGCCATGGTCATACCCTCCGCCTCCGCCGTATCAACGACGGATGGTCGCGAAAGGTTCGGTTCAGGTTCACGGACGAGGTTAAGATTCTCGTCCGGGCCGTTTACTTTTTGCTTTGGGCCGCGAAAGCCTCGGCCCGGATCGTGGAAAGCGACTTCGCCGGGGTGATCGCTTCGGGGTCGAGCAGGCAGTGGATGATCGCGGGCTTGCCGCTCTTCACCGCGCGCTCGAAGGCCGGCGCGAACTCCTCGGTCTTCTCGACGCGCTCGCCATGGCCGCCGAAGGCCTTGGCATAAGCCGCGAAGTCCGGGTTCTTCAGCGTCGTCGCCGAGACGCGGCCGGGATATTCGCGCTCCTGATGCATGCGGATCGTGCCGTACATGCCGTTATCGACCACGATGACGATGACGGGCAGGTCGTACTGCACGGCGGTCGCGAAATCCTGACCGTTCATCAGGAAGCAGCCGTCGCCGGCAAAGGCAATCACCGTCCTATCCGGGAAAATCCGCTTGGCGCCGATCGCGGCCGGAACGCCATAGCCCATCGAGCCGCAGGTCGGCGCGAGCTGCGTCGCGAATCTGTTGAAGCGGTGGAAGCGGTGCACCCAGGTCGCGTAATTGCCGGCGCCGTTGCATAGGATGGCGTCGTCCGGGAGCTGGCTGCGCAGCCAGCGCACCATCTCGCCGGGATGGAACTCGCCGGGGACGGGCGCCGGCTGTTCGCTCCAGGCGATATAGGCTTCATGGGCGGCGGCAGCCGCGCCGGCCCAGGCCGGGGCCTTCGGCGGCTCGATCGTCTTGAGCGCGGCGCAGAAGCCGGCGGGCGAAGCATTGATCGCCAGCGTCGGGCGGTAGACCCGGCCAAGCTCCTCCGGATCGGCATGGACATGCACCAGCGGCCGGCCCGGATTTGGGATGCCGAACAGGGTGTAGGACTGGCTCGGCATCTCAGAGAGGCGCCCGCCGACCAGCACGACGAGGTCGCTTTCCTTGATGCGGGCGAGCAGCTTCGGGTTCGGGCCGATGCCGAGATCGCCGGCGAAGTTCGGATGGTCGGCCGGGAACAGCATCTGCCGACGGAACGAGACCGCGACGGGCAGATCGAAACGCTCGGCGAAGGCCTGGAAGTCGGCAATCGCCTCCGGGCTCCAGCGCGAGCCGCCGAGGATCGCGATCGGCGACTTCGCCGCGGCGAGGCGCTTGGCGAAATCGGCCATCTGCGCCGGGGCAGGGTGTTGCTCGGTGATCTGATAGGGTTCGGCGTCGGCGACGTCGGCGAGGTCGGTCAGCACGTCCTCGGGCAGCGCGATCACGACCGGGCCGGGGCGGCCCGAGGTCGCGACATGGAAGGCGCGGCTGATGATCTCCGGGATGCGCGCGGCATCGTCGATCTCGGTCGCCCATTTGGTCATGGTGCCGAAGACGGCGCGGTAATCGAGCTCCTGGAAAGCCTCGCGCTCGCGCATGCTGCCGTCGATCTGGCCGACGAAGAGGATCAGCGGGGTCGAGTCCTGATCGGCGATATGGATGCCGGGCGAGGCATTGGTGGCGCCGGGGCCGCGCGTCACGAAGCAGATGCCGGGCTTGCCGGTGAGCTTGCCGGCGGCTTCCGCCATCATGCAGGCGCCGCCCTCAGCCCGGCAGATGGTGACCTTCATCGAGGCGTCGTGCAGCGCGTCGAGCACGGCGAGATAGCTCTCGCCCGGCACGCAGAAGGCGTCGGTGGCGCCGTGGATCAGAAGCTGGTCGACGAGGATCTGCCCGCCAGTACGATTAGCCATGCTGCGGCCCTCCCCAGGCCGGATCGTTCAAAATGTCGTCGGCATGTTCGCCGAGCCTCGGGCTCGGCCGTCCGGTCACTTGCCGCACGCCGTTCATGACGATGGGCGAGGCGACGGTCGGAATGTGGCCCGCCTTGGCGGCCTGGCTCGGCAGGTCGACCCTGACGCCGCGCGCTATGACCTGCGGGTCGGCGAAGACCTCGCCGATGTCGTTGATCGGCCCGGCCGGCACGCCGACCTTCTCCAGCCCGGCGAGCAGCTCGGCCTTGCCCTGGCGTTGGCAAAGTTCGTGCAGCCGCGCGGTCAGCGCGACGCGGTTCTTCACCCGCGACTTGTTGTCGACGTAGTCGGGATCGTCGGCCAGCGCCGGCTCGCCCAGCACCTCGCAGAGCTTGCGCCACTGCCCGTCATTGCCGGTCGCGATGATGATGTGGCCGTCCGCGACCGGGAACACGTCATAGGGCACGATGTTCGGATGCGCGTTGCCGAGGCGCGGCGGCGGATTGCCACCGACGAGATAGTTCATCGCCTGGTTGCCGAGCACCGCGACCTGCGAGTCGAGCAAAGCAAGATCGAGCGTCGCCCCTTCGCCGGTGGCATCGCGCTGGCGCAGCGCCGAGAGGATGCCGACCGTGGCATAGAGCCCGGTATAGATGTCGGCGACGGCATAACCCGCCTTCATCGGCGCGCCCGCCGGCTCGCCGGTGATCGACATTGCTCCGCCCATGCCCTGGACGAGGAAGTCGTAGCCGGCGCGCGGCGCATAGGGGCCGTCCTGCCCGAAGCCGGTGACCGAGCAATAGACGAGGCGCGGGAAGTCCTTGCGCAGCGAGGCTGCGTCGAGCCCGTATTTCGAGAGGCCGCCGACCTTGAAGTTCTCGATCACGACATCGGCATGGGCGGCGAGCCGCCGGACCAGCGCCTGTCCCTCGGCCGTGCGGAAATCGGCGGTGATCGAACGCTTGCCACGATTGGCGGCGTGGAAATAGGCGGCGGAGAGATGCTCGTCACCCGTGCCCTCGACGAAGGGCGGGCCCCATTTGCGGGTGTCGTCGCCTTCCGGCGCCTCGACCTTGACGACATCGGCGCCGAGATCGGCCAGGAGCTGGCCGATCCAGGGACCTGCGAGGATGCGTGCCAGTTCGAGGACGCGCAGGCCGGCGAGGGGAGAGGCGGAGGGCATGGGGAGGGACATGGAAACAGCCTGAACGCCGTCATCCCGGGCTTGACCCGGGATCCATCGAAGGGCGTTGCGCTCTACGATGGATCCCGGCGCTCCGCTTCGCTGCGGCCGGGATGACGGCTGGATTTCAGAAGAACGCCTGCAGGCCGGTGATGGCGCGGCCGAGGATCAGCGCGTGGACGTCATGCGTGCCCTCATAGGTGTTCACCGTCTCGAGGTTCGCCGCATGGCGCATTACCTGATACTCGATCTGGATGCCGTTGCCGCCATGCATGTCGCGGGCCTGGCGGGCGATGTCGAGCGCCTTGCCGCAATTGTTGCGCTTGACCAGCGAGATCATCTCCGGGGCCATCTTGCCCTCATCGAGCAGGCGACCGACACGGAGCGAGCCCTGCAGGCCGAGCGTGATCTCGGTCAGCATGTCCGCCAGCTTCTTCTGGTAGAGCTGCGTCTGGGCGAGCGGCTTGTTGAACTGCTTGCGGTCGAGCCCGTATTGGCGGGCGCGGTGGAAGCAGTCCTCGGCGGCGCCCATCACGCCCCAGGAGATGCCGTAGCGGGCGCGGTTGAGGCAGCCGAACGGGCCGGACAGGCCCGAGACGTTCGGCAGCAGGTTCTCTTCCGGCACGATGACGCCGTCCATCACGACCTCGCCGGTGATCGAGGCGCGCAGCGAGAGCTTGCCGCCGATCTTCGGCGCGGAGAGACCCTTCATGCCCTTTTCGAGGATGAAGCCGCGGATCTGGTTGTCATGCGCGGCCGATTTCGCCCAGACGACGAAGACGTCGGCGATCGGCGAGTTCGAGATCCACATCTTGGAGCCGGTCAGCTTGTAGCCGTCGGCGACCT
Organism: Hyphomicrobiales bacterium; assembly: GCA_930633495.1. Taxonomy (NCBI): domain Bacteria; kingdom Pseudomonadati; phylum Pseudomonadota; class Alphaproteobacteria; order Hyphomicrobiales; species Hyphomicrobiales bacterium. The sequence continues at coordinate 1,317,392 of CAKNFJ010000001.1, read as the reverse complement.
TCTCGGCGCGGGTCTTCATGCCGCCGGGATCGGAGCCGGCATCCGGCTCGGTCAGGCCGAAGCAGCCGACCCATTCGCCCGAACCCAGCTTGGGCAGGTACTTCTTGCGCTGCTCCTCGCTGCCATAGGCATAGATCGGGAACATCACGAGCGACGACTGCACCGACATCATCGAGCGATAGCCCGAGTCGATGCGCTCGACCTCGCGGGCGACGAGCCCGTAGGAGACGTAGTTGGCGCCGGCGCAGCCGTACTCCTCGGGGACGGTGACGCCGAGCAGGCCAAGCTCGCCCATTTCATTGAAGATCGAGCGGTCGGTCTTCTCGTCGAGATAGGCGTCATGGATGCGGGGCGCGAGCTTCTCCTGCGCATAGGCGCGGGCCGTGTCGCGGATCAGCCGCTCGTCCTCGCTCAGCTGCTCGTCGAGCAGATAGGCATCGTCCCAGGTGAACTTCGCGAGCTTGTGGCTGCCGGCCATTTCCGTATTTCCCCGTTTGTGCATCGTTAGCCGTCATTGCGAGGAGCGAAGCGACGAAGCAATCCAGGGGACGTGGAGCTCTGCCGCTCCTGGATTGCTTCGCTGCGCTCGCAATGACGGTAGCGTTTCCTTATCTACCGATCACGCATCCACGTCGAAGCTGACGCCCTGCGCCAGCGGCAGCGTGGTGCCGTAGTTCAGCGTGTTGGTGGCGCGGCGCATATAGGCCTTCCATGCGTCCGAGCCGGCCTCGCGGCCGCCGCCTGTCTCCTTCTCGCCGCCGAACGCGCCGCCGATCTCGGCGCCCGAGGGGCCGATATTGACGTTGGCGATGCCGCAGTCCGAGCCCTCGTCGGAGACGAAAAGCTCGGCCTCGCGCATGTTCAGCGTGAAGATCGAGGAGGACAGGCCGGCGCCGACGGCGTTCTGGATCGCGATCGCCTCGTCGATGGACTTGTACTTCATCACATAGAGGATCGGCGCGAAGGTCTCGCGCTCGACCGGGCCGCACTGCTTCGGCATCTCGACCAGCGCCGGACGGACATAGAAGCCGCCGGAACCGACATCGACCTTCTCGCCGCCATGGACCTTGCCGCCCTCGGCCTTGGCCTCGGAGAGCGCCTTCTGCATGCCCTGATAGGAGCCTTCGTCGACCAGCGGGCCGACCAGAACGCCGGCCTCGCGCGGATCGCCGATCTTCACCGAGCCGTAGACCTTGATCAGCTTCGGCACGAGCTGGTCGTAGATGCTCTCATGCACGATCAGGCGGCGCAGCGTGGTGCAGCGCTGGCCGGCGGTGCCCATCGCCGCGAAGGCGATGCCGCGCAGCGCGATGTCGAGATCGGCCGAGGGAGCGACGATCGCGGCATTGTTGCCGCCGAGCTCCAGGATGGCGCGGGCGAAGCGCGCGGCGAGCTTCTGGCCGACTTCCTTGCCCATGCGGGTCGAGCCCGTGGCCGAGACGACCGGGACGCGATGGTCGGAGACCAGGATGTCGCCGATCTCGCGGCCGCCGATCAGAACCTCGGAGATGCCGCTTGGAGCCTCAGGACCGAAGCGCTTCATCGTCTTCTCGACGATGGCCTGCACGGCGAGCGCGGTGAGCGGGGTCTTCTCGGAGGGCTTCCAGACGACGCTGTCGCCGCAGACGAAGGCGAGCGCCGCGTTCCAGCACCAGACCGCGACCGGGAAGTTGAAGGCAGAGATTACGCCGCAGATGCCGATCGGATGCCAGGTCTCCATCATGCGATGGTTCGGGCGCTCGGTGGCGATGGTCAGGCCGTAGAGCTGGCGCGACAGGCCGACGGCGAAGTCGCAGATGTCGATCATCTCCTGGACTTCGCCGAGGCCCTCGGAGGTGACCTTGCCGGCTTCGAGTGTTACCAGCAGGCCGAGATCTGCCTTGGCGGCGCGCAATTCCTCGCCGAGCAGGCGGACGAACTCGCCGCGCCGCGGCGCCGGCACCTTGCGCCAGGCGAGATAGGCGGACTGCGCCTGGCCGATCGCGGCCTCGGCCTCGGCCGGGGAGGTCTCGCGCAGCGTCACGACGGTCTCGCCGGTGATCGGCGAGCCGGCCGAGAGGCCGGCATCGGCATAGGCGCTCTCGGAGACGCCGAGGCGCTTGAGCAGGGCGAGCGTGTCTTTCGGCAGGGAGGTCGTCATGGTGTCTTTCGCCTTCGATTGAGCTCAAGCAGCGGTTCTAGCGCGCCGTCATCCCGGACAAGCGGCGTAGCCGCGCCGATCCGGGATCCATCGTAGGACGCTGCGCTCTACAATGGATTCCGGAGCTTCGCTTCGCTGCGTCCGGGATGACGGCGCGGTTCGAGAGCCTCGAAAATTCAAGCTCGGAGAATGCCCTCTTTCCTATCGCTGGGGCAACCGATATGTTCTCACCACTTGGTGAGTATTTCTCATGGATGACGCGCTCGTTCCCGGCCGCCTTTCGGTCCCCTCGTTGTCGGCGCTGGCCGCCTTCGAGGCGGCCGCTCGGCATGGCAGTTTCACCCGCGCTGCGGAGGAGTTGAATCTGACGCAAGGGGCGGTGAGCCGGCAGGTCGCGCATCTGGAGAAGGTCCTTGGCGTCAGCCTGTTCGAGCGCGTCAAGAAGCGCGTCAGCCTGACCGCGGCCGGGGCGGCCTATGCGGCCGAGATCAGGGACGGGCTTTCGCGGCTCGCTGCCGCGACGGTTTCGGCGATGGCCTTTCGTGGAGCGGCCGGGGTGCTCCATCTCGCGACCCTCCCGACCTTCGGCACGCGCTGGCTGATCCCGCGTCTGCCGCGCTTCACCGAGGCGCATCCTGGCATCACCATCAATTTCACCACGCGGCTGGTGCCGTTCGATTTCGCTCGCGAGCAGGTCGATGCCGCCGTGCATTTCGGTGCGGAGAACTGGCCAGGTGCGCGGCTGCACCGCCTGATGGGCGAGGAGGTCGTGCCCGTCGCCGCGCCGTCGCTGCTGGCCCGCGCCGGCATCGCCGAGCCGGCCGACATGCTGCGCGTGCCGCTGCTGCAGCAATCGACCCGGCCGCGCGCCTGGGCGAACTGGCTGGAACAGCAGGGGCTGGCACCCGAACGGGCCCTGATGGGGCCACGCTTCGAGCAGTTCGCTATGATTGCGCAGGCGGCCGTCGCCGGGCTCGGGCTCGCCATCGTGCCCCGCTTCCTGGTCGAGGAAGAACTGCGCTCCGGCTCGCTCGTCATCCCGATCGACCGGCCCGTGACGGGCAAGGACGGCTACTACCTCGTCTACCCCGAGGAAAAGGCGAATCTGCCGACCGTGATCGCCTTTCGCGACTGGCTGCTGGGGGAATGCGTGCCGGCGAGCTGACGGTGCCTCTCGACAAGCGCGCCGCGCTCAGTCATTCATGCGCGAAATTCACCAACCCGGCTTTCTGACGAAGCCGGAAGCGCGAGGCCTGCCATGCCGCCCGTCTCCGAAAGCGCCGATGTCGTGATCTGCGGAGGCGCCGCCATCGGCTCCTCCGTCGCCTACCATCTCGCCGCCGATCCCGGCTTCGCCGGCAAGGTCGTGGTGATCGAGAAGGACCCGACCTATCGCTTCTCGGCCTCGGCGCTCTCGGCCGCCTCGATCCGCCAGCAATTCTCTAGCGCGGTGAATATCCGCATCTCGCTCTTCGGCGTCGATTTCCTGCGCAATATCGGCCGCCACCTCGCGGTCGATGGCGAGGTGCCCGCCATCGACCTGCATGAGGGCGGCTATCTCTATCTCGCGAGCGAGGCCGGCGCGCCCATCCTCGCGGCCAACCAGAAGCTTCAGGCGGCCGAGGGCGCCGATATCGCCCTTTTTGATCCCGCCACGCTGAAGCAGCGCTTCCCCTGGCTCAATGTCGAGGATCTCGCCTGCGGCACCTTCGGCGTCAGCGGCGAGGGCTGGTTCGACGGCTGGGCGCTGCTCCAGGCCTTCCGCAAGAAGGCGCGTAGCCTCGGCGTCGAGTACCGCCAGGGCGAGGTCGCGGGCTACGTCACAGAGGGTGGCCGTGTCACCGGCGTCGAACTCGCCGATGGCAGCCGCATCGCTTGCGGCGCCGCGATCAATGCCAGCGGCACCCATGGCGCGAAGCTCGCCGCGACGGCTGGCGTTTCGATCCCGGTGAAGTCGATGAAGCGCTATGTCTTCACCTTCACCTGCAAGGGCGATGTCGATGGTTGCCCGCTCTTGATCGACACGACCGGCGCCTGGTGCCGACAGGAGGGCAAGCGCACGGCGGAGGGGCAGCTCTTCATCGGGAGCTGCTCGCCCCTGACCCCGGAGCAGGATGTCGAGTGGATCGAGACCGATCCCGCTGCCGAGGATGTCGACTGGGGCTTCTTCGAGGAGGTGGTCTGGCCCTCGCTCGCCACCCGCATCCCGGCCTTCGAGCAGATCAAGCCCGGCCGCGCCTGGGCCGGCCCCTACGACATGTGCGGGCTCGACCACAACGCGATCGTCGGCCCGGCGGTCGGCGTGCCGAACCTCTATCTCGCCAACGGCTTCTCCGGACACGGCCTGCAGCAGGCGCCGGCGGTCGGGCGCGGTCTGGCCGAGCATATCGCGCATGGCCGCTATCGCTCGCTCGACCTTGCCGATCTCGGCCATGAGCGCATCGTTGCCGGCAGGCCGCTCAAGGAGGCCAACGTCATCTGACGAGGAGGCGCCGCCATGGTCGATCCCGATTTCGTCCGGACCATGGCCCGCTACAATGCCTGGCAGAACGGGAGCCTCATGACGGCCGCGGACGGCTTGACCGACGAGGCCCGCAAGCTCGACCGCGGCGCCTTCTTCAAGTCGATCCACGGGACTTTCAGCCACCTCCTCTGGGGTGACGAGACTTGGCTCAGCCGCCTCATAGGCCGCGAGAAGCCGTCTGTCGGCGGCCGCGATTCCGCGATCTATTTCGAAGACTGGGCGCAGTTCTGCGCGCGCCGCCGCCAATGCGACCAAGCTATCCTCGACTGGGCCGAGACCGTCGAGGCCGATTGGCTGCGTGGCACGCTGATCTGGTATTCCGGCGCGGCCGGCCGCGAGATAGGCAAGCCGCGCGCCTTCCTGATCGCGCATCTGTTCAACCACCAGACCCATCATCGCGGCCAGATCCACGCCATGCTCACGGCGGCGGGAGCGAAGCCCGACGATACCGACCTCTTCCTTGTCGATGAGGTGCGGTGAGGGCCACCTGGCCGGTCGGGCGGCGAGGGGCTGAATCGTTCCCGCGCAGGCGCGGTTAGCGCGGGGAACCCTCTCCCGGAGGGAGAGGGCAGGGTGAGGGGTAGGCCGTTGGACGCTTTGGCCGTGCCCCCACCGCTGCTGCGGGTGGGAGTTTGCGTCACTGGTCCAGGGGCCGACACCTCACCCCTGCCCCTCTCCTTACAGGAGAGGGGTTCCCCGCGCTTTTTTGGCTTGGTTGTCTGCTTGGGTTTCAGCCGGCTTTCTCTGCTGAAGCCGGCATCCGCATGCGCCGCTCCGACCGCTCGCCCTGCTCCCCCTCCTCGCGGTCCGGCGGGACCGAGGCCGTCGCGTTCTGGCTGAGCTTCTGGAAGAGCCCGAGCCCGACCAGCGCCAGAACCGCGAGCAGCATCAGCAGGGCCGGATAGACGAGGTCTCCCATCGTCTCGCGCGAGGTCTTGGCGATCAGCACCAGCGCTTCCAGCGAGAGCGCCACGATCATGATCGACATGAACTTGGTCAGGGATCCCCGCGCTTCCGCCGGCCGGCGCATCTCGCGATCGGCCACCACCTCCTCCTCGAACAGGAACTTGCCGACATCGGCGACCGCCACCGCGATGATCACCAGGCCGATCGCGTCGAGCATGGTGTCGAGCGCGCCGTCGCCGGTCCAGAAGCCGCTCGAGGTGCGCCAGACCGCGACGCCGATCAGGATGATCGACGCGCCGAGCAGGGCAAAGGCGATGATCGTGTAGAGCAGCCGGCTGAACAGCGTCATGTCTTCCCCCCGATCCGCTTGCAGGCGACAACCGCCGGAGAAGCGAGGGGTTCCGTGACGCCGGGACGGCGGCTGCCCGATATATCGAATGTCTGCATGGCCGCTCCCATGGCGCGGCCGATTGCCGGCTATCGCGATCCATGGTCCAAGCGCTGAGTTCAGCCGGAGCGCCGACCGATGCCCGAGACGACCACCCTCGTCACCTTCGCCCTGATCGCGCTCGGCATGGTGCTGACCCCCGGCCCCAACATGATCTACCTGATTTCGCGCTCGATCGCGCAGGGCAGGGGCGCCGGGCTGATTTCGCTCGGCGGCGTGATCTTCGGCTTCTTCGTCTACATGTTCTGCGCGGCCTTCGGCATCACCGCGCTGCTCTTCGCCGTGCCCTATGCTTATGACGCGCTCCGGCTCGGCGGCGCGGCCTATCTGCTCTGGCTTGCATGGCAGGCGGTCCGGCCCGGCGGGCGCTCGCCCTTCCATGTCCGCGATCTGCCGCATGACGGGCCGCGCAAGCTCTTCGCCATGGGCTTCCTGACCAGCCTGCTCAACCCCAAGATCGCGATGTTCTATCTCGCGTTGCTGCCGCAGTTCATCGATCCGGCGGCGGGCAATGTGCTGGCGCAATCGCTCGTGCTCGGCCTGATCCAGATCGCGATCAGCGGCAGCGTCAATGCGCTGATTGCGACGGCGGCGGGTGGCATCGCGCTCTTCCTGCGCACGCGCCCGCTCTGGTCGCTGGCGCAGCGCTGGCTGATGGGCACGGTGCTCGCCGGCTTCGCCTTGCGCATGGCGATGGAAGCACGGCGCTAGCGATCCGATGTCGGCTCTCGAGACCGCAACGGAGGCACGGCCGCCCTCCTTGTCGAACCTGTTCAGCGGATTTTTGAAGATCGGGCTGATGGGCTTCGGCGGCGTCGGCCCGGTGGCGCGCCACATCATCGTCGCCGAACGCAACTGGCTCGATGATCGTGGTTATGCCGAGCTGATGGGCATCTGCCAGGCGCTCCCGGGGGCCAACACGGTCAATGCGGCTGTGATGCTGGGCGACCGCTTTCGCGGCGCCGCCGGCGCCCTGACCTGCGTCTTCGCACTGATGGCGATGCCGCTGCTCTCGCTCGTCGCGATCGCGAATATCTATGGCGCGGTCTCCGCCTATCCGGTGGCGCAGATCGCGCTGACGGGCGCGGCCGCCAGTGCCGCCGGGCTCATCCTCGGCACGGCTGCGCGCCTGCTCGCCAAAGCCGGCCTTGCCCGCTGGGCCTGGATCATGGCGGCGGCGGCCTTCGTCGCGGTCGGCATCCTGCGGCTGCCGATGCTGCCGACCCTGCTGGTGCTCGTCCCGCTCGGGCTCGTCGCGGCTTCCCTGGGAGCGCGGCGGATCTGATGGAACGGAGTGTCCTCGGCCAGCTGGTCATGACCTTCGGCACGATTTCGCTGATGGCGATCGGCGGCGCCAATGCCGTGGTGCCGGAGGTCCACCGTCAGATCGTCGAAATCCTCGGCTGGATGGATGCGCCCACCTTCGCCCGCCTCTTCGCCATCGCGCAGACCGCGCCGGGGCCGAATGTGATGCTCGCCAGCATCATTGGCTGGCATGTCGCCGGCACGGGCGGCCTCCTCGTGGCGACGGCCGCCATGCTGATCCCGTCCTCGCTGCTGGCGCTTGCCAGCAGCCGCGGGCTGCAACGCTTCAGCGACAACCGCATCGTGCGGATCGTGACGCTGGCGCTGGTGCCGATCGCTCTCGGCCTGATGCTGGCCAGCGGAGCGGTCGCGACGCTCGCCGCCGATGCCGGGCCGTTCGGCTTTGCGATCACGGCGGCGACGGCGTTGGTGACCTATCGCTCGAAGCTGAACCCGCTCGTGCCGATGGCGGTAGGAACGGTCGTTTACGTTGCCATCTGGTACGCTGGTTTCGTCTGAGCGGACGGATTGCCGATTTCGGAACCCCTGTGCTGGCGCTTCTTCGCTTCGATCATCTATATCTTTGATTTCGCATCGGCTTTTTCGAAAGCTGGATGCCACTTTTCGGGCCGGTGCTCCAGGATGGGTTGCCGGGCGGGGCGTTGAAGGGACCTTTCGTGCAGACCGAGCAAAGCGTCCTGCGCCTCTCCATCGCGGTCACTTTTCTGCTGGCGGCGGCGGGCATCGTCTTCGGTCTACTCTCGGGCTCCTTTGCGATCGTCTTCGACGGCTTCTACGCCCTGACCGACGCCACGATGACGATCGTCGCTCTTGTGGTCGCAAACCTGATCACCTCCTCGACGGCGAACGGCGCCGTCGGCAGCAGGCTGGTCAAGCACTTCACCATGGGCTTCTGGCATCTGGAGCCGATGGTCCTCGGCCTCAACGGCGTGCTGCTGACCGGGGCGGCGATCTATGCGCTGATCAACGCGATCGGCAGCATCATGGCCGGCGGCCGGCACCTCGCCTTCGACTACGCCATCGTCTATGCGGGGCTGACGATGCTGATCGCCTTCGCCATGGCGGTCTACGACAAGCGGGCCAACCGGAGCCTCGGCTCGAACTTCGTCGCGCTGGACGCTCAGGCCTGGCTGATGTCGGGCGCCCTCAGCGGCGCGCTGCTCGTCGCCTTCGTCTTCGGCTATGCGATCCAGGGCACGAGGCTCGGCTGGATGCTGCCCTATGTCGATCCGGTCGCGCTGGCGCTGGTCTGCATCGTCGTCATTCCCATGCCGATCGGCACGATCAAGCGCGCTTTCGCCGATATCCTGCTCGTGACCCCCGCCGATCTGAAGCAGCATGTCGACGGCGTCGCCGAGGAGATCGTCCGCCGCTACGGCTTCGCCTCCTACCGCTCCTATGTCGCCCGCGTCGGGCGGGGAAAGCAGATCGAGCTCTATTTCATCGTGCCCAGGGACGGGCCGGCGAAGAAGCTCGAGGAATGGGACCGCATTCGCGACGAGATCGGCGAGGCGATCGGCGACGAATCGCCGGATCGCTGGCTCACCATCGCCTTCACCACCGATCCCGAATGGGCCGATTGACGCGGCTGCGGCAGCCATGCGCGGCGAGAATGGGATCTCCGCCGCCGTTTCCCGTTGCCGCGAGGGACCCAGCCTATAAGCTGGCTGCATTGTCCCATCCGGAACGATTGCGAGTGAGCCGATGAGCGCTTTGACCCCCGAGGAAAAGAAGGTCACCGAGTGGCTGGCTGGCCGCAAGGAGGGCATGATCGCGCTGCTGCGCGAGCTGGTCGACACCGATTCCGGCTCCTACGACAAGGCGGGTGTCGATGAGGCGGGCGTCGTCGTCGCGCGCTTCCACAAGGCGAACGGGCTCGACGTCGAGATCGTGCCGGATGCCCGCTTCGGCGATGCGGTCAAGGCGCGCCTGCCCAACCCGGCGGCCAACGACCAGCGTCCCGTGCTGCTGCTCGGCCATCGCGACACCGTCTTCCCCAAGGGTGAGCCGACGCGCCGGCCCTTCACCATCAAGGGCTCCCGCGCCTACGGGCCGGGCGTGGCCGACATGAAGGGCGGCATCGTGATTTCGGCTTTCGTTGCCGCGGCCTTCTCCGAATGCGGCGGGCTCGCCGCGCCGCTGCTGATGCTGACGACCAGCGACGAGGAAATCGGCTCGCCGTCCTCGCGGCCCGTCATCGAGGAAGCGGCCCGCGAGTCGCGCTGCGTGTTCAATGCCGAGCCGAGCCGCCTGCCTGCCGGCACCGATTTCGCGAAGGATCACAGGCAGTCCGTCACCAGCGGCCGCAAGGGCGGCGTCTTCATGCGCGCCGAGTTCACCGGCAAGCCGGCCCATTCCGGCGCAAATTACGAGAAGGGCGCCTCGGCGATCGTCGATCTCGGCCACAAGATTCCGAAGCTGCAGGGCCTGACCGATCTGGAGAAGGGCATCACCGTCAATGTCGGGCTGATCGGCGGCGGCCAGACGGTCAACACCATCGCTCCGAGCGCCTGGTGCGAGATCGACCTTCGCTACGTCACGGCCGCCCAACGCGACGAGATGGTCGGCAAGATCAAGGCGATCATCGAGAAGCCGGAAGTCACGGGCACCAGCGCCGTGCTTTCGATCAAGGGCGAATTCCTGCCGCTGGAACGCTCCGCGGATTCGGCTGCCCTCTACGATACCTACCGCGATGCGGCGGCCGCCTTCGGCATCGACGTCATGGCGGAATTCACCGGCGGCTGCGCCGATTCAGGCTTCACGGCCGCGCAGGGCACGCCGACGCTGTGCAGCGTCGGCCCGATCGGCGGCATGGCCCACACCCCGGATGAATTCCTCGAGGTCGAGAGCCTCGTGCCGGCGGCGCAGGTGCTGGCGCTAGCCGTGATGCGGGCGGCTGCCAAGGTGGAGTGAGTTCGAGCAGCCGTCATGCTCGGGCTTGACCCGAGCATCTCAGGCGGAATGGAGTGCTTCCAGCTGGAGCGATCTCGTCACGAGATGGCCGGGTCAAGCCCGGCCATGACGGCAGGCTGGCTCAGAACGCCTCTTCCCAATCCCGGCTCAGCCGCATCGCACAGTTGATCAGGCCGACATGCGAATAGGTCTGCGGGAAATTGCCCCAGAGTTCGCCGGTTTCGAGGTCGGCATCCTCGGAGAGCAGGCCGAAGCTGTTGCGCCTTTTCAGGATACGTTCGAACAGGGCCTTGGCCTCTTCGCCGCGCCCGATCGCATTCAGCGCATCGACATACCAGAAGGCGCAGATCAGGAAGCCGGTGTGCATGTAGCCGAAATCGTCCTGCGTCGCGTAGCGCAGCAGCAGGTCGCCGCGCTTGAGCTCGCGGCCGATCGCCTCGACGGTCGCGACGAAGCGGGCGTCGTCCGGCTTGACGAAGCCGATCTCGGCCAGGAGCAGCAGGGTCGCGTCGAGATCGTGGCCGCCGAAGGTCGAGACGAAATGGCCCTTCTCGTCGTTCCAGATGCGCTCGGCGATGATGCCCTTGAGCCGCTTTGATTCCCCTTTCCAGTAGTCCTTGCGGTCGGCGCGGCCCAGCGTGCCGGCGATGCGGGCGAGCCTGTCGCAGGCCGCCCAGCACATCACGCTGGAAAAGGAATGCACCGCTTCCTTCTCTCGCAGCTCCCAGGGGCCGGCATCGGGCTTGTCGAACACGGAAACCGCCAGTTCGCCCATGCGTTCGAGCTGACCGAACAGGGTGTCCTTGCCCGGCTGGATCAGGCGACGGTCGAAGAAGGAATGCGTCGCCGCCAGCACCACCGCGCCGTAGCCGTCGTTCTGGATCTGCACGGCAGCGCCGTTGCCGAAGCGCACGGGCTGGTGGCCGCGATAGCCCGACAGATTCTTGGCTTCGAACTCGGTCAGCGAGCCGCCGCGTGTGATCGGGTAGAGCGGCGGCAGATGCTCCGCGCCGCTCTCCGAGAAGGTGTCGACGATATTGGTGATGAAGCCGAGATAGTCCTCCATCGTCCGCGTCGTGCCGAGCCGGTTGAGCGCATGGACGACGAAATAGGCGTCGCGCAGCCAGCAATAGCGATAATCCCAGTTGCGCTGCGTGCCCGGCGCCTCGGGGATCGAGGTGGTGAGCGCCGCGACGATCGCGCCGGTCTCCTCGAAGGAGCAGAGCTTCAGCGTGATCGCGGCCCGGATCACCTCGCGCTGATATTCGAACGGGATCGAGAGCGAGCGCACCCAGTCGCGCCAGTAATCGGTGGTCTTGTCGAGGAACTCGCGGGAGGTCGTCTCGATCTCGGCGCGCAGCGCCTCGTCCGAGCCGACGAAGAAGGAATAAGCCTGGTCCACGGCGAAGGGCGTGCTCTCCATGACGTAGGAGACCGGCGCATTCGTCGTCAGGCGGATCGTCTGGTCGGCCCCGACGAAGCGGATATGGTTGGAGCCGCGGGTGATCTCGTCGGGCTCCTCGCCGATGCCGAGACAGGGCTTGAGCAGGACGCGGATGCGCGGCCGCCCCGAAATCCGGCGCACGCGGCGCACCAGCTGTGGCGGCCGGAAGAAGCGTTCGTAGCGCACGAAGCGCGGCGCGAAATCCAGGATCTCGATGGCATTGCCCTGATCGTCCGACAGGACGGAGGACAGGATCGCGGTGTTGTCGAGATAGCCCTGCTCGCAACGGGTCATGCCGACGAGCTCGATGGCGAAGAAGCCCTTGTCGGGGCTGTCCTCGCCGTCATCGGCCCGGTTGTCGATCAGCGAGCAGAAGACCGGGTCGCGGTCGAAGCGCGGAAAGCAGCCCCAGACGATGCGGGCGCGGCGGTCGATGAGCGCGGCGATCGAGCAATTGCCGATGACGCCGAGGTCGAGCGAGGCGGAGTGACGCCCCGCGGCCGTGGTCGTTACGGTCATGATCAATCCTGGACGAAGGTGGAGGCGGTGAGGCCGCCGTTCTCGGCGGCCTCGAGAAGGATATGCCGCAATGCGGTGGGAGAGGTAAGCCGGATCGCGGCGAGGCTGTCCCGATCGGTGCCGATCCGGATCGACAGGCCGCCCATGGCGTTGACCGCCTCGAAGCCGTCCTCGTCGGTGATGTCGTCGCCGATGAAGACGGGGCGGCGCCCGGCATAGGCAGGGGTCGCCATCAGCCACGCGATGGCGCTGCCCTTGCTGGCACCCGCCGGCACCAGCTCGGCAACCGACTTGCCCTCCTGCAGGCGCACGCCCGGTCCGAGCCTGGCCGCCGCCTTGCGCATCAGGTCGAGCGCCTCGTCCCTCAGCTCCGGTGCGAGCCGCCAGTGCAGCGCGGCCGAGATCCGCTTGTCCTCGACGATGATGCCGATATGGCTGTTGGCGAAGCGGACGAGGTCGCGCACCGCCTCGCGCATGTTTTCGGGCGCGTCGGATTGCGCACGGAGCTCGCCGCCCTGCCGGATCTGCGCGCCGTGCAGCCCGGCGATGTCGAAGCGGTGCGGCGCGAGCATCTCGTCGAGAAAGGCGATCGGGCGCCCGGAGACCAAAGCGAGGGCGCCGCCGAGCTGGTTGCGGAGCGTCTCCAGCGCCGGGGCGACGCGGCGATCGAGCTGGACATCCTCGGGCGAGGGCGCAATTTCGACGAGGGTTCCGTCGAAGTCCAGGAAGAGCGCGATTTTCTCCGCCGCCGCAGCGATATCGCGGGCGGTCTGAAAAGATTCCGGTTCGATCAATGTCGTCATCGCTCTCAATCTGGGCAGGGAAGACGGCAGAAGAACGACTGTCTTCGCTGACAATCCTTTACCCTCGCCGTGCCGGGGCTCCGGTACGGAAAAATCATCCTCGGGGTTGCCGTGCTCTACTCATCGCCCGATAGTGGCGACCACGATTTCACCGCGCCGCTGCCACTGCCTCGCCATGCGGCCAGCCGCGCGCCCCGGAAACATTACGCCTTCGCGGGCGTTCTGTTCCTGCCGCCGATGGCGAAAATCGGGCGGCCCCGCCTGGAGAAATTCGTCGCTATGCGTCTCATCGTCGTTTCGAACCGCGTCACCATTCCCGATCGCCAGGAAAAGGCAACGGCGGGGGGGCTCGCGGTCGCGCTGCGCGAGGCGCTGGAGCAGCATGGCGGCCTCTGGTTCGGCTGGAGCGGCCATGTCGGCGATGCGTCCGGCCACGAGGTCAGGCAGGTCCAGCGCGGCAACGTGACCTATGCGGTGACCGATCTCAGCGAGAGCGAGCGGCAGAGTTACTATCTCGGCTTCTCGAACCGGGCGCTCTGGCCGCTGATGCATTACCGGCTCGGGCTGACCGATTTCCAGCGCGGCGACTATATGGGCTATCTCGGCGTCAACCGCCGCTTCGCGCGGGCCCTGGCGAACCTCATCCAGCCCGATGACCTGATCTGGATCCACGATTACCACCTGATTCCGCTCGCGGCGGAGCTGCGCCGGCGCGGCATCACCAACCGCATCGGCTATTTCCATCACATCCCCTGGCCCTCGGCCGACGTGATCGGCGCGCTGCCGTTCAGCGGGACGCTGATCCGCACCGTCTCGGCCTATGACCTCGTCGGCCTGCAGACCGAGGTCGATGCCCGCAACCTGATCGGGGGGCTGGAAATCCTCTGCGGCGGCCGCAGCGACGGGCGGCGCGTGCGGGTGGGCGCCCGGGAAACGGCGGTGCAGGCCTTCCCGATCGGCATCGACGTCGAGGCTTTCCGCCGCCTCGCCGCCGCCTCGACGCGTCAGGCGTCGACACCGCTGCGCGCGACGCGGGAATCCCTGGGAGAGCGCAAGCTCGTGGTCGGCGTCGATCGGCTCGACTATTCGAAGGGCATCGTGCAGCGCCTCGAAGCCTTCGGCGAGTTTCTGCGCAGCCATCCCGAGCACCGCGGCAGGGTCGGCCTGCTGCAGATCGCCCCGCCGTCGCGCAGCGACGTCCCCGAATATGCGGAGCTCGATCGCCTTTCCGACGAGGTCGCGGGGCGGCTGAACGCCCAGCTCGGCGAATTCGACTGGACGCCGATCCGCGTGGTCAAGAAGGCCTATTCCCGCACGGCTCTTGCCGGTTTCTACCGCCGCGCCCAGGTCGGGCTGGTCACGCCGATGCGCGACGGCATGAACCTTGTCGCCAAGGAATATGTCGCGGCTCAGGACCCCGCCGACCCCGGCGTGCTGGTGCTCTCGCGGTTTGCCGGCGCCGCCCAGCAGATGCGCGAGGCCCTGATCGTCAACCCCTACGACACCCACGAGGTCGCGGAAGCGATCCGGACCGCGCTCGCCATGCCGAAGACCGAACGCATCCGCCGCTTCGAGGCACTCTACGAGACCATCGCCGCCACCGACATCGACTGGTGGACGCAGCGTTACCTGGCGGCGCTTGCGAGCGGCAGCGCTGCTTCGGCGGAGCAGGTCGAGCCTGCGAGGCCGCAAGCTGGCCTGCGACGTGGAGGCCGCGCCGGTGCCGGCGTGGCGAAACGCCAGCCGGAGGAGGCGAAGAGCGGCAAGCTCTCGAAAGAATCGCCCCGGAAGGCGAGGGGCGCCAGCTCCCGTCATCTCGCATTGGTGCAGCCGTGAGATCTTGCGTCGATCGTTGCGAAAACACTGAAATCTTGGGGGGATGTTTGACGGCGTGCGCGCGGCCCTTGCCGAATAAGGTCTTTGGTCGCTAGAAGGCAGCATGACCGGGGTCGGCGACTCAAGGTCTGGACAGGCATCGTATCGTCGATGGCTGAGGAGGCGGGCGGAGGGCTGAGATTGATGCGAGGCGCTCTGGGAGGACCGGGCGTTCTGTTGCGCCGTCTCCGTGAGGTCATGGCCGCATCGATCAGTCCGCAGGAGCGGCTCGATCGGCTCGTCGTCCTGATCGCCGGCAATCTCGTCGCGGAAGTCTGCTCGGTCTATGTCCTGCGCGAGGACGCCTCGCTCGAGCTCTATGCCACCGAAGGTCTCAACCGCGAGGCGGTCCACCTCACCACCATGCGCGCCGGCGAGGGCCTCGTCGGCCTGATCGCGAGCGAGGCCGAGCCGCTGGCGCTCTCGGATGCGCAGGCGCATCCCTCCTTCTCCTACCGTCCGGAGACGGGCGAAGAGGTCTATCGCTCCTTCCTCGGCGTGCCGATCCTGCGCGGCGGTGCGGTGATGGGCGTGCTCGTCATCCAGAACCGGGCCTCGCGCGTCTATTCCGAGGAGGAGACCGAGACCCTCCAGACCACCGCCATGCTGATGGCGGAGATGATCGCCGCCGGCGGGCTGAAGTCGCTGGCTGCGCCCGGCGCCTCGATCGGTCTGGACCGCCCGATCCATGGCATCGGCGTGGTGCTGGCCGATGGCGTCGGGCTCGGCCATGCCGTGCTGCACGAGCCGCGCGTCGCGATCAGCAACCTCATCGCCGAGAACCCCGCGGCCGAGGTCTCGCGCCTGGAGGCGGCCATCGGGGACATGCGCGCCTCGATCGACGAACTGATCGAGCGCGGCGACGTCGCTCATACCGGCGAGCATCGCGACGTGCTCGAGACCTTCCGGATGTTCGCGCACGATCAGGGCTGGCTGCGCCGGATGCGCGAGGTCGTGCTGACGGGCCTCACCGCCGAGGCCGCGGTCGAGCGCGTCCAGTCCGACACTCGCGCCAAGATGCTGCGGCAGACCGACCCCTATCTGCGCGAGCGGCTGCACGACCTCGACGATCTCGCCAACCGGCTGCTGCGCACGCTCGTCGGCAAGGCGAACGGCGTGGCGCGCGAGAGCCTGCCGGAGAACGCGATCCTGGTCGCGCGCTCGATGGGGCCGGCTGCATTGCTCGACTATGATCGCGCGCATCTGCGCGGGCTCGTCCTCGAGGAGGGGGGGCCGACCAGCCACATCGCCATCGTCGCGCGCGCGCTCGGCATTCCGGCCGTCGGCGAGGTCGCGAATGCGACGGCGCTCGTCGAGGCGGGCGACGCCATCATCGTCGACGGGCAGGCGGGCGAGGTGCAGATCCGCCCGCAGCCGGACGTCGAGAATGCCTATAAGGACAAGGCGCGGCTGCGCGCTCGCAAGCAGAAGCAGTACGAGAAGCTGAAGGAACTGCCGGCGACGACCAAGGACGGCGTCGAGATCACTTTGCAGATCAATGCCGGACTACTGGTCGACCTGCCCAATATCGCCGCTACCGCAGCCGCCGGCATCGGCCTGTTCCGCACCGAGCTGCAGTTCATGGTCGCGCAGCACATGCCGACCACCGGCGAGCAGCAGACCCTCTATTCGGCCGTCCTCGATACGGCGGCCGACAAGCCCGTGACCTTCCGCACGCTCGATATCGGTGGCGACAAGGTGTTGCCCTATATGGAACGGATCGAGGAGGAGAACCCGGCGCTCGGCTGGCGTGCGATCCGCATCGGCCTCGACAAGCCGCGGCTGCTCAGGGCGCAACTGCGGGCTATGCTCAGGGCCGGGGCCCGGCGCGATCTCAAGATCATGCTGCCGATGGTCGCGACCACCGACGAGTACCGCCGGGCGCGCATGATCATCCGCCGCGAGCAGGCGATGCTGGAGAAGCAGGGCGTCGAGCCCCCGCGGGATCTGCGTGTCGGCGTGATGGTCGAGGTCCCCTCCCTGCTGTTCGAGCTGACCGAGATCGCGCGTGAGGCGGACTTCCTCTCGATCGGCACCAACGACCTCATGCAGTTCCTGTTCGCCGCCGACCGCGAGAACAAGCGCGTCGCGGACCGCTTCGACCCGCTCGGTGTCGGTGCCCTGAGGGCGCTGCGCCGGATCGTCGAGGCCGCGTCGGAAACCGGCTGCCCGGTGACCGTCTGCGGCGAGATGGGCGGCAAGCCGCTGGAGACCATGGCGCTGATCGGCCTCGGCTATCGCGGCTTCTCGATGTCGGCGGCTTCGGTCGGTCCGGTCAAGGCGATGCTGCGTGCGCTCGATGCCGGCAAGCTTCACGAGCGCATGGACTGGATGCTTGCTTCGCCAGAGGGCGCCGCCAGCCTGCGCCCGCAGCTCGCCGCCTTCGCGGCCGAATTCAAGGTGCCGGTCTAGAGGCTGTTAGGGACTATGGACGGGATTTGGCGCGAGCGATTTTGCGCGAATGCAAGGAGTTCGAGGACGCAAGCCTTCCGGCTTGCTACGAAGAACGACACGGCAGTCGCGCAAAATCGCCGCGCCCTGCGGGTGAGGTGAAAACGATGGAGCTGCAGCGTCGCACC
Organism: Hyphomicrobiales bacterium; assembly: GCA_930633495.1. NCBI lineage: Bacteria > Pseudomonadati > Pseudomonadota > Alphaproteobacteria > Hyphomicrobiales > Hyphomicrobiales bacterium. Next base: position 1,299,915 of record CAKNFJ010000001.1, on the reverse strand, counting down.
GCTTGCCGATACGGGCGTATCGGCGGCGCGATGCTCCTCCCATCTCCAGCGTTTTGACCTCACCAAATCCCGTCCATAGTCCCTAACAGCCTCTGGCGGCGCTCGCTCGTTCGCGCCGGCCCTTCTCGTCATTTGCAAGAGTTCTCCGATGTCCCTTCAGCTCCCCCAGGATCGTCTCGACGGCATCGTGGCGCGCCACGCCGCCGCGACCGACGAGATCAACCATGCGAGCGATCCCGCCCGGACCGTCGAGCTGGCGAAGGAGCTGTCCGAACTCGATCCGGTCGTCGCTGCGATCGCATCCTGGCGGCAGGCGCAAGCGGTACTGGAGGAGGCGGAGGCGTTGATCGCCGATCCCGCCACTGATGCCGAGTTCCGCGACCTCGCCTATGAGGAGCGCGATGCCGCCCGCATCGAGATTGAGGCACGCGGCCGCGAGATCCTGATCGCGTTGCTGCCGAAGGACGCCGCGGACGAGCGCGGGGTCATCCTCGAGATCCGGGCCGGTACGGGCGGCGACGAGGCCTCGCTCTTCGCCGGCGACCTGCTGCGCATGTATCAGCGCTATGCCGCCCAGAAGGGCTGGAGCGTCGTCGTCCTGTCGGAGAGCGAAGGCACAGTCGGCGGCTACAAGGAAGTGATCGTTGAGATCAACGGGCGCGGCGTCTATGCCCGGCTCAAATTCGAATCCGGAGTCCATCGGGTGCAGCGCGTTCCCGACACCGAGGCGAGCGGGCGCATCCATACCTCCGCCGCGACGGTGGCGACGCTGCCGCTGGCGAGCGAGGTCGACGTCGCGCTGAACGATGCCGATATCCGCATCGACACGCTGCGCTCGGGCGGTGCCGGCGGCCAGCACGTCAACAAGACCGAATCGGCGGTGCGCCTCACCCATATCCCGACGAATACGGTGGTGCTGGTCCAGGACGAGCGCTCGCAGCACAAGAACAAGGCGCGTGCCTATGAATTGCTGCGCGCGAAGCTCTTCGACATGGAGCGCATGCGGGCCGACGCCGAGCGCGCGGCCGATCGGCGCGCCCAGGTCGGCTCGGGCGATCGCTCGGAGCGCATCAGGACCTATAATTTCCCGCAGGGCCGGGTGACCGACCATCGCATCAACCTGACGCTCTACAAGCTCGACGAGATGATGCAGGGGCTCGTCCTCGACGAGGTCGTCGATGCCTTGACCGCCGAGCACCAGGCCAAGCTGCTCCTGGCCGAATCCGGGGCGGGGTGAGCCGGTGGCGATGAAACCAAATCGTCCCGCCGGCGTTGGTGACGTATCGACACCAGCAAAGGGGGCGTGTTCCGATGATCAAGACGGTTTCCACATTCGCAATGGCCGGCCTGATGGCGCTGGCGATGAGTGGCGTCTCGCAGGCGCAGAACAAGACCTTCCAGAAGATGACCTCCGGTCAGCCGGCGGCGCTGCAGGGTGCGATGACGCAGTCGCAGGCGCGCAAGGCTTGTCAGATGGAGATGAAGGGGGCGCGCGAAAGCAAGGCCTCGATCAATACCAAGATGAAGCAGTGCATGGATCTGAAGATGCAGGGCAACAGCTGAACGTGAATGCTGTTGCCGCGGTGGAGCCCGTGCCCGCCGGCATTGATTGGACAGGGGAGGGCGCCGTGCCGACCGTCAGGGAGGCGCGGCGCCTGCTTGCGCAGTGTCTGATGCGGGCAGGCTCGCCGAGCGCCGGGCTCGATGCGCGTCTCTTGGTCGAAGGCAGCCTCAGTGACACCAATCCCGATCCCGTCAGGATGATGCCGGCCGCCGCACTGGCCCGGCTGGACGGCTTCGCCGCGCGCCGCATCGCAGGCGAGCCGGTCTGGCGCATCCTCGGCGAGCGGGAATTCTGGGGCCTGCCCTTCCGGCTGTCGCCTGCGACCCTGGAGCCCCGGCCCGACAGCGAGACCATCGTCGAAGCGTCGCTGAAGGCATTGGCGCATCGTCGCGGCGATGCGCTGTCGCTGCTCGATCTTGGGACCGGAACCGGCTGCCTGCTGATCGCGCTTTTGAGCGAATTGCCCCACGCAAGCGGGCTCGGCATCGATCTGTCGCAGGAAGCCTGCGACACCGCCGCCGGGAACGCCGCGCTGAACGGCGTGGCGGCGCGGGCGGCTTTTCGTCAGGGCGACTGGACCGAAGGGCTCGCCGGGCGCTTCGACCTGATCCTGTCCAACCCGCCCTATATTCCCTCGCCCGAGATCGCGGGTCTGTCGGTCGAGGTGCGGGATCATGACCCGCTGCTGGCGCTCGACGGCGGGGAAGACGGGCTCGGCCCTTACCGGATCTTCGCCCGGACCTTGCCGGCCTTGCTGGCTCCTGGTGGGATCGTCGTCTTCGAGATCGGCGCCGGGCAGGGGCCCGATGTCGTGGCGCTGATGCAGGCCGGAGGGTTCCAATTCCAGGGCAGCCGGAAGGATCTGGGCGGGCATGAGCGGGCGCTGATCTTCACGCTCGCTTGAGAATGCACAGGCTTTTGGTCGATTTCGCTTGGAGAAGCGGCCAAAAGCGGCTATGCAGCATTCAGCCGAAGCTGGTGGCGTCAGAGCCGGGCCTCTGGGCAGTTCCCGATCGTACAGGATTTGCTCGAGTTCGGCATCGTTTGCAGGCGTGTTCCTGAAGCGATGCAGCTGACAAGCCGGGTGGAGCCCCGAAGGCGCGTGGCGCCGATCGGCTCGCGGGGGTGAGACCCCCTTTTGGGGCAGGACCCCTTTTGGAAAAGAGCGCGTGAAGACCAGAAACGGCGTATCGCCCCTTCAGGTCAACTCAGTCCGACACAGCGTCGCAACCCGCTGTGTATCGCCGCGCGCATGACGGCACCACGGTTGCTTTGAGCACAGAAGCGCGAGACAGACGCGAATGAGACCAGGTCAGAACCGGCGTATGCGCGGCCGCAATAATAACGGCAACAACAACGGTAATCGCAAATCTCCCAATCCGTTGCAGCGTAGCTATGAATCCAACGGGCCGGACGTAAAGGTCCGTGGCACGGCGCAGCATGTCGCCGAGAAGTACCTGCAGCTTGCACGCGATGCCCAGTCCTCGGGCGATACCGTCGCGGCCGAGAGCTATTTCCAGCACGCCGAGCATTACTATCGCATTCTGCTCGCGGCTCAGGAGCAGATGGCCCAGCAGTTCGGCCATTCCTTCCCGCCGAACCGCGCCTTCGTCGAGGATGCGGACGAGGGCGAGGAAGAGGGCGACGAGGAGGCTCAGCCCTTCCAGCCCGGCGCCGGGCAGCAGCCGGAGTTCCGCTCCGCCAACGGCCACAATGGCTATAATGGCCATGGCGGCCAGCGCGCCGATGGCGAGGGCGGAGAGGGCCAGCAGCAGGGCGGCCAGCGCTTCGACCGCCAGAACCGCCGCGAGCGCTTCAACAACGACCGCAACAACAATGAGCGTCGCTTCGATCGCCAGGATCGCGGCGAGCGCCGCTTCGACCGCAATGCCGAAGGCGGTCAGGGAGCTCCCGGCGGTTATGCCCCGCGTCCCGATGCGCCGCGCTCCGACATTCCCGTCAGCGAAGGTGGTGCCGCCGAGGCCGCTCCCGAGCAGGTGCAGGGCGAACAGCGCCGTTTCGAGCGCCCGGAGCGGAGCGAGCGTCCTCAGCGCGAGCGTCGCCCCCGTCGCGAGCGCGAAGTCGAGGCTGATGCAGGCGACGATGTCGCCGCCGCGCTGCCGTCCTTCCTGACCAATCCCGTGCGCGTTTCGGCGCCGGAGCCGGTCGAGGCACCAGTGGCCGAGCCGGTTGCAGCCGCGGCGCCCGCCGAGGAGGCTGCGGAAGCGGCGCCCAAGCGCACGCGCCGCCGCCGTTCGCCGCGCGAGGTCATGGACGCTCTCGGCTCCGAGACGGACAACGCCTCGGAGTGAGGCCCCGCCATCCGCCTGACGATCATAAAAAAGGGCCCGCAAGGGCCCTTTTTCGTTGGCGGGTCGGCTCAGGCGATGCCGAGTTCGGCAGGCGCTTCCGACGGTTTCAGCATGTCGCCCTCGCGCAGGCTCCCGCCGGCGGTGATGCGGCAATAGATGCCGCAATCGACATGGCCGTAGCCCTGCATCAGCGCCTTCGGGATCTGCATGTCGCGGGCGCCGGTCTCCGGGTCGACATTGGTCGCCGCGCAGCGCTCGATGCGCTTGAGCACATGCAGCCGCAATCCGTTCGGGCCATCGAGATCGCGGCCGACGAGATCGTTCTCTGCCCATGGGGCGAGGCCGCTCACCATAAGGTTGCCACGGAAGCGCAACGGATCTACCGGCCGGCCGATCCGCCCTTCGAGATCGGCGACGCTGGCGAGGTTGATGATCGAGACGAAGCCCGAGCGTGAATCGGTGAAGCGGTATGCCGGGGGAGCCGTGAGCAGTTTCGGCGCGCCGCGCAGCTCGTCCGGCATGAAGCTCTCGAAGAAGCGGGTGATGGCAGCCCGGCCGTCCTCCCTGGCGGTCGGCGCGCGCAGAACCTCCCGGTCGCCCTCGTGGATGACGAGGTCTCCGCTGGTATCGTCGTAGCGGCTGCGCAGCCGTGCCAGCGACTCGTTCCGCATCAGCATCAGATATTTGATCTTGGGCTGATGCACGGGCTCGGCCGGATCGAAGCCGGATGGGCCGTTCTCGATGGCGAACAGCCGGTCGCCGGGGAAATATCCTTCGGCGGGCAACTCGGCCTGTCGAAGCCGCTCGGGCGAGAGCCCCTTCACGGGGTAGCGATAGAGCGTTTCGATGCGCATGGTCGGGTCCGGCTGGCTGGGTGGCGGACCATAGCCTTGTCGGCCGGCCCTGACAGATCAAATCTTGTATCTATTTCGATCAATCGGATGTGTCGTCCTCACCATCACTGACCGAGCGCTGGCAGCCCCAGCCCGCGAGCACGGCATCGGTGTCGTCGGCGACGAAGAAGCGGGCGGCGTCGCGGTCGTAGCCTTCGCCCAGCAGCCGTTCGTAATCGGTATGGACGTGGCGAACATGGCTGCCGAGCGCGAGCCAGAGCGCGGTCGAGGGCGGCAGGTCCTTCATGTGGCGCCGCTCCGCCAATGTGACGACGGCCTCGGCATCCGACAGCGGAATGCCGGGCGCCAGCGCCCTCAACGCCTTGCGAATCGCCTGCTGTCGCTTGGTCCCGGCCATGCCCGATCTGTGCCTGCCCTTTGCGTCAGGTCAATTCTGCGGTGGACCTCTTCCGTTGCGCCAATGCCACACTATCTTGGATGGCGAGGGGCGGCCCATCGCGGCGCCCCATCCTGATGAAAGGGCAGCGGAACACGTCGCCACGGGGCGTGTTTCGCGGGCGGAGATATCTGAATGAACATTGAGAAATATACGGATCGGGCGAAGGGCTTCCTCCAGGCGGCTCAGACCATCGCTTTGCGCGAGGGCAACCAGCAGTTCACGCCCGAGCATTTGCTGAAGGCGCTCCTCGACGACAACGAGGGCATGGCGGCCGGTCTGATCGACCGGGCCGGCGGCCAGTCGCGCGTCGCATTGCAGCTTGTCGACCAGGCCTTGGCCAAGCTCCCGAAGGTTTCCGGTGGCTCGGGCGGCCTCAACCTGACGCCGGGTTTGGCGCGCGTGTTCGACACCGCCGAGAAGGCCGCGGAAAAGGCCGGCGACTCGTTCGTCACGGTCGAGAGGCTGCTGCTTGCGCTCGCCGTCGAGAAGGACACCGAGGCCGGCAAGGCTTTGTCGAAGGCCGGCGTGACGCCGCAGGCGCTCAATGCCGCCATCGAGGCGATCCGCAAGGGCCGCACCGCCGATTCCGCTTCGGCCGAGCAGACCTATGACGCGCTGAAGAAATATGCCCGCGACCTCACCGCCGCGGCGCGCGAGGGCAAGCTCGATCCCGTGATCGGCCGCGACGAGGAGATCCGCCGCACCATCCAGGTGCTGTCGCGCCGGACCAAGAACAATCCTGTCCTGATCGGCGAGCCCGGCGTCGGCAAGACCGCCATCGCCGAGGGCCTTGCGCTGCGCATCGTCAATGGCGACGTGCCCGAGAGCCTGAAGGACAAGGAACTGCTCGCGCTCGACATGGGCTCGCTGATCGCCGGCGCGAAATATCGCGGCGAGTTCGAGGAGCGGCTGAAGGCCGTGCTGACCGAGGTCTCGTCCTCGGATGGCGGCGTCATCCTGTTCATCGACGAGATGCACACCCTCGTCGGTGCCGGCAAGACCGACGGCGCAATGGATGCGTCGAACCTGCTGAAGCCCGCTCTGGCGCGTGGCGAATTGCACTGCGTCGGCGCGACCACGCTCGACGAGTACCGCAAATATGTCGAGAAGGACGCGGCTTTGGCGCGGCGCTTTCAGCCCGTCTTCGTCGAGGAGCCGACGGTCGAGGACACGATCTCGATCCTGCGCGGCTTGAAGGAGAAATACGAGCAGCATCACCGCGTCCGCATCACGGATTCGGCGCTGGTCTCGGCTGCAACCCTGTCGAACCGCTACATCACCGACCGCTTCCTGCCCGACAAGGCGATCGACCTCGTCGACGAGGCTTCGGCGCGGCTGCGCATGCAGGTCGACTCCAAGCCCGAGGAGCTGGATTCGATCGACCGCGAGATCGTCCGGCTCAAGATCGAGCAGGAGGCGCTCAAGAAGGAAAGCGACGCCGGCTCGAAGGAGCGGCTGAAACGGCTCGAATCAGAACTGGCCGATCTCGAGACGCGCTCCGACATGATCACGACCAAGTGGAAGGCCGAGAAGGACAAGCTCGGCCAGGCGGCGGAGATCAAGACCAAGCTCGACAATGCTCGCAACGAGCTCGCCCAGGCGCAGCGCAAGGGCGAGTACCAGCGGGCGGGCGAGCTCGCCTATGGCGAGATCCCGCAGCTCGAAAAGCGCCTGGCCGAGATCGAGGAGAAGGGCGAGAGCGCCGGCATGGTCGAGGAGGCGGTGACGCCCGATCACGTGGCCGCCGTCGTCTCGCGCTGGACCGGCGTGCCGGTCGACAAGATGCTCGAAGGCGAGAAGGAGAAGCTGCTCCGCATGGAGGAGGTTCTCGGCTCCCGCGTGGTCGGGCAGCGCGAAGCGGTGGAAGCGGTCTCGACCGCGGTTCGTCGTGCGCGCGCCGGCTTGCAGGATCCGAACCGCCCGATCGGCTCCTTCATGTTCCTCGGCCCCACCGGCGTCGGCAAGACGGAGCTGACCAAGGCGCTGGCCTCGTTCCTGTTCGACGACGACACCGCACTCGTGCGCATCGACATGTCCGAGTACATGGAGAAGCACTCGGTCGCCCGGCTGATCGGCGCGCCTCCCGGCTATGTCGGCTATGAGGAGGGCGGGGCGCTGACGGAAGCGGTTCGGCGCCGGCCCTATCAGGTCGTGCTCTTCGACGAGGTCGAGAAGGCCCATCCCGACGTGTTCAACGTCCTGTTGCAGGTGCTCGACGACGGCCGCCTGACGGATGGCCAGGGCCGCACCGTCGATTTCCGCAACGTGCTGATCATCATGACCTCGAACCTCGGTTCGGAGTTCCTGGTGAACCAGCCGGAAGGGCAGGACAGCGACGCGGTTCGCGACGAGGTCATGGGCGTGGTCCGCCACGCCTTCCGGCCTGAGTTCCTGAACCGGATCGACGACATCATCCTGTTCCATCGCCTGCGGCGGAAGGACATGGACGCGATCGTCGATATCCAGATGGCTCGGCTCCAGAAGCTGCTGACCGACCGCAAGATCACGCTCGAGCTCTCGAAGGAGGCGCGCGAGTGGCTGGCGGACAAGGGTTACGATCCGGCTTATGGCGCGCGCCCGCTCAAGCGCGTGATCCAGAAGTCGGTGCAGGACCCGCTGGCGGAAGCGATCCTTGCCGGCGAGATCGTCGACGGCGAGACGGTGCCGATCACCGTCGGGCCGGGCTCGCTGATGCTGGGCGAGGTCGCGGCCGTGAAGGAGAAGCGGCCGGCCGGGGTCGCGCTGAACTGACGCGGCTACCCTTCTCCCCTCGGGGGAGAAGGTGTCTGCGAAGCAGACGGATGAGGGAAGGGTCGCGCAAGCGGCCCTTTTCTTTTGGCCGGCGCGCTGCCCTCATCCGTCATGGCTTCGTCATGCCACCTTCTCCCCCGAGGGGAGAAGGATTTACCCCCGCTTCAACAAAAACACCGCCTGCGCGCCGAACAGGTTCCAGAACCACCACGGCGCATTGACGCCGACCTTGCCGCCGGCGGCGTCGAGCGCAACCGCGCGCTCCTTGCGGGCGCCGACCTGATCGCAGAGCGTGACGAAGTCGCGGATCGTGCAAAAATGGATGTTGGGCGTGTCCCACCACGCATAGGGCAGCGAATCCGTCACCGGCATCCGCCCCTGGAAGAACACCTGCGAACGCATCCGCCAATGCCCGAAATTTGGGAAGGAGACGATGGCGTGCCGGCCGATGCGCAGCATCTGCTCCAGCACGAGCCGCGGATTCCGCGTCGCCTGGATCGTCTGGGAGAGGATGACATAGTCGAACGAGTCGTCGGGATAGTCGGCGAGGTCGGTGTCGGCATCGCCCTGGATCACCGACAGCCCGCGCGTTACGCAATCGGCCACGCCCTCGCGCGAAAGCTCGATCCCGCGCCCGTCGACATTGCGGGTTTCGGCCAGCAGCGCCAGCAGCGCCCCGTCGCCGCAGCCGACATCGAGCACGCGCGTCCCGGGCTGCACCATCTCGGCGACGAGCCTCAGGTCGATGCGGTTGGTCTGGGTGTCGCTGAAGGCCATGCTCAAAGTCCGCGTGCCCGTGCCGCAGCGCCGATGAAGCCGCGTGTCGTGGCGAAGAGATTGGGCTCTTCCAGCAGGAAGGCATCGTGCCCCTTGTCGCTTTCGAGCTCGACGAAGGAGACCGAGGCGCCCGCCGCATTGAGCGCATGCACGATCGCGCGGGAATCGGCGGTCGGGAACAGCCAGTCGGAGGTGAAGGAGGCGACGCAGAAGCGCGTCTTGGTGCCGGCGAAGGCGCGCGCCAGCACGCCGTCATGGTCGTCGGCGAGGTCGAAATAATCCATCGCGCGCGTGACATAGAGATAGGAATTGGCGTCGAAGCGTTCGACGAAGCTCAAACCCTGATGGCGGAGGTAGCTCTCCACTTGGAAATCCGCGTCGAAGGAGAAGGTCGGCGCCTCGCGGTCCTGCAGCTTGCGGCCAAATTTGCGATGCAGCGCCTGCTCCGAGAGATAGGTGATATGCGCGCCCATCCGCGCCACCGATAGTCCCTTGGCCGGCCGCGTGCCCTCTTCGAGATAGCGTCCCTGCCGCCAGTCGGGATCGGCCATCACCGCCTGCCTGCCGACCTCGTGGAAGGCGATGTTCTGGGCTGAATGCTTGGCGCCGGTCGCCAGCGGCAGCGCCGAGAACACGCGGGCGGGGTAGCTCGCCGCCCATTGCAGCACCTGCATGCCGCCCATCGATCCGCCCGCGACGCAGAACAGCGTCTCGATGCCGAGCGAGTCGATCAGTGCGGCCTGCGCCCGCACCATGTCGCGGATGGTGACGACCGGGAAGGACAGCCCCCAGGGCTTGCCCGTGGCCGGATTGGTCGAGGCAGGGCCGGTCGTGCCGGTGCAGCCACCGATCACATTCGCGCAGATCACGAAGAAGCGGTCGGTATCGATCGGCTTACCCGGCCCGATCATCGAGGTCCACCAGCCGCCCTTGCCGGTGATCGGGTTGCGGCTCGCCACATACTGGTCGCCGGTCAGGGCGTGGCAGACCAGGATCGCGTTCGACCGGGCGGCATTCAAATCGCCATAGGTTTGATAGGCGATCTGCCAGTGGTCGAGCACCACGCCGCAATCCATCAGCAGCGGCGTGTCGGGCCCGAAGCGCGCGACCGAACTGGAAGGCTCGTTTGCCTCCTTTTGCGGATCGGCCAGGCTGGGGGAGAAATCGCTCATATCGTCCGCTTCGACAGTGAGATTTGTCTTGCCGGTCCAGGCGTTCGGAAAATCGAACTCTAGCGATGCCGTGTGAACGCTGCGCTGTCAACGCGGGACTGCGCAGCCGGCTTTGCCAAGGGGCGACGGGAGCGCTAAGGAGCGTGGCCTTGCCGGAAAGCGCGTTGCCATGACCGAAGCTGCCCCTACGACCCTCGCCGACCTGCGCGCCGGGATCGATCGCATCGACAGTGAGATGCACGCGCTGCTGATGGAGCGTTCGCAGATCATCGAGACGCTGATCTCGGTCAAGAAGACGCAGGCCTCCGGCTCCGCCTTCCGCCCCGGCCGCGAGGCCGACATGATGAAGCGGCTTGCGCTGCGCCATAAGGGGCTGCTGCCGCTCGACACGGTTGAGAGCATCTGGCGCATCATCATCGCTACCTTCACCTATGTGCAGGCGAATTATTCCGTTCATGCGGATGTTTCCGGCGGCGATCCGGCGATGCGCGATTCCGCCCGCTTCCATTTCGGCTTCACCGTGCCCTTCGTCCCGCATGAGGATGCCCGCGCCGTCATCCGCGCTGTGGCGGAATCCGCCGGCGATCTCGGCATCTTCCGCATGGATCAGGGCGCCAGCGCCGGCATCTGGTGGCGCGACCTGATCGGCCAGGACAAGCCGAAGATCATCGCGCGCCTGCCCTTCATCGAGCGCCCGGACCATCCCGCCGGCACGCCGGTCTATTGCATCGCCAAGCCGCTGACGGACGCCGCCGTGCGCGAGATCGTGCTTTATGCCGCCCGCGTCGAGCGTTGGTCCGAGAATTTGCGCCATGGCCTCGCCGAGCATCTCGCCGAAGTCTCAGCCTCGGCCGCCGATGGCTCGCATCTGTCGCTGCTGGTCGCCGCCTCCGGCGAGGTCGATCAGGCCGTGATCCGTGATGCGCTTGCGCCCGCCGGCCTCAGCGACTTTTCCGAAGTCGGCAGCCACGCCGCCCGCTTCGCCGTCAAATCCGCCCGCTGAGCGGGCTCGCTCTGTTTCCCGCTGCAAGGTCAATCACCATGGCGACCCGCCCCACCCCCCGTCCCGGCGTCCTCGACATCGAGGCTTACGTTCCCGGCAAATCCGCCGCGCCCGCCGGCGTGAAGCTGTACAAGCTCTCCTCTAACGAAACTCCTCTCGGCCCGAGTCCGAAGGCGATCGCGGCCTTCGAAGGCCTCGCCGCCAAGCTGGAACTCTACCCCGACGGAACGTCGACCAAGCTCAAGCAGGCGATCGCCGGCCGCTACGGCCTCGATCCGGCGCGTATTATCTGCGGCAACGGCTCGGATGAACTGCTCGAACTCGTCACCAAGGCCTATCTCGGCGCGGGCGACGAGGGCATCTACAGCCAGTACGGCTTCCTGGTTTACCGCATCGCCATCCTCGCCATGGGCGGCAAGCCGGTCGTCGTGCCCGAGAAGAACTACACGGCCGATGTCGACGGCATCCTCGCCGCGGTGACGCCGAAGACGAAGATCGTCTTCCTCGCCAATCCCAACAACCCGACCGGCACCTATCTGCCCTTCGACGAGGTCAAGCGCCTGCAGGCCGGCTTGCCGCCCCATGTCCTGCTCGTGCTCGACGCGGCCTATGCCGAATATGTCCGCCGCAACGATTACGCCTCCGGCATCGAACTCGTCGCCGAGAGTGAGAATGTCGTGATGACGCGGACCTTCTCGAAGATCTACGGCCTCGCCAATCTGCGCATCGGCTGGATCTATGCGCCGGCCCATATCATCGATGCGCTCGAACGCATTCGCGGCCCCTTCAACGTTAACGGAGCCGCAATCGAAGCCGGCGCCGCCGCCGTCGCCGACGAGGCCCATGTCGCCGCAGCCCTCGAGCACAACGAGAAATGGCTCGCCTGGACGACGGCCGAGCTGGAGAAGCTCGGCCTGACCGTCACGCCCTCGGTCGGCAATTTCGTGCTGATCCATTTCACCGAGACGCCCGGCAAGACCGCGAAGGAGGCCGACGCCTTCCTGACCCAGCGCGGTCTGATCCTGCGTGCGGTCGGCGGCTATGGCCTGCCGGATGCGCTGCGCATGACGATCGGCTCCGAGGAGGCGAACCGCCTCGTCGTCGCGGCTCTCGCCGAATTCCTCAAGGCGTGACCCAGATGGCGGAAAGCTTCGCGCCACGCCGCTCCGAGCCGGTTTTCGCGCGCCTTGCCATCATCGGCATCGGGCTGATCGGCTCCTCGATCGCGCGTGCGGCGAAGGAGCTGAACCTCGCCGGGACGATCGTGCTGGCCGACCGTGACGAGGAGGTCCGCCAGCGGGCGCGTGAGCTTGGTCTCGGCCATGCCGTCGCCGATACGGCGGCGGAGGCGGCGCGTGACGCCGACCACATCATCCTCTGCGTTCCGGTCGGCGTCTGCGGGTCCGTCGCGGCCGAGATCGCGTCCGAGCTGAAGCCGGGCGCCATCCTCTCCGATGTCGGCTCGGTCAAGGGCTCGGTCGTGGACGCGGTTGCGCCGCATCTGCCGGAGGGCGTCGCCTTCGTGCCGGCGCATCCGGTGGCGGGAACCGAGAATTCCGGCCCCGATGCCGGCTTTCCGAGCCTTTTCCTCAACCGCTGGTGCATCCTGACGCCGCCGGAGGGCACGGACCCCGGAGCGGCGGCCAGGACGCGCCAGTTCTGGGAGGGGATGGGTGCGCTGGTCGAGGTGATGAGCGCCCAGCATCATGACCTAGTGCTCGCCGTCACCAGCCATCTGCCGCACCTCATCGCCTACAACATCGTCGGCACGGCCGAGGATCTGGAGGCGGTGACGCAGTCCGAGGTGATCAAGTTCTCGGCCGGCGGCTTCCGCGATTTCACCCGTATCGCCGCCTCCGATCCGACGATGTGGCGCGACGTCTTCCTGCACAACAAGGAAGCAGTTCTGGAGATGCTGGGCCGCTTCAACGAGGATCTCGCGCTCCTCACCCGCGCCATCCGCTATGGCGACGGCGAGACGCTGCACAAGCACTTCACCCGCACCCGTGCCATCCGCCGCGGCATCGTCGCGCTCGGCCAGGAGAAGCCGGAGACGGAGAAGCTGCGTAAGGATTGAAACCGGCGAAGCCTGTGAAACCGGTGCGGTTGCGGCTTGCCAAGCTCGGCGCCTGCTGGTACAGCGCCACCCGTTGCCGCAATAGCTCAGCTGGTAGAGCACCTCATTCGTAATGAGGGGGTCGGGGGTTCGAATCCCTCTTGCGGCACCACTCCTTCATTCAGAGACGTTCGCAGCCGCCCCGAAAGGGCGGTTTTTTGTTGGGTTTGATCGGGTTGGATGCCGTTGGTGTTCAGGGGCGTTCATTGACAGCCGTATCGATTGTTGGCCTTTCTGTTGGCCTAGCCAACAAGGCCAACAAGGGCGAGGCCAACAGATGCCGCTGTCCGATGTCGCAATCCGCGCCGCGAAGCCCACCGCTTCAGTAAAAAAGCTGTCTGATGGCGGCGGCCTTCAACTCTGGCTGATGCCAAACGGAGCCAAGCTCTGGCGGCTCGCCTATCGCTTTGCGGGCAAGCAAAAGAAGCTCGCTCTCGGCCCGTATCCCGCGATCGGTCTCGCGGAGGCGCGCGCCAAGCGCGAGCAAGCCAAAGCGCTCTTGGTTGCCGGCCGGGACCCTTCAATCCAGAAACAGGCCGAAAAGGCGCTGGCACTGGAGGTGCAGGGCCAGACCTTCGCAAAGGTCGCCGCCGAGCTTTTGGACAAGAAGCGCCGAGAGGGCAAAGCCGCTAACACGCTCGCCAAGCTCGAATGGCTGTATGGGCTGGCGAATGCAGCGATCGGCGACCGCCCGGTTTCAGAAGTCACTGCGGCAGAAGTTCTGTCTGCCTTGCGTAAGGTGGAAGGTAAGGGGCGGCTTGAAACTGCCAAGCGGTTGCGCGCGGTGATCGGGGAAGTGTTCCGTTATGCCATTGCGACGGCGCGCGCCGAGAACGATCCGACTTTTGCCCTTCGTGGGGCGCTGTCGGCTCCCGTGGTGAAGCACCGTGCGGCCATTACCGATCCGATTCAGCTTGGCGGCCTGATGCGGGCAATCGATGGCTTCCAAGGCCAGCCTTCGACGAATGCGGCTCTGAAGCTGATGGCCTATCTCTTTCCCCGTCCCGGCGAACTGCGCATGGCGGAATGGCGGGAATTCGACCTCGCCAAGGCGGTTTGGACGATCCCCGCCGTCCGCGCAAAAATGCGTCGCGAGCATCGCGTACCATTGCCGGATCAGGTCCTGACAATCCTGAAAGAACTCCACGCGATCACCGGCGGCGGTCGGCTTGTCCTGCCCGGTTATGGTGTCAGTGGCGGAGAAGGCCGGAAGATTGAGCAACGGCCAATCTCGGAGAACACGCTGAACGGAGCGCTGCGCCGCATGGGCTTTGCACAAGACGAAATGTCGTCGCATGGCTTCCGTGCCGCCGCGTCAACCCTCCTGAATGAAAGCGGCAAGTTCTCCGCCGACTCGATCGAACGTGCCTTGGCGCATCAGGACCCGGATGCAATCCGCCGAGCTTATGCGCGCGGTGAGCATTGGCAGGAGCGGGTGACGATGGCGCAGTGGTGGGCCGATCAACTCGATGCGTGGCGCGACGGTGCCAAGGTGCTCGCGTTCGAAGTGAAGGCGCAGTGAGGCCGGCGGTGGAGAACCGTCGCGGCGCGGCTACCTACGACGGCACTTGAATGTAGATTACGCTCTTGGCTGGGATGAAAGCCGGGAGTAGGCCCTTGGCTGATATAAAATCGGACACGGCGCAGGCGATCGACAAGATCGCGGAAGCGATCGCCGATAGCAGTGAACTGTTTGAGAAATGGCGAGCAGATATTGCTTCTGATCGGACCGAAGGTTTTTCCGATAGGCTCGGAGCGATCAAAAATGCGCTGCTGCACGCAGCCTCGCTAGGTTTGCTTGACGCAGAGGCAGCCGAGGAATTGGCCATTGGCCTCAATTGCGCACCGCTTGCAGGCAAGCCCGATATCGCAAAATTCGACCCTCGCGCCGAACCCTATTGGTCTCTGCCGATGGCAATAGCTTGGGTGAAATCGCGTGATTGGAAACAGGTCGCTCGGCAAATGTCGGACTACCGTGCCGGTGAAGAATATTGGTACTGCCAATCGAACGTTGGCCTACCAAAAGATGGCTTCCTGAATGGATACGTCATCGCCGCGAGCTGGCAGATTAGAGCTCTCGGGCCCGCTACCATCGACCGCTTGCTATTGGGTGACAGCTTCGACGCCGCGGAATCGATCCAGCCCGCCGCTGGGGTTACGGCGTTGGACGCTAAAAACGCACTATGGCGCGCACTTCAAGAGCAGCGGCTGATGGCGTCTGGTCGCCAAGATGGCGCGCGTAAGCCGATTTCAGCCTTTCTCTGGCAAGATCTTCTGCCCTTCCAAGATCGTCGCGAAGCTCCGGAGTATCTTCGGGAGGGCTACTATGGGCCGAGATGGGACGATGTGACCGTCGGCCGAGCAGATATAGTAAGGGAGTGGCCATCCAATTCCGGCGAAGCTTCGCAAGAGAAGCTGCAGGTGGAGGCCGGCGACCGATTGGCCTCCTTGCCGCTTGCGCCATGGCTGCCGCTGGAAGTCGTTCTTAGCTTTGTGCAAGACGGATGGGCGTTTCATCCCTCAAACATGGCTTTGAGCGAATTCGTGGTGCCAAGCGGCGAAGATGGCCAGTGGCGACGGAAGGGGGCATTGCTGGCGCACCAACCGCCGGGCACGAGCAACTACGACGATCCTGCCATAGATCGGTTCAACATGGCGCTCACGCGCGCCGGGCTTGAGGAGCGCGTCAGGTTTCGTGGCGTTCCCTGCGGCGGCGTCGCCACGGACATCCGGGACATCCCGTCGAGCTATTTTGTCGACATGAGAGTTTTCGGACCTGTCCCGGTCCATAATCCGACAATTGGCGACATCGCGGAAGGCGCCCATCGCCGACAACACTGGGAAAGCGTCACCGTCGAGCGGCTCGGCTTCCACAGGTGGTTGGCGAACGAGTATCCCGCTATCGCGCGCCTGCACCGAGATTATGCGCCTATGGCTACGCCCTGGGCATCCGACATCGTGCGGGAGTTGATTGCTGATGCAACCGAGCGAATGGCAGCCGCTCCTGGTCCATTAGCAATACCAGCCGCAGCGGCATGGCTCGCATGGGGCGGAAAAGAGCCGCCGGCCGATTGCCATGAAAGGGCTTTGGTGGATGCGCTGAAGAGGACTGCCGCCGGCTTGCTAGATAGAATCGCGGTTGGTTCGCTCGATGCTTTCGGATCAAGAACGGGTCGAGCGCCTCAGCAATTGGAGGCGCGATGGTTTCGTGCCCTGCCGATCATTTTTGATATCGATGGCAACGCTACGCCGCTAGCCTACATCATGGGTGAGAAGGGGGCTTGGTTCGACCTGTCGCGTAGCGCCCTAGAACTGGGCCGATCAGAGCCGGGCTGGCCGCATGAAACGACGTTCGAAAACGTGACTGTAAACTCGACCGACATTGCATCGCTGCTGCCAAACAAGTCGGTGAGCGACGCCGCTGCAGTTGCGGTTGACGATGGGGGCGGAACCGACGGCGAACGGGCGGTGCGCCGGGCTGTCCGACAACTTTGGCCGGACGGCGTTCCTACCGGTATGACGAACAAGATTCGGAATGAGAAAATCAACGATTGGGCGCGAGCCCATAGCCTTGGTCGCACATTCTCGGACAGCACGATCCTGCGCGCATTGCGGCCACACTCCTAAATCGTCGTCAAATCGCGTCATTTGGCGTCAAACGGCGTGGATTGTCGCCAATCGGTTCAGCTTCGAGCCTGCCCGTCGCATCTGTCCATTCCCGTCCGCCGATGCTCATGCGGACACGAATGGAAAACCGCCATGTCCGATATCGATCGTCTGATCCCCGTCGTCGACGCCTTTGCCATGGCCGGCATGCGCCGCACCAAGGGCTATGCCGAGGTGACTGCCGGCAGGCTTGCCGTCATCCGCAACGGCCGCCGCACCTTCATCCGTGCCAGCGAGTTACAGCGCTACATCGACAGTCTCGCCGCCGTTGCGACGCACCCGGACGAGCGCTGATCCATGTCTCGTCGCGGCGCGGTGCTGCGCGGCGTCAGCAAGCACCAATCCTACAGCATTGCCGAAATCGCCTTCGCCCTGCGCAAGTGCCGGACCACGGTGGAACGATGGATCAAGGCTGGGCTTCCGGTCATGGCGGAGAAAAAGCCGTATCTGGTCCATGGCGCCGACCTGATCGCCTTCCATGCCGCGCGGAAGGCTGTGGGACAGAAATGTCGGCTGTCCGAATGCTACTGCTTCCATTGCCGCAAGCCTCGCGAGCCGGCCGGCGGAATGGCGGACCTGCATGTCGGCTCGGGCTCCACTGGCAACCTCCACGCGCTGTGCTGCGAGTGCCTGGGGCCAATGCACAAACGGGTGTCCCTGACGAAATTGGATGACCTTCGCACTGCTCTGGATGTGGCGATCAGGCAGGCACCCGCACGCATAGGTGAGTGAAGCGTGCCCTGTCCAAATGTCGCATTCCCGCCGAAAGGAACAATGATGCGAAAGCGCAACCCAAAAAACGAGCGCATCAAGCGCGATTACCTAATCTACCTGTCCGAAGCGCAGGGCCGCTCGAAGCCGACGCAGGATCAGGCGATGGCCGCTATCGCCGCCTTCGAGGTCTCGACCGGGCACAAGGACTTCGCCCTGTTCCATATCGAGCAGGCTCGGGCCTTCAAGCGCCAGCTTTCCGAGCTACGCCACCCCGAAACTAAGGCACCGCTGGCCACAGCGACGATCCATGCCCGGCTGATGGCCGTGAAGGCGTTCTTTCACTGGCTTGTCGGCCGACAGGGATATCGCCGCCTGAGTTATGGCGATGTCGAGTATTTCAATCCGTCAACCAAGGATGCGCGGATCGCCACAGCCAAGCGCGATCGGCCTGCACCGAGCGTCGCGATGGTTCTGCGCGTGGTGCGGGGAATGCGGGCAGAGACGGACACTCAGAAGCGTGACCGCGCGGTGATCGCCTTCGCCCTGGTGAGCGGCGCGCGTGACAACGCGATTGCGAGCTTCCGCCTGAAGCATGTCGACCTGGGAGCGCGAACGATCGCGCATGAGCCGCGCGATGGCGTCCGGACCAAATTCAGCAAGACCTATACGACGTGGTTCTTCCCGGTCGGGGGCGACCTCGAAGCCATCATTTCCGACTGGGTCGCTTTTCTGAAGACGGTGCTCTTGTTCGGGCCGGACGATCCGCTGTTTCCGGCGACCGAGATGGGCATCGGGCCCGATGGCGGATTTAGTCCCGCCGGACTGAGCCGCCATGGCTGGGCATCGGCCGAGCCGATCCGGCGCATCTTCCGCCAAGCCTTCGGCGCCGCCGGCTTGCCCCATTTCAATCCGCATTCGCTGCGGAAGACGCTGGCCGCATACCAGCACGAAGTCTGCGCCACGTTGGAGGAGCACAAGGCCTGGAGCCAGAACTTGGGGCACGAGAAGCTCGATACCACCTTCACGCATTACGGCGAAGTGCCCGGCCGTCGTCAGGCCGAAATCTTCGCCGGGCTGCGTCCCGGTGGGGCTCGCAATCCCGGCTGCATGTCGGAAGATCAGATCATGACGGCCGCGGCGGCTATCTTGCGGCGTCGTGCTTCCTGAAGGGCTGCGCTGGCGCAGATCGCCCGGTCATTCAGCCCGGCTTGGCCGGCACCGCGATGGTTCGATCGACGGTTCCGATCGTGATGCGCGCGCCATCGAATGTCAGCGTCAGCGGGGCGTCCGGCAGGAAATCCCAAGGCCGGCTGCGCAGGTCGGTGGCGCGGAGCTTGACCGGTGTCGGCCAGGTGCCGGCGGCGGCGATCGGGAACTCGCCATTGCGCGTGACGAAGAGCAGGTTGCGTCCTTCGCTCTCCAGCGTCACGAGTTGGTGCGGATAGGCTTTGAAATGCGTGGCGCCGAAGGCGATGGCGTCGAGCCAGTCCTTTCGCGCCAATGTCAGCCGATGAGGTTTCGCTGCCATGTCGTCCCGCTCCGCAAAGCCAATGTGCAAGCCGGCACCGAGGCGGTCAACCACCGCTTGTGCCAGCGCTGCCGTTCGATGCTATGTCTGGCCGGGGCTGATTTGCGGAGTGCCGGGGCGTGACCGAACTGTCGTTCAAGGGCAAGGAATTCGTCTATAACCACCACCTTGCCGTGCCCTTTCGGCCGCTTGTTCCGCAACCCGATAAGGGCATTGGCTCGGTCGCGCTCGACGGAAATCTAATCATCCATGGCGATAATCTGCTCGGGCTAAAGGCCCTAATGCCGCTCTATGCCGGCAAGGTCGACTGCATCTTCATCGATCCGCCCTACAACACCGGCAATGAAGGCTGGAGCTATAACGACAACGTCAATTCGCCGCTGATCAAGGAATGGCTCGCGGCTAATCCGATCGGCATTGAGGACGGCCTACGCCACGACAAATGGTGTGCCATGATGTGGCCGCGTCTTCGATTGCTACACGAGCTTCTGGCGGAAGGCGGCAGCTTTTGGATGACCTTGGACGATAACGAGATTCATCGCGCGCGCTCGATTTGCGACGAAATTTTTGGTGAAGAGAATTTCGTTGCTAATGTAATTTGGCATAAGGCGGATAGCCCAAAAAATACGGCTCAGCATTTCAGTGTAGATCATGATTATATACTTGTGTACGCGAAAGACAAAAACCTCTGGAGGCCAAATTTGGTGCCTCGCAGCGAGGCAATGATTGCGCGTTATCAGAATTTTGACAACGATCCGCGTGGTCCATGGATGTTGAGTGATCTTGATGCTCGGAATTACTATTCCAAGGGCGTCTACTCGATCCAGATACCGAATGGGCCGCTCATCGAAGGCCCGCCGCGCGGACGCTACTGGACCGTCAGTGAGGAAAATTTCTGGAAATTGGATGCAGACAAGAGGATTTGGTGGGGCGAGGACGGCAAGTCGGCACCGAATATCAAGCGTTTCCTGAGCGAGGTCAGAGACGGCGTCGTGCCCCAAACCTTGTGGCGGTGGCAGGAGGTCGGCAGTACCCGCAATTCAAAGTCCGAATTGAACAAGATAATTCCTGAGCGGTTCGCCGATCAGGATGAAAAGTCGGATAACGGGAGTGATGAAGACGACGTCTTCGTGACTCCCAAGCCCCGTCGTTTACTAGACCGCATAGTCCAGATTGCTGCTTCCAGAACGTCGATCGTTTTGGACTCGTTCGCAGGTTCGGGCACCACAGCCCATGCCGTCCTCGAAGCGAACAAGCGAGACGGTGGTAGTCGGCGCTTCATCCTTGTCGAAGGCGAGGATTACGCTGACGGGCTCACCGCTGAGCGCGTGCGACAAGTCATGAGTGGGTACGCTTTCACCGGCAGCCAGCGCACCGAGTTGATGCGAGAGAAGCTCAATTGGCGCGCGATCGAAAAAGCCAACGCGCTAGTCCACAAGGTGCAGGCCATCGAAAACCTCCATGGTCATGAGTACGATCGGATCAAGAAGGACATCAGGGACGGCGAACTGATCGTCACTGGCGAGAAGTCCATTGCCGAGCGAACGGAAGGGCTCGGCGGCAGCTTCACCTACTGCACGCTGGGGCCGCCGGTCGAACTAGACAAAATCCTGTCCGGTGAAACGCTGCCGTCCTTTGCTGCGTTGGGGGCGGCGCTCTTCAACATGGCGACCAATCGCGCCTTCGATCCGGCTGGGATGGCGGAGGCGGAAGGCTATCTCGGCGCGGTCGATGGTCAACATCTCTGGCTGATCTATCGGCCCGATCTCGACTGGCTGAAATCGCCCGACGCGGCCCTGACGCTGTCCCGCGCCAGGGGCTTCGTGGCAAAGGACCCGCAGGCGAAGCATCTCGTCTTCGCCCCGGCGCGCTTCGTCAGCCAGAAGGTGCTCGCCGAGAACGGCGTGCCGGTCGAATTCGTGCCCTTGCCCTTCGCGCTCTACCGCATCGAACGGAGCTGACGGGTGCTGCGCCAGCTCGACTATCAGGACCGGGTGCTGACCACGCTCGACGCCTATCTAGACGCCTTGAAGGCGGAAAAGGCGAATGCCGACGCCATCGCGAAACTGGCTGCGGAAAGGCCCCAACTGAAGCTGCCGGTGCCGGATTTCCCGGCTGAGACATGGGAGGCGCTGCGGAAGGCTGGCAAGCTGCCGGTATCGCGCTTCCCCATTCCCTATTCGCCGCGCGCTGACGGTGTCGGTCGCGCTGTGCCCAACGCCGTGCTGAAGGTGCCCACCGGCGGCGGCAAGACGTTGCTGGCCGTGCAGGCCATCTCGCGCGTCTTCGGCCGCTATCTCAACCGCAATACCGGCTTCGTGCTGTGGATCGTGCCGAATGAAGCGATCTACGCGCAGACGCTGAAACATCTCGCCGACCGGCAGCATCCCTATCGGCAGATGCTGGACCGGGCGGCGGCGAACCGTGTGCGGATCATGGAAAAGGGCGACCGGCTCGACGCCCGCGATGTGGAGGAGCAGCTTTGTGTGATGCTCCTGATGCTACAATCCGCCAATCGCGAAACCAACGAGACGCTACGCATCTTCCGAGACCGAGGGGACGTGCATGGCTTTGCGCCGCCCGAAGCGGAGCAGGACAAGCACAAGGCGTTGATCGCCGCCATTCCCAACCTCGACGCCTATGACGACTTCTTCCCGATGGTGAAGGACTCGCTCGGCAACGCCCTGCGCATCATCCGGCCCGTCGTCGTCATGGACGAAGGGCACCGCGCCACGTCCGATCTCGCCTTCCGGACGCTCTACGGCTTCAATCCCTGTTTCGTGCTGGAGTTGACGGCGACCCCGAAGGACATTGAAGCCAAAGGCGGCAAGAACCCGGCGCCTGCGCGCTTCCAGAATGTGTTGGTGGAGGTGACGGGCAAGGAGCTGGACCTGGAGGGCATGATCAAGATGCCGCTCAACCTGGACCCGCGCCAGGGCGACGACTGGAAGGCGACGCTGAACGCCGCCGTCCTGAAGCTCGCCGAACTCGACAGGCATGCGGCGACGCTACGCGCGGAAACAAACCGCTATATTCGGCCGATCGCCCTCATTCAGGTCGAGCGCACAGGCAAAGAGCAGCGTGGCGCCGGCTTCATCCATGCGGAGGACGTGCGCGACTGGCTGAAGACGGCCGGCTTCGACGACGCGGAAATCGCCGTGAAGACGGCCGAGACCAACGACCTCAACCAACCCGAAAATCTCGACCTGCTGTCGCCGACGAACCGCGTCCGGGCGATCATCACCAAATCGGCGCTTCAGGAAGGCTGGGATTGTCCCTTCGCCTATGTGCTGTGCGCGCTGGCGGCGCAAAGTAATCTCTCCGCCTTGACACAGCTTGTCGGCCGCATTCTGCGCCAGCCCGGCGCGATGAAGACCGACATTCCGGCACTCGACGAATGCCATGTCATCACGCACCACGCCAAGACCGGCGATGCGGTCGGCGCGATCAAGAAGGGGCTGGAGAATGATGGCCTCGGCGATCTCGTCGTGAAGCTCGCTGCGTCGGACGCTACCGCGACGCCCAACGTGTCCCGTCCTATCGAACGGCGGCCGGCGTTCAAGAGCACCGACATCTATCTGCCCAAGGTGCTGATGGTCGAAGGCGCAGCGCCGCGCGACCTCGACTATGAAGGCGACATTCTCTCCGCGATCGATTGGCGTGGCTTCGATCCGACGGCGATCATGGATATTGTGCCAGAGAACGTGCAGGAGGCAGAGGCGCAATTGCAGCGCATCTCTCTTGCAGATGCCGGTGAAGAGTTGATCGCGGCCGAAGCGGTGTCGGCGAGCGCGGAAGCCTTGCGGTTCGATCCCGCATACGCCGTGCGCATGATCAGCGACATCGTGCAGAATCCCTTTGTGGGCCGTGACATCGTGGGCCGGGCTTTGGAGCGGCTGACGGCAAGAGGCTTCAGCGCCGCAAAGATCGGGCGGGCCGCGGGCGTCATTATCCAAGAGCTGCGGCGTGGCCTTGAAGCGGAACGCGACCGGCGGGCCGAAGAGCTATTCCGCGGCGGCGTCAAAGATGGGCGGATTCAATTTCGCCTGCGCCTCGACGGTCGCAATTGGCGGATGCCGTTTACTGTGGAAACGACGCAGCCAGACACGGCGCCACCCCTGCTTGATGATCACTACAAACCGGTCGAGCGCAGCTTGTTTGCGCCGGTCTATCGCGCCGACTTCAACGGCGACGAGCGCAACGTCGCGGTGCATCTCGACGGCGAGAAGGCGTTGACCTGGTGGCACCGAAACGTCGCGCGACAGCAATATTCGATTCAGGGCTGGAAGCGACATCGGATCTATCCAGATTTCATTTTTGCCGTGCAGCGCGGCGACGGCCGGGCCCGTATCACGGTGCTGGAAACCAAGGGCGATCAGCTCGACAATCTGGACACGGCTTACAAGCGGAGTGTGCTGACGCTCATGTCCGACAGCTTCGCCTGGGATACGTCCGTTCCCGCGGGTGAGCTGGCGTTGTTGAAGGACGCAGGCGAAACGGTCGAGTGCGAACTGATCCTGATGAGCGACATTCCGACGAAGCTGCGGCCTTATCTGGCTGCGACGAAGCGTCGCGATCGGGGATGCGAGACAGTTGCCATCGACATTCGCCGCTAGACGCGCAGAATGTTGGCCTTATCGTTGGCCCTCATTAAAATCATACGAAAAATAATCAAATGAAATCAATTTATTAGACAAATTAATCGGCTCCCTCTTGCGCACCATTTTCATATCCGCCTGCATGCGCGGGCGTTCGTAAGCCGGCCGAAGCGGCCGGTTTTTTCGTATCTGCCGCTGGCTGGCATTCGCCCGTGTTCCCGGGCCCTCAAGAAAAACGTTGGCATTCCTGTTGGTGCGAGCAAGCTGCAGGCATCGACGATATCAGTGCCGGAGTCGCAGGCTCTCCCGGATGCGACGGTCAGCCCTCTCGAAGACGGCCGAAGAGCACGAGAAATTGAGAATGGAAGCGGGCTTTTAGGGTTCATGTCATCCTGGAGAGCTCTCGCCTTTGGCGTCTGCTCTCCTGTCAGGGATCCGGAGTTGCAAGATGGCTGGAAATCCCGAAGACACCGGAAGCGTGCGGCTTGCGCTTCGTGTGCACGGCCGGCCCGTGCAGATCGATGCAAGGCTTCCGGATCGCTCCGCGCGGCTTGATGAATTGCTCCCCGCGTTGCGTGAGCTGGACGATCGCGTCATCGACGCGACGATCGCGCATACCGAAGCGGGCGGCGCGCATGTATCCTGTGCCAAGGGCTGCTCGGCCTGCTGCCGTGCCCAGCCGGTTCCGGTGACGCCGCCTGAAGCCTATGCTCTGGCGCGGCTCGTCGAAGGATTGCCCGAGCCGCGCGGCACTTCCGTGCGAAAGGCCTTTGCCGCCAATGTCGCGCGGCTGCACGAGGCCGGGCTTTACGAGACCTATATGCAGCGCGACCCGGCGATGACGCGCGAAGAAGCACGCGCCGTGGCGCGACGCTACATGGCCCTGAGGCTCGTCTGCCCGTTCCTTGCCGATGACGCCTGCAGCATCTACGCAGAGAGGCCCTTCACATGCCGGCAATATCTCGTGGTCTCGCCGCCACGGCTTTGTGATGCGCCTCTCGACGAGCCGGTGAAACCGGCCCCGATGCCTGCGGCTTTCGCCACCGCCATGCTTGAGGCCGGCGAGGCGCTGACCGGGCATGCGCAATACACGGTGCCGTTGAGCCTGGCGCTGGACTGCGCGGAGGCGCACCGCGCCGACATCGAGAAAGCCGGCCCCGCGAAGCCTGTCTTCGAACAGGTCGTGCGCCGCGCGTTCCAGTGAGGACGAGCGCAGGCGCTGTCGACTTTCCGCCCGGCGCGCGACGGTGATCGCGCGCCCGGAGGTTCAGGGCTTCTTGCCCGGTTGCGGGACCTGCGGGTGATAGGCCCAGACCGTGCCCGTGACGCGATGGTTCGGTGTGGTCTCGACCACGTCTCCGTTCGGCAAAGTCTTCTTCACCTTCGGACCCAGAAACGAGACGATGTGCAGGCGCTGGCGATGGATGGGATCGCCGCCGGGAACATTCTGTTCCAGCACGTCGACGACGCCCTGTTCTACCACCGCCTCGACGATCGCGGTGTGGTGCGGACGCTTCTCGACGGTGGTGCCCCCGGTTTCCCAGCTGCCGTCCGGATGTGTGGTCTTCACCTCGGTCCTGTCTTCCCAGGCAAAGTTGCGGAACTGCAGAATGTCGCCGACGACAACGTCGCGGCGCAGGTCCTTCACCAGCGTTCCCCAGACATAGTCGTCGTCAGGCCCGACCTTTCCCATGATTTGGGTCGAGGTCTTGCCGCCGCAGTCCGTCAGGGCGGTTTCGAGCATCGTCCAGCATTCGCCGTCGCCAATCTTCTGGCCGATGCGCTTGACGCTCCAGGCCACCAGGTCATCGGAAAGAGCCATGTCCGCCTCCGGCGAATGGGAGCGTAAATTTACGCGGCTCTCGTGACTTGGACAACGTCGATCGAGGCCCGGCTTCCGGCAGGAGGGATTCGCCTGCACTCGGTTCGCTGCCGGGGGGCGTCTATTGCCGCGCCATGGGCGGTCGAGCGAACAGGGCAGGCTCAGGCGAAGCGCTTGGCGCCGGCGACGCAGAGCACCACGACCACTGTCGCGGCGATCATCGTCCAGGCGATCGGTTCATGGAGCAGCAGCCCCGCCAGCAGCAGGCCGAAGAACGGTTGCAGAAGCTGCAACTGCCCGACGGCGGCAATGCCTCCGAGCGCGAGCCCGCGATACCAGAACACGAAGCCGATCAGCATGCTGAACACCGAGACATAAGCCAGCCCGAGCCAGGCGGGAACGCCGATCCCCTGCCACGACGCCGGCAGGAACAGCAGCGTCAGACAGGCCATCGCCGGCAGCGACAGCAGCAGCGCCCAGGAGATCACCTGCCAGCCGCCGAGCCGCCGCGAGAGCGCGGCGCCCTCGGCATAACCGAGGCCGCAAAGCAGGATGGCGGCGATCATCAGCAGGTCGCCGGCCGCCGAGCTGCCTTCGCTATGGGCCAGCGCGAAGCCGGCGACGGTCGCGGCGCCGAGCAGCGAGAACAGCCAGAAAGCCGGCTTCGGCCGCTCGCCGCCGCGCAGGACGCCGAACAATGCCGTGGCCAGAGGCAGCAGCCCGACGAACACGATCGAGCGGGCCGCGGTGATATGCTGCAGCGCCAGCGCCGTCAGCAGCGGAAAGCCGAGCACGACCCCCAGCGCCACGATGGCGAGCGGGCCGAGATCGGAGCGCGCCGGCCGCTTCTGGCGCAGCAGGACGAGGAAGGCGGCGCCGAGCAGTGCCGCGATCACCGCGCGGACGGAGGTGAGGAACAGCGGCGAGAAGCCGGCGATCGCCACCCGCGTCGCGGGCAGAGAGCCGCTGAAGATCAGCACGCCGATGAAGCCGCTGCCCCATCCCTTGCCGGCCCAGTCGCTCTGCATCGTCGTTGCCTCGTTCCGCATCCGTGCAGAGCTAGCTGGCTTTGGCTCGCCACGACAGCGACACTCCGGTACATTCATGGCGAACTGTATGGGCATGAATGGCATGACAGTTGGCGATATGAACGACTCCGACGCCGGATCGGGACGGACGGTGGCGGTGATGGCCGCGATCCGCGACAGGCTAGCGGCACGGGCGCTGGCGCCCGGCGACAGGCTGCCCTCGATCCGCCGTTTCGCGGCGGCGATGCGGGTTTCGCCCTCCACCGTGGTCGAAGCCTATGACCGGCTCGCCGCCGAGGGCCTGATCCGCGCCCGCCAGGGCTCCGGCTTCTATGTCACCGGCAGCGGCTTGCCGCCTCTGGCGTTGACGCAAGCGGCATCCCCGCGCGAACGCGCGGTCGATCCGTTCTGGGTCTCGCGCCAGTCGCTCGATGCCGACGAGGCGGCTCTCAAGCCGGGTTGCGGCTGGCTGCCGGCCGACTGGATGCCGGGCGAGGCGCTGCGCCGTGGCTTCAGGGCGCTCGCCAAAGCGGAAAATCCGGTCCTCTCCGAATATGGCGGCACGCGCGGCTCGCCGGCTCTGCGCCGCCATCTGCTGGGGCGCTTCGCCGAAGAGGGGCTCGCCGCCAGTCCCGAGCAGCTCCTGCTGACCGGCTCGGGAACCCAGGCGCTCGATCTGATCTGCCGCTTTCTGCTGCGGCCGGGCGATACGGTCCTTGTCGACGATCCCTGCTATTTCAACTTTCAGGCTCTGCTGCGGGCGCATCAGCTGCGCGTGCTCGGGGTGCCCTATACCGTGTCGGGGCCGGATGTCCCAGCCTTCGAGGCCATGGTCGCGGCCGAGCGGCCGCGCCTCTATCTCACCAATTCCGGCTTGCACAACCCGACGGGGGCGAGCCTCTCGCCGCAAACCGCCTTCCGGGTCCTGCAAGCCGCTGCCGCCCATGATCTGATCGTCGTCGAGGACGAGATCTTCGCGGATTTCGAGCCCGAGCCTTCGGCGCGCCTTGCCTTGCTCGACGGTCTCGACCGGGTGATCCGCATCGGCAGCTTCTCGAAGACGCTCTCGGCCTCCGTGCGCTGCGGCTACATCGCCGCGCGGGCGGATTGGATCGAGGGGCTCGTCGACCTTCAGGTCGCGACGAATTTCGGGGGACCCGGGCCGTTTGCGGCCGATCTCGTCGCCGGTCTCCTCGCCGGCGGCGGCTATCGCAAGCATATGGAGGAGGTGCGCCGCCGGCTCGCCCAGGCCCGCCGCGAGGTGGCTGCCCGGCTGGAGAAGCTGGGGATCACGCCGTGGCTGATGCCACGCGGCGGCTTCTACCTCTGGTGCCGCCTGCCGGAGGGGATCGATTCCACGGAGCTGGCGCGGCTGGCGGTGTCGCAGGAGGTGGTTCTGGCGCCCGGCAACGTCTTCAGCGTCTCGCAGAGTGCGGGCGGCTTCATGCGCTTCAACGTCGCCCAATCGCGTGATCCGCGCGTCATGGTGGTATTGGGGGAGGGGATCGAGCAGTTGAGACGAGGCGCAGGAGATCGGAGCTGACCCGCCGCAGCGCCATGTTGCGCAGGCCTCTCTCGTCAGCCTGTCGCCCCCTGTTGTGGACCGCCGCAGCCGATCGTCGATCGCGCTTGGATTCCTGGGCTTTTCGTTGACGCCAAGCCCCGGGTCGATGCCGCGATTCCGTCAAAACGCCACAGATGCGAGCGTCGAGCTGGTTCCGCCAAGTTCAGCATATTCACCACATTTCGACAAGCGCTCTCGCCTGAGGGGATGCATGCGCGGAAATCGGTGGCAATTCCGCCGGTGCCTCGCCAAAACTGTCAAAAAAATTGAACGACAGCTTTGGGGAGATGATGGTGCCGCGCGTTTTGATCGCCGAGTTCATGCATGAGACGAACACCTTCAGTGTTCAGCTCACGGACGAGGCCACCTTCCGGGCGCATGGCGCCTATCGCGACAACGAGATTCCCGGTGCCTTCCGCGGTACCCGCACCTCGATGGGGGCTGCCTTCGAGGCCGCCGACAAGTTCGGCTGGAGCCTCGTCCACCCGCTGGTGACCGGGGCCAATCCCTCTGGCCGCGTCACCGATGCAGCCTTCGATCTCTTCGCCGGCCAGATCGTCGATGCCGCCGCAGGCGTCGACGGCGTGCTGCTGCATCTGCATGGCGCGATGGCGACCGAAAGCTCGGATGACGGCGAAGGCGAGTTGCTGGCGCGGCTGCGCAAGCGCGTCGGCCCGGATGTGCCCGTCGTCGCGGTGCTCGACCTGCATGCGACGGTGACGCAGCTCATGGCCGACAACGCCAATGCGCTGATCTCCTACCGCACCTATCCGCATATCGACCAATATGAGCGGACCTGGCAGGCGGCGGAGCTGCTGCAACGGGCGATGAAGGGCGAAATCAAGCCCAAGGTCGCGCTCGCCCGCCGCCCGATCCTCTACGCGCTCGACGGCGGCCGCACGACCTCGCCGCCCTTTCTGGAGCTGCTGCGCCGGGGCGACGCGCTGGAAGCCTCCGGCGATGCACTGGTCGTCAGTGTCCAGGCCGGCTTTTCCTCGGCTGACGTCCACGATATCGGCCCGTCGGTCGCGGTTACGGCCGATGATCGCGGCAAGGCTCAGGCCATCGCCGAGGAGTTGATGGACTACGCCTGGGAGCAGCGCCGCTTCTCCTCGATCCATTTCACGCCTCTGGCCGAGGCCATGGCCCACGCCAAGGCTGGCGAGGCCGATACGGGCAAGCCCGGCTACAAGCCCGTGGTGATCTCGGATTATTCCGATAATCCCGGCTCTGGCGCCTATGGCGACGCCACTAACCTGCTGCGTGCCGTCCTCGATGCGAAGCTCAGGAATGTCGGCTTCCACGCGATCTGCGACCCCGAAGCGGCGCTTGCCGCCCAAGTGATCGGCGTCGGCAAGCGCGGCCGGATCAGGCTCGGCGGCAAGGTCGATCCGACCATGGGCGGCGGGCCGCTCGACCTCGACGCCCATGTCGTCGCACTCACCGACGGCTACTTCATGTGCTACGGCCCGATGGCCGGTGGCGTCTGGCGCAATTACGGGCTCTCGGCCCTGCTGCGCGTCGACGATGTCGAGATCATCGTCATCACCCATAACGGCCAGGCGACGGACCTCGCCCAGTTCACCTCGCTCGGCGTCGATCCGACCCGGAAATCGACGGTGATCGTCAAGTCGATGCAGCATTTCCGCGCCGCCTTCGAACCGATCGCGCGTGAGGTGATCGAGGTTGACACAGGCGCGCTCTCGACGCGCAACTTCAAGGAACGCCCCTACAAGAAGGTGCGCCGCCCGATCTTCCCGCTCGACGATATCTGAGAGGCGAAGTGTTGACCCATAACCCCGCCTCGCACCGTCCTCGCGCGACGAAGATTGGCCCGATCTGCGAAAAGATATGGCCCGCTTGGTCACGCAGGATGCTGGATCGCGACATATCGTCTTTCGCGTGGAACATCGCGGATGGGGCGCGGGCGGGCGGTCTTAAATCAACGAGTTGCGTTGGCTTTTGAGCTGGGCGACCGACCTCGCCTAAGGTCGGGCCGCAAGGCGCCAGCGAAGACAGTATAGGCAGGAGGAAACCATGGCGATTCAGGCCGATATCGTGCTGCGCAACGGACCGATCTGGTGCGGGCGCGAGGAGGGCGTCGTCGAGGCGCTGGCGATCTTCCGGGACAAGGTGCTGGCCGCCGGCAGTGATGTCGAGATCAAGCCGCTGATCGGGCCGAAGACCCGCGTCATCGATCTCAAGGGCCGGCTGGCGACGCCGGGCCTGAACGATTCCCACCTGCACCTCGTCTCGCTCGGTATGACCATGGGCTGGGTCGATTCCAAGCCGGAGAGCGCGCCGACGCTGGAAGCCCTGCTCGGCGCCATCTCGGTCCGTGCCGCACAGTCCAAGCCCGGCGAATGGATCCTCTCGCGCGGCTACGACCAGACCAAGCTCGACACCGGCCGTCATCCCTATCGCGAGGAACTCGACCGCGCCGCGCCGAACAACCCGGTGATGCTGGTGCGCGCCTGCGGCCATATCGCGATCTGCAATTCCGAGGCGTTGCGCCTCGGTGGCATCGACGAGAGCTCGCCGACGCCGCAAGGCGGCTTGATCGAGCAGCAGAACGGCCGGCTCACCGGCCTGCTCGCCGAGAACGCCCGCGCCCCGGTGCAGGCCGCGATTCCGGCGGCGACCGAGGAGGACATCATCGCCGGCATCGAGCGCGGCGGCCGCTACCTGCTCTCGCTCGGCATCACCAGCTGCATGGACGCTGCCGTCGGCCAGAAGGGCGGCTTCGGCGAGATCGCGGCCTATCACCGCGCCAAGCGTGACGGCCGCCTGCCGGTCCGCACCTGGCTGACCCTGCTAGGCGATGACGGCCGCTCGATCGTGCCGCAATGCTACGACGCCGGCCTGATTTCCGGCACGGGCGACGAGATGCTGATGATCGGCGGCGTCAAGCTCTTCCTCGACGGTTCGGCCGGCGGCCGCACGGCCTGGATGACCGAGCCCTATCTCGGCGACGACAAGACCACCGGCGTCTGGATGTGGGAGGATGCCGAGCTCGAGCGCATGGTGCTCGACGCCCATAAGAAGG
This sequence comes from Hyphomicrobiales bacterium, assembly GCA_930633495.1. Taxonomy (NCBI): domain Bacteria; kingdom Pseudomonadati; phylum Pseudomonadota; class Alphaproteobacteria; order Hyphomicrobiales; species Hyphomicrobiales bacterium. The sequence goes on along the minus strand of CAKNFJ010000001.1, from coordinate 1,268,961 downwards.
GCTACCAGCTCGTCTGTCATGCGATCGGCGATGCCGCGATCGAGCAGCTGATTACCGCCTATGAGAAGGCGCTCGCCGCCTATCCCGATCCGGACCGGCGCCATCGCATCGAGCATTGCGGCTTCTCGACCGCGGCCCAGCACGAGCGCATGGTCAAGGCCGGCATCTATCCCTGCCCGCAGCAGGTCTTCATCCATGATTTTGGCGATGCCTATGTCAAGGTTCTGGGCCCGGAGCGGGCGCTGCCGAGCTATCCCTTCCGCACCTGGTTCGACCTTGGCCTGAAGCCGGCGACGGGCAGCGACGCCCCGGTCTGCGACCCCAACCCCTTCCCGAACTTCCACACCATGCTGACCCGCCAGACCTGGAAGGGCACGGTGATGGATGCGTCCCAGCGCGTCTCGATCGAGGAGGCGCTGCAGGCCTATACCGAGTTCGGCGCCTTCTCGCAGAAGCAGGAGAATGTGAAGGGCCGCCTCGCGCCGGGCTTCCTGGCCGACGTCGCGGTGTTCTCGCGCGATCTGCTCACGGCCGACCCGGCCGACATCCTCAAGGATACGCGCTGCGACCTCACCATCCTCGGCGGCGAGGTCGTCTACGAACGGGCGTGAGCCAAGGCATTTTCGAGCGAAGAATAGCGGTTCGTTTGAAGAAAATGCGAAAAATAATCCCGGGCGGGTCTGTAACGCCGTGAATTGCGGAGCTGCCCCGGAGATTTGACCGCGCGGGGGAAGACAAGCGTGGCAAAGCCGTTATGGTTCCACTTGGAAGCAAAAAACTCCGGATCAGCCGGAGCCGATAGGAAACGGGAGGAGTAATCGTGTTGTTGAAGAAATTTGCCTTCGCCACCGCGCTGACGCTGGCAGCCTTTACGGTACAGGCCCAGGCCCAGGAGCCGCGCCGCGGCGGGACGATCCGCTTCACGGCGCCTTACGGCGCGTCCTTCGTCAGCAATGACAGCCATGTCTCGAACCAGATCCAGGACGAGATCTACACCTACGCGCTGCACAGCATGCTCTACAAATGGGATTCGAAGGCCGGCAAGCCGGCGCTCGATCTCGCCAAGAGCGTCACGGTTTCGCCGGACGGCAAGACCTACACCTTCAAGCTGCGCGACGACGCGCTCTTCCATAACGGCCGCAAGATGACGGCCGACGACATCATCTGGTCCTACACCCGGATCATGGACGGCTCGAAGAATTTCCCCGGCGCGCGCTATGTCGCCCGTATCCAGGGTGCGACCGATGTCCAGAAGGGCCAGGCCAAGGAGATCTCCGGCCTCAAGAAGATCGACGACTTCACGCTGGAGATGACGCTGACGGACAAGGCCGATCCCGGCTATTTCCTGTTCCAGGGCCAGACGGCGATCATGCCGGCCAAGGAGGCGCAGGCGCCTGACTTCTTCAACAAGCCGATCGGCCTTGGGCCCTTCAAGTTCGTCGAGCACGTCCCCGGCTCGCGCATGTCCTTCGAGCGCTGGGACAAGTACTATCAGGCCGGCAAGCCCTACGCCGACAAGCTCGTCATCTCGCCGATGGGCGAGGCGGCTGCCCGCGACGTCGCCTTCCGCAACAAGGAGATCGACGTCTCGATCCTGGGCTCGACCCAGTACGTCGCCTACAAGGCCGATGCCAACCTGTCGAAGGGCATCCTGGAGGTCGCCGAGGTCTTCACCCGCAACATGGGCATGAACCCCTCGTTCAAGCCCTTCTCGGACAAGCGGGTGCGCCAGGCGATCAACCACGCCATCGACAGCGATCTGATCATCAAGCGCCTGGTCCGCGACAAGGCCTATCGTGCCGCGAGCTGGCTGCCGCTGTCCTCGCCGGCCTTCGACAAGGACGCCAAGCCCTACGCCTATGATCCGGAGAAGGCCAAGAAGCTGCTGGCGGAAGCCGGCTATCCCGACGGCTTCGAGTTCGAATGGACCGCGACGCCGAACGAGAGCTGGGGCATCCCGATCGTCGAGGCGACGATCCCGATGCTCGCCAAGGTCGGCATCAAGGTGAAGGTCAAGCCGGTCGAGACCTCGGCGCTCGGCGGCGTGGTCGTCGGCGGCGACTTCCAGGCCTATATCTGGTCGAACACCTCCGGTCCGGACACGCTGACGGCGCTGAAGTGCTTCCACTCCTCGACGCCGCGCTCGTCCTGCAACTACACCACCTTCAAGAACGCAGCCTATGACAAGCTGATCGACGACGCCTCGAACGAGGCCGATGCAACCAAGCAGCTCGAGCTGCTGAAGAAGGCCAACGCCATGCTGCAGGACGAGGCTCCGGTCTGGTTCTTCAACTACAACAAGGCGGTGATGGCCTATCAGCCCTGGCTGCATGGCCTCCAGCCGAACGCGACCGAGCTCGCGCTGCAGCGCTACGAGGATCTCTGGGTCGACGCTTCCTCGCCGGCGGCGAAGTAAGCGCGGTCTGAAATGTGCCATCCGGGCCATCCGCCCGGGTGGCGGAAACACCTCCGTCATTCCGGACAAGCCGCGATAGCGGCGCCGATCCGGAATCCATCATAAGGCGCTGCGCTCTACGATGGATTCCGGGTCAAGCCCGGAATGACGATCTGGTTTTCCGTGGTCACCATGCGCAATGGGCCCGGTTTGATCCGCTCTTCGGCGTCTGCCGGGGCGATCGATCGGCTCCCCGCGGCGGCGGTCAGGAGTCCTTGTCATGTTGCCTTATGTCTCGCGGCGCCTGCTTCAGGCGATCCCGATCCTGCTGGCGGTCGCGGCGCTGATCTTCGTGCTGTTCAGCGTCATTCCCGGCAACTTCGCCACCAGCCAGATGGCTGACGGACGCAGCAACATCGACGCTGCGACCATCGCGCGCATGAACGAGCAGTTCGGGCTCAACGACCCGCTGCCGCTGCGCTTCGCGAAATATGTCGGCGGCCTCGCGACCTTCGATCTCGGCGATTCCTTCCGCACGCGCCAGCCGGTGATCAACTTGATCGGCGAGCGGCTCTGGCCGAGCCTTCAGCTCGCTCTCGCCGCCATGTTCTTCGCCATCGTCATCGGCGTGCCGCTGGGCTTCTTCGCGGCGCTGAAACCGGGGAGCTGGGTCGACATGCTCTCGATGGTCTTTGCCGTTTCTGGCCTTTCGCTGCCGATGTTCTGGCTCGGCCTTCTGTTGATGTATGCCTTCGCGCTGACGCTCGGCTGGTTCCCGAGCTTCGGCTATGGCGACGGCGATCCGCGCTACATCGTGCTGCCGGCGATCGCGCTCGGCGTCTCGCCGCTGGCTCTGCTGGCGCGCACCTCGCGCGCCGCGGTGCTCGAGATCATGCATGCCGATTTCGTCCGGACCGCCCGCGCCAAGGGTGCGAGCGCCTATCGGGTCATGCGCTGGCACGTCCTGCGCAACGCGCTGGTCATCGTGCTGACAACGCTCGGCCTGCAATTCGGCTCGGTGCTGGGTCAGGCGGTCGTGGTCGAGAAGCTCTTCGCCTGGCCGGGCCTCGGCTCGCTGCTGGTCGACAGCGTCACCTGGCGCGACATCCCGGTGGTGCAGGGCTGCATCCTGACGATCGTGCTCTTCTTCCTCGTCGTGAACATCGCCGTCGACGTGCTCTGCGCCGTCGTCGATCCGCGCATCAAATACAGCTGAGAGGCACGCGCCCATGAAGTTCCGTGCCAATCTCTGGATCGGCGGCGCCTGCTTCGCGCTCGTCGTCGCCGGCGGTGTCTTCGCGCCCTGGTTCGCCCATACCGACCCCGTCATGGACGCCAACCTGATGAATGCCGAGATCCCGCCGGGCTCGGAATTCTGGTTCGGCACCGACGCGCAGGGCCGTGACATCTACAGCCGTGTGCTCTACGGCGCCCGCATCTCGCTGACGGTCGGCATCGTCTCGCAGCTCATCAACACCTGCATCGGCGTCGCGCTCGGTCTTTCCGCTGCCTATTGGGGCGGCTGGTGGGACGATTTCGTCAACGGCCTCACCAATATGATGCTCGCCATCCCCTCGCTGATCTTCGCGCTGGCGATCATGGCGATCCTCAGCCCCGGCTTGACCAGCCTGCTCATCGCGCTCGGCCTCACCAACTGGTCGTTCACCTGTCGCCTGACCCGCGCCGCGACGCTTTCGGTGAAGCAGCTCGGCTATGTCGAGGCGGCGCGCTCGCTCGGCTACGGCACCTTCCGCATCATGCTGACGCAGATCCTGCCGAACATTGCCGGCCCGATCATCGTCATCGGCACGCTCGGCATGGGCGGCGCCGTGCTGGCGGAGGCCTCGCTCTCCTTCCTCGGGCTGGGCATCCGCCCGCCGTTTCCGAGCTGGGGCTCGATGCTCTCCGATGCGCGCGACCAGATCTCGACCGCGCCCTGGATCTCGATCTTCCCGGGGTTGGCGATCTTCCTCACCGTGCTCGGCCTCAACCTCCTGGGTGACGGCCTGCGCGACATCCTCGACCCGCATTCGCAGCTTCGCAAAGCCTGACAAGTAGACCGATGACCACCCAAGAGACGTCCAAAGACCTGATCGATCCGCCGCTCGAAACCGTCCGCTTCCACGGGCTGAAGGCGGGGCCGAAGCTCCTCGTGCTCGGCGCCGTGCATGGCAACGAGACCTGCGGGCCGAACGCCATTGCCCGCGTGATCGAGGACTGCCGGGCGGGCCGTGTCTCGATCCGGCGTGGCGAGGTCACTTTCCTGCCGGTGGCCAATCCCAAGGCCTATCGGCAGAACACCCGCGAGGGCGACCGCAACCTCAACCGCGACCTGCGCGAGCGGCCGCAGCCAGGCGACAACGAGGATCGGATCGGCAACCGCCTCTCTGCCATTCTGCGCCAGCACGACATACTGCTCGACGTCCATTCCTTCACCGGCGAGGGCGTGCCCTTCGTCTTCTTCGGCCCGGACGACAATCGCGGCGAGCTCGAGCCCTTCCGCCACGGGGCGGCGGAGGCCGCCTTCGCCGCCTGCCTCGGCGTCGAGCTGATGATCCACGGCTGGCTCGACATCTATGTCCGGCTGATCGCCGCGCGCGAGCGGCTGAACCTGCCGCGGCTCGCCGTCACCGAGGGCTTCGGCACGACGGAGTTCATGCGCTTCGCCGGCGGCTATGGTGTGACGCTGGAATGCGGGCGCCACGAGGACCCGGCTTCCGTCGATGTCGGCTACAGGGCGATCCGCAACGTGCTTGCCCATCTCGGCCTGACCGACGAGGCGCCGCCGGCTCCGGCCGGACGCGTCGTCGTGCACATGGACGACCTTGTCATCTGCGAGACCGAGGGCGACCGTGTCGAGGGGCGCTGGAAGACGGGCGACCGCGTCGCCAAGGGCACGCCGATCGCGCGCCGCGCCGATGGCTCCGTCGTGACGATGCCGCGCGACGGCTTCATCATCTTCCCCAACCCCAAGGCCAAGCCCGGCGAGGGCATCTGCTACCTCGGAGTGGAGAGCCCGCGCCGGCCCTGAACGCGGCCGGCGCGAGATTTACTGTACGATGCCGCGCTTGTTGCCGAAGCCGGGGATGTAGCAGCCGCAGCCGGCGCCGCGCGGCAGTGGTGGCGTCGGGCAGTCGCCACGGCTCGTCACGCAGAGATCGCCGTAGCGCTGCCGGTAATAGGGGCGCTCATAGCCATAGCCGCGACGGTCGTAGCGCGGCGGGGGCGGACGATCGTCCTCGTCGTCGTCGTCATAGGCCGGCGGGGCGCGATAGGGCCCGCCGTAATACTGGGCCTGGGCCGGGATGGCGCTGAGCAGGACGGCGCAGGCGAGGGCCGAGACCGTGAGCTGACGACGCAACATGGTTGTTCCTTTCCGTTCTCCCGCCGGCGGCCGGCGCTGCGGGCGATTCGTTTCCTTCTAGCCGGGTCACGATGAACGGACGCTGAGACGGCCGGCGCTGGACCGCTCAGCCAAACAGGTGAAGGCGGCGGCTTTGCGGCTGCCGGCCGATGGGCCGGGCTGCGATCGACGACCGTGGCGAACGCTCTTGATCTCCCCGCTTCATCCACTACCGTCCGGCAGGGACCCGGATCGCAAGGCAGCGGTCGGGCAGGAGCAAGCCATGTCGGCAGTCGAGACATTCGCAGGCGAAGGCGCCCGTCGCTCGCCTTATTTCACCGAGGAACACGAGGCACTGCGCGACCAGGTCCGCCGCTTCGTCGAGACCGAGATCAAGCCGCACGCCCTGAAATGGGAGGAGGACGGCTTCGTTCCGCGCGACGTGCTGCGCAAGATGGGCGAGCTCGGGTTCTTCGGCATCCGCTACCCGGCCGAGTATGGCGGCTCCGAGATGGACACGATGGCAACCGTCGTGCTCGCCGAGGAGCTGGGCCGTTCGACCTTCTCGGGGGTCGCGATCACGGCGTTGGTCCACACCGACATGGCCTCGGTCCACATCGCCAATGCCGGCAGCAAGGCGCAGAAGGACCAGTATCTTCCGGCGATCATTGCGGGTGAGAAAATTGTCGCCGTCGCCGTGACCGAGCCCGATGCCGGCTCGGACGTGAAGGGCATCCGCACCACGGCGCGGCGCGAGGGCGACCATTACGTCCTCAACGGCGCCAAGATGTTCATCACCAACGGCGTTTATGCCGATCTCTACTGCGTCGCGGCCAAGACTGATCCGCAGGGGCGGCCCTCGCAATCGGTCTCGATGTTCATCGTCGAGAAGGGCACGCCGGGCTTCTCGGTCTCGCGTGCGCTCGACAAGCATGGCTGGCGCTCCTCCGACACCGCCGAATTGTCATTCGTCGATTGCCGTGTGCCGGCCGAGAATTTGCTCGGGCACGAAGGACGCGGCTTCTACGCGATCATGAGCAACTTCCAGAACGAGCGCACGGTGATCGGCGCCATGGCGATGGGCGAGGCGCAGGCGGCGATCGACCTGACGCTGGACTATGTGAAGACGCGCAAGGCTTTCGGCGCGCCGCTCTGGGAGAAGCAGGGAATTCGCCAGCGCCTCGCGGAACTGGCGGGCAAGGTCGAGGCCGGCCGCCAGCTCGTCTACCACGCGGCCTGGCTCGATGCGCAGGGCTTCGACGCGACCCGTGAGGTCTCGATGGTCAAGGCCTATTGCGGCGAGCTGGTCAACGAGGTGATGTATGATTGCCTGCAGTTCCACGGCGGCATGGGTTACATGCGCGAGAGCGCGATCGAGCGCATGACGCGCGACGCCCGCGTCCAGGCCATCGGCGGCGGCGCCACCGAGGTGATGCTCGAAGAGGTGGCGAAGCGTTTGTGAAGCATCCGGGCTGTCGTCACCGGCGGTCCGGGGTGCTGCTGGCGTCAGCCTGAGTCGGCAGCCCCGCCTTGCGCGCAGGGGAGGGGCGCATCGTCATGGCTGACCGGCGCGGCGGTGGTTGCTAGCATCCGCTTGCGAGGCCGTCGGTCGCCTCGCAGTTGACGAGGACCCTTCGCCTGATGCGCGCCTTCTATCACCCCGACCAAGCCCTCCACGACCCTCAGCAATACATGCGCTTCGGCAAGGTCGTGGCCCCAAAGGACCTGCCGGAACGGACGGAGCGTCTGCTCGGCGCTCTCAGGAAGCATGGTATCGCGCCGGAGCGGCCGGCGGCACATGGCACGGACCCCGTCCTGGCGATCCATGATGCGGGCTTCGTCAAATTCCTCGAAACCGCCTGGGCGCGCTGGCAGGACCTGCCGGCCGAGCGTGGGCCGGAAGTCTGGCCGAGCACCTTCCCCTATTGGAGCGGCCGCCCGGACGAGGATGTCCGCCCGCCCTGCCGCCCGACCGGCTTCATCGGCCAACTCGGCTGGTATCTCGGTGACCTGTCGGTGCCGATCGGCGAGCATTGCTGGCATTCGACGCTGCGCTCGTCCGAGACCGCGGTCTCAGCGGCCGATGCGATCCTGGCTGGCGAGCGCGCCGTCTATTCGCTCTGCCGCCCCTCGGGCCACCATGCCCGCGCCGATCGCGCCACCGGCTTCTGCTACCTCAACAACACCGCGATCGCGGCCCAGCGCCTGCGCTCGAAATTCGGCAAGGTCGCGATCCTCGATGTCGATGCCCATCACGGCGACGGCACGCAGCAGATCTTCTATCGCCGCAACGACGTGCTGACGATCTCGGTCCATGCCGATCCGTCGAACTACTATCCGTTCTTCACCGGCTATGCCGACGAGCGCGGCAACGGCCCGGGCGAGGGCTTCAACCTCAACCTGCCGCTGGCGCATGGTGCGGGCGGCGCCGCGATGGAGGCCGCCGTCGCCGAGGCCGGCAAGGCGATCCGCGATTTCGGCGCCGAGGCGGTGGTGATCGCGCTCGGCTACGACGCCCACAAGGACGATCCGATCGGCGTCTTGAAGCTGGAGGCTTCCGATTTCGGCACGATCGGCCGGCAAGTGAAAGGCTTTGGCCTGCCGACGCTGGTGGTGCAGGAAGGCGGCTACGCCATCGAGGCGATCGGCGACTGCCTCGACGCCTTCCTGGGCGAGTTCAAGTAGCGCTGTCTTCTCTGGGATTACCGCCTGTCATCCCGTGCGCGCTGCGGCATGTGAATGCCGCTGCGCAGACACGGGATCGTACGACGAGAAGGCGCCTCTTTCTGGCGGCGGCCCCGCATCTGCGCCGCAGTACTTCGTGCCGCAGCGCGTGCGGGATGACACGCTTCAGATCGCCGCCTCGATCAGGAACGGACCCTTGCGGCTGAGCGCCGCCTTGAACAGGCTGGTGAACTCCTCGGCCGTCGTGGCCCGCGCCGCTTCGACGCCCATGCCCTTGGCCATCGACACCCAGTCCAGCGCCGGCTCGTCGATATTCAGCATCAGCGTGGCGTTGCGGCCGAAATCGTTGACGCCGACCGCGCGCATCTCGCCATGCAGGATCTGGTAGGTCCGGTTGGCGAAGACCACGGTGACGATGTCGAGGTTCTCGCGCGCCTGCGTCCACAGCCCCTGCACCGTGTACATGCCCGAGCCATCGGCCTGCATGCCGATGACCTTCCGGTCGGGACAGGCGACCGCCGCGCCGATGGCGAGCGGAATGCCTTCGCCGATCGCGCCGCCGGTGAGCTGGATGTAATCGTGCTGCGGCGCGCTGTGGCAGTCGTAATAGAAGCTGCGGCCCGACGAGACCGACTCGTCGCAGACGATGCAGTTCTCGGGCAGCAGCGCCGAGACGATGGCGCAGGCCTTGTCGGCATCGAGCTTGCCGGTCGGCAGGCCGGGCTGCTCCTTGCGCGGCGGGGCGATGTAGAGCGGCGCGGTCTTCGTCGCTCCCATCTCCTCGGCGAGCGCGGTGATCGCGGCCGGCAGGTCGTCGCCGGGGACGGCCAGCGTCGCGACCTCGCAGCCGTCATGGATCAGGCGGCCGGGCTTGCCGGGATAGGCGAAGAAGCCGACCGGGACCTGCGCGCCGACGAGCACGAGATAATCGACATCCTTGAGCTGATCGAGCGCCTTGTCGATCGGGTAGAACACCTTGGGCATGGCGACGCGGCCGGCGCCGCGCTGGATGCGCCCGTTCGACATCTGGCTGAAGATCTGGGCGCCGGTCGCCGCGCAGATCCGGGCCGCCATCTCCATCGGCTTCTCGCGCAGGGCGAGACCCGTCAGCATGATCGCCGCGCGCTTGCCATGCTTGCGCAGGCCGGCCGCGACGTCGCGGATCGTGGCGGAATCGACGTTCTTGAGCGCCGGTAGCGCGGTCGGCTTGAGATCGGCGGGCTCGACGCTGCCCCAGGCGCAGTCGGCCGGCAGGATGACGGTGGTGACGCCGGGCAGGGTCAGCGAGGCGACATAGGCTTCCCCGATCGCGGGGCCGACATCCTCGGCCGTCGCGATGCGCCGGACGAAATGCGACATCGGATGTGCCAGCGATTCGATGTCGCTGGTCAGCGGGGCGTCATGCTGGAGATGGTAGGTGGCATGGTCGCCGACGACGTTGATCATCGGCGTCCGGGCGCGCCTTGCATTGTGCATGTTGGCGAGCGCATTCGCCATGCCGGGGCCGCAATGCAGCAAGGTCGCTGCCGGCTTGTCGGCCATGCGGGCATAGCCGTCGGCCGCGCCGGTCACCACGCCCTCGAACAGGCCGAGCACGCAGCGCATCTGCGGCTTGCGGTCGAGCGCGGCGACGAAGTGCATCTCCGAGGTGCCGGGATTGGCGAAGCAGGTATCGACGCCGTTGATCAGAAGCGTGTCGCAAAGGCGGTCGGCGCCGTTCATCCTGAAAACCTCGACTCGAGAAATGGAGGCGCCCTTGCGCCAGCGGGCGAAGAGGAGGAAATTCCCTCTGCCCTGTCAAACGAGAGAATGTCATGACTTCCCCAAGCGGCGCTGATCGGCCGCTTGACGTATTTGCATATGCAATTAGACTAGCGGGAACGAAGGTTGCATCCGACTCCGAATGACGCTCTAGGCGTCGGAGTGGCGGATCAGCCCAAAAGCAGGGGAAGGGTTTCAATCATGGCAGTTTTCAAGCGCGCCGGCGCGGCGGTCGGTTTTGGCCTCGCGGCGCTTCTCGCGGCGGGCGGCGCCCAGGCGCAGACCAAGGTGAATATCGGCATTTCGGGCTGGACCGGCTTCGCGCCGCTGGTGCTCGCCAAGGAGGCCGGGATCTTCGCGCGCAACGGCCTCGACGTGACGATCAAGAAGATTCCGCAGAAGGACCGCCACCTCGCCATCGCGTCGGGCGACATTCAGTGCGCGGCCACCACGGTCGAGACCTGGATCGTCTGGGACGCGGCCGGCATCAAGACCAAGCAGATCTTCCAGCTCGACAAGAGCTACGGCGCCGACGGCATGGCCGTGCGCAACGGCGTCGGCTCGATCAAGGAGCTGAAGGGCAAGACGGTCGCCGCCTCTGCGCCGGGCACCTCGCCCTATTTCGCGCTGGCCTGGATGCTCAAGGAGAACGGCCTGACCGTAAAGGACGTCAACGTCGTCAACATGGAGCCAGGTCCGGCCGCGCAGGCCTTCATCGCCGGCCAGAACGACGCGGCCATGACCTATGAGCCCTATCTGTCGACCGTCCGCGACAAGCCCGATGCCGGCAAGATCATCGCCACCACCCTCGACTATCCGATGGTGATGGACACCTTCGGCTGCACGCCCGCTTTCCTCGCCGACGAAAAGGCGGCCGCGGCGCTGGCGCGGAGCTATTTCGAGGCGCTGGAGATGATCAAGAACGATCAGGCCAAGGCCTTCGGGATCATGGGCGCCGACGTGAAGCAGAGCGGCGAGCAGTTCGGCAAGTCGGCCGCGTTCCTGCGCTGGTCGGATGCCGAGGGCAACAAGAAGTTCTTCTCCGGCGACTGGCAGGCCTTCTCGGCCAAGGCCGCCGACCTGCTGCTCGAGATCGGCCTGATCAAGGTCAAGCCCGATCTCGCCACGCTGGTCGATACGAAGTTCGTCGCCGGCAAGTGATCACCGGCGCGTGACCGGAGACATCCTCCCGGATGTTCTGGTGCCCGGCCTGCGCGTCGTCTTCTGCGGCACGCAGGCCGGGGCCGTCTCCGCCCGGCGCGGCGCCTATTATTCCGGCCCGGGCAACAAGTTCTGGCCGGTGCTCCGTCAAACCGGGCTGGTGCCGGTGGAGCTCCGGCCCGAAGACTTCCCCAGCCTGCCGCGCTACGGCATCGGCCTGACCGATGTCGCCAAGCGAACCTCCGGCCCGGATTCCAAGCTGCGCGGCGGCCATTTCGACGTGGCCGGCTTCAAGGCGCGGATCGCCGCGAACCCGCCCCGCATTCTCGCCTTCAACGGCAAGCGCGCGGCGCAGGCCATCCTCGGGCTGGACGAGGGGCGGCTGGCCTACGGGCTGCAGGCGGAAAAACTGGCCGATGCCGATGTCTACGTCCTCCCCTCGACCTCCGGCGCCGCTGCCGGCTTCTGGTCGATCGAACCCTGGAAGCAACTGGCCATGGCCGTGACCGGAACGATATCGCAATGAGACCTCTGAAACCCGTCTCGGCCTCGGCCCGCATCGGCTATGGTCTGGCTTTTTTCGCGCTCTTCGTCGCGCTCTGGTCGGTCGCGACCTTCGGCGGCTATGTCCAGCGCCTCTTCCTGGCCGACCCGCTGACCATGGTCGGCGAGGGCTGGAACCTGATGGTCCATCACGGCTTCAGCTTCGACATCATGATGACGATCTGGCGCGTCGTCGGCGGCTTCATCATCGCCGTTATCGTCGCCTTGCCGCTGGGCATCATGATGGGCGCCTACAAGCCGATCGAGGCTTTCCTGGAGCCTTTCGTCTCCTTCGCCCGCTATCTGCCGGCCTCGGCCTTCATTCCGCTGCTGATCCTCTGGGCCGGCATCGGCGAGACGCAGAAGCTGCTCGTCATCTTCATCGGCTCGGTCTTCCAGCTGATCCTGATGATCGCGGTCTCGGTCGGCTCGATCCGGCGCGATCTGGTCGATGCCGCCTACACGCTGGGCGCGACGGACAGCTCGGTGGTGCGCCGCGTCATGCTGCCGAACGCCGCGCCCGAGATCGCCGAGATCTTCCGCCTCGTCCTCGGCTGGGCCTGGACCTATGTCATCGTCGCCGAGCTGATCGGCTCATCCTCCGGCATCGGCCACATGATCACCGACAGCCAGGCGCTGCTGAATACCGGGCAGATCATCTTCGGCATCATCGTGATCGGACTGATCGGGCTGGTCTCGGATTTCCTCTTCAAGGCGGTCAACCAGCGCCTGTTCCCCTGGGCACGCGTGTGAGGCGGTCGCATCCATGAGCAAGCTTCTCATCGAGAATGTCGGCAAGGTCTTCCCGGCGCAGCGCGGCGGCGAGCCGACGCGGGCGCTGATGCCGACGTCGCTGACCGTTGCCGACAACGACTTCATCACCATCCTCGGCCCGTCCGGCTGCGGCAAGTCGACCTTGCTGCGCATCATCGGCGGGCTGGAGACGGCGAGCGAAGGGCGCATCCTGCTCGACGGCGCGCCGGTCGCGGGGCCGGGCGCCGATCGCGGCTTCGTCTTCCAGAGCTATACCCTCTTCCCCTGGCTGACGGTGCAGCAGAACATCGCCTTCGGCCTGCGCGAGAAGGGCGTGGCCGAGGCCGAGCGCATGAAGATCGCCCGCGACTGGGCCGTCCGCGTCGGGCTCGGCAGCTTTGTCGATCATTTCCCGAAGCAGCTCTCGGGCGGCATGCAGCAGCGCACCGCAATCGCCCGCGCGCTCGCCAACAACCCCAAGATCCTGCTGCTCGACGAGCCCTTCGGTGCGCTCGACAACCAGACCCGCGCCCTGATGCAGGAGATGCTGCTCGGCATCTGGGAGCGCGAGCAGAAGACGGTGCTCTTCGTCACCCACGACATTGAGGAGGCGATCTTCGTCGGCTCGCGCGTGGTGGTGATGAGTGCGCGCCCGGGCCGGGTCAAGGCCGACATCCCGGTCAACCTGCCGCATCCGCGGCCCTACACCATCAAGACCACGCCGGAATTCGTCGCGCTGAAGGAACGGCTGGTCGAGGAAATCCGCGCCGAGGTCATCGCCGCGGATCACTAGAGCCTGTTTCGTTTTCACGGAAGCAGGCCGTCATTCCGGACAAGCCGCGATAGCGGCGCCGATCCGGAATCCATCGGAGGGCTCAGAGCTTTACGATGGATTCCGGGTCGAGTCCGGAATGACGGTGCGGTTCCGCATAAAATCAGCAGGCTCTAGCGGTCGATCGACATCTCTTGAGCCCTCATCCTGAGGAGCCGCGAAGCGGCATCTCGAAGGATGTTTCAGGAGGCTCCGGAACCATCTGGATCATCCTTCGAGACGCGCCTTCGGCGCTCCTCAGGATGAGGGCTGTGGTTCGGGGGCGGCCGAGGGGGGCTTACCGTTCCGTCGTTAGCCATGCTTCCCTGGCGGAACAGAACCCCGCCGCCTGCGTTGTCATGTCGCGGGCGATTGCCTGCCTTGCGCCGCGAGGCGGTTACGCCGGCGATCCGGCTCGCCATCTTGGTGGAAAGGGGCGCTGCCGAAGGTGGGGCCAATGCATTCGCTGATTGCCAGGATGTTGTCTCGGCTCGCGATCGAGCCACGCATCGACGTCGTCTTTCCCGATGGAACGCTTCAATCGATCGGGCAGGGCGTCGCGCCACGATTGCGCATGCGCATCGTCGATTCTCCGACCGAACTGAAACTCGCGCTCAACCCCGAACTCGCTTTGGGCGAGGCCGTGATGGACGGCCGTGTCGTGGTCGAGCAGGGCTCTCTTTATGATTTGCTCGACGCGCTGGTGGCCGCCATGCACAAGGCTCGCCCGCAGGGTTGGGGCAAGACGCTGGCGGGGTTGCGTACCGCGGTACGGCGCTTCCACCAGCACAACACGCCGACGCTGGCGAAGCGCAACGTCGCGCATCACTACGACCTGAAGAGCGACTTCTTCCGGCTCTTCCTCGATCCGGACATGCAATATTCCTGCGCCTATTTCGCGCAAGCCGACATGACGCTGGCGCAGGCTCAGCTCGCCAAGAAGCGCCACATCATGGGCAAGCTCGATCTCCAGGCCGGGCAGCGCGTGCTCGATATCGGCTGCGGCTGGGGCGGCATGGCGCTCTCCATCGCAGGCGAGACCGGCGCCTCCGTGACGGGTATCACGCTTTCCGAGGAACAGCTCGCCATCGCGAAGCAGCGTGGCGCCGAATCCGGCCTGCCGGTCGAATTCCGTTTGCAGGATTATCGCCAGCTGAGCGAGCCGTTCGACCGCATCGTCTCGGTTGGCATGTTCGAGCATGTCGGCGCCGGCTATTATCGCGACTACTTCCGCAAGGTGCGCGAGCTTTTGAACGACGATGGCGTGGCGCTGATTCACACCATCGGTCGCTCGACGCCGCCCGGCGCCACCAATCCCTTCATCGCCAAGTACATCTTCCCCGGCGGCTATATCCCCGCCATGTCGGAGGTGGCGGCGGCGGTCGAGCAGGAGGGGCTCGTCATTACCGACGTCGAGGTGCTGCGTCTGCACTATGCGCAGACGTTGAAGGTCTGGCGCGAGAACTTCCTTGCCCGTCGCGACGAGGCGGTCGCGATGTATGACGAGCGCTTTGCCCGGATGTGGGAATTCTATCTCGCGGCTTGCGAGGCGAGCTTCCGGCATGACGACCTGGTGGTGTTCCAGTTCCAGCTCGCCAAGAAGCTCGACGGTCTGCCGATCACGCGCGGCTATATTGCGGAGCGTGAGGAAAAGCTGGGGAGGGCGGCTTAGGAAAGCTCGACGCTTGTCATTCCGGGGCGCGCCGCAGGCGCGAACCCGGAACCCACGGCTGGGCGGAACATCAGGTGTTCGGTTGCGAGCGGCTCACCCAGTCGTGGGTTCCGGGTTCGCGCCTGCGGCGCGCCCCGGAATGACAGGCGGTTCGAGCCGGACTAACCCGGCTCGGGCCCGACATAGCGGGCACGAGGCCGGATCAGCCGGCCTGTCTCGTTCTGTTCCAGCGCATGGGCGATCCAGCCCGCGCAGCGCGCTGCCGCGAAGATCTGGAACGACGCATCCGCAGCGAGCCCGAGTTCGCTCGCGATCGCCGTCAGCACGAAGTCGATGTTCGGTTCCTCGCCGGTCAGCGCCGTGACGGCCCGGCGCGCCTCCTCATAGGCCGGTGGCAGCGTGAAGGCGGCGAGCAGCGCGCGGGCCCGCGCATCGCCATCGGGATAGAGGGGATGGCCGAAACCGGGCAGGGGCATCCCGGTCGCGAGCCGGGCGGAGACCGCCATCTCGACGCCCTCGCTCGTGATCTCGCGCATCAACCCGAGCACGCGCGGCGTCATCCCGCCATGCAGTGGGCCGGACAGCGTCGCGAGTCCCGCCAGCACGCAGGCGGCGAGTGAGGCCCGTGTCGAGGCCGCGACGCGGACCGCGAAGGTCGAGGCATTGAGTTCGTGGTCGGCGAGCAGCACCAGCGCGCGGCGGATCAGATCGGCGCCGCGTTCGTCACAGCCCCAGGCCCGCGCCAGCCGGTGATGGATCGGCCCCTGGCCCGGCCGCCCGGCGATGGCGTCGACAAGCGCGTCGATGACGGAGGCGGCTTCGAGATAGAGCGCCTTCTTCGCGCGGCCCGCCATGGCCGTGTCGCTGGTTGCCCGCGCGGCGATCACCGCGAACATGCGCTGCCGGGCCGGCGCCTCGGGCACGATCGTGAACAGCGGCGGGAAGCGCTGCGAGCCGCAATCCCAGAGCAGCCGCGCGACATCCTCAAGTTTCGCCGTTTCTGCCAAATTTTCGGCGTCCTGCCCGCGATACCAGAGCTTGCCGCGCTGGATCGTTGCAATGCCGGAGGCCAGGATCGGCTCGCCGAAGGCGATCGCATCCTCGGCGATGGCGGCGGGCTTCCGGCCCCGCGCCTTGCGATGCTCCAGCCGCGCTACATCCTCAGCCCGGTAAAGCCGCCGGCGCGAATCCCCCGCATCGCCGCGCGCCTCGATCAGACCGCGACTGACATAGGCGTAGAGCGTCTGCGGCTTCAGCCCGAGCCGCTGCATCACCTGTTGCGCTGTCAGCCAGTCGGTCATCGGAAAATATATTGATTATATTGTTCAAGATTGATTCTACTGATGAAGCTATCAATCTTCAAGGCCTCAGATGTTGAGGAGAGATCGCCATGTCCGATGGCCTTGAAGATGTCGTTGCCGCCCATACCGTGCTCTCGGAAGTCGATGGAGCGGCGGGCCGGCTGGTGATGCGCGGCCATAGTCTCGATGAGCTCGCGGGCCATACCTCCTTTGAGGAGATGGCCGCGCTGATGCTCGACGGCTTCGTGCCGGACCTGCCCGCCATGAAGGATCTGCCGGTGGCGCTGGGCGCGGCACGGCAGGAACTGTTCGAGACGGTGGTACGGAAGGCCGTCGTCCCGGTGACGCTGGGCCCGGTCGAGATGATCCGGGTGATGACGGCGCTGGTTCCCGATGGCGAGGATGTCGGGACGGTGCTGCGGCTGCTGGCGGCCCCGGCCGTCTTCACCGCTGCGTCACTGCGCCTGCGGCAGGGCCTCGCGCCGGTCGCGCCCGATCCGTCGCTGTCGCAGGCTGCCGACACGTTGCGCATGCTGACCGGCAAGACGCCGACGCAGCAGCAGGCCGCCGCGCTCGACACCTATCTCGTGACCGTCGCCGATCACGGCCTCAACGCCTCGACCTTCGCCTCCCGCGTCGTCGCTTCGACCCGCGCCGGGCTGGTCTCGGCCGTGCTCGCCGGCATCGGCGCGCTGAAGGGTCCGCTCCATGGCGGCGCACCCGGGCCGGTGATCGAAATGCTCGATGCGATCGGCGCGCCCGCCAATGCCCGCGCCTGGCTGGAGACGGCGCTCGATCGCGGCGACCGGCTGATGGGCTTCGGCCACCGCATCTACCGCGTGCGCGATCCGCGGGCCGATGCGCTGAAGGGCGCGATCCGCCGGCTCGGCGCCGATAGCGTGCGCCTTGCACTGGCCGAGGCGGTCGAGCAGGCGGCACTCGCCATCCTGCGCGAGCGCAAGCCCAACCGCACGCTGGAAACCAATGTCGAGTTCTACACGGCGCTGTTGCTGGAGGCGCTCGGCTTCACGCCGGATTCCTTCACCTGCGTCTTCGCGCTCGGGCGGACGATGGGCTGGCTCGCCCATGCCAAGGAGCAGATCGCCGGCGGCCGGCTGATCCGCCCGCAATCGGTCTATGTCGGCCCGCAGCCGCGTCAGGCGGCGTAAGGAAAAAGGACGTCATGCTCGGGCTTGCCCCGAGCATCTCGGAAACCAGTGCCTTCTGGTCATGAGGTTCTCGGGCCGGAGCTGCGCTCCGCCCGAGAATGACGGCAGCTTAAGCGGGCTGCAGACGGATCACGAATAGCTCTCCGCCATTCCCGGTGGCGAGTTTTGCTGTGATGGGGGCCTCGAGCACGGCGCTATCCCCAGCTGCGAGCGCCTCACCGTTCACCAGCCAATCGCCCCGGCGCGCGACCAGAACCAACAACCCGCGCTGGGCCGCAATCTCATGCGCTCCGCCAGTCAGACGTTCGACGCTGTGACTCCAGGCCCCACGCCGGCTCATGACGTTGAGATCGTCGATCGCCCCGTCGACCAGCACGCCATCCACCGCCCGGTCGGCGGCGAAGAAGAACGGCGCGGTCGCCCGATCGAGCGCCACCGTCTCGCCGTCGCCGAAGGCCAGCCGAATGCCGTTGCCGGTCAGCACCGACAGCGTCCGGTCGATGCCGGGGAAGGATGAGAACGGCCCGTCCTGTCCGACATGGGCCATCGAGATGCGCCAGTCGAACTCGCTCAGGGAGGCTGCCTCAGGAGAAACAGCTATCTCGGTCGTGGTGCCGCCGCCGTTCTTCCACGGCATGACCTTGCAATCGGCGGCGCGGATGATGCGCATGGAAGGCTCCTTGGAATTCATGCGGCCACCCTTGTCATTCCGGGGCGCCCGAAGGGCGAACCCGGAACCTACGACTGGGTGCAACGTCGCAATTGGACAAGACTCGCCCGGTCGTGGGTTCCGGGTTCTCCGCTGACGCGGAGCCCCGGAATGACAGGAGGGATCAGCCCAGGATGCCCGGCAGGTTGAGCCCCTTGTCGCGGGCGCAGTCCAGCGCGATGTCGTAGCCGGCATCGGCATGGCGCATCACGCCGGTCGCCGGGTCGTTCCAGAGCACGCGCGAGAGGCGGGCGGCTGCGTCATCCGTGCCGTCGGCGCAGATCACGACGCCCGAATGCTGCGAGAAGCCCATGCCGACGCCGCCGCCATGGTGCAGCGAGACCCAGGTCGCGCCGGAGGCCGTGTTGAGCAGGGCGTTGAGCAGCGGCCAGTCGGAGACCGCGTCCGAGCCGTCCTTCATCGCTTCCGTCTCGCGGTTCGGCGAGGCGACCGAGCCGGAGTCGAGATGGTCGCGGCCGATCACGACCGGCGCCTTGAGCTCGCCGTTCTTGACCATCTCGTTGAAGGCGAGGCCGAGGCGGTGGCGGTCGCCGAGGCCGACCCAGCAGATGCGCGCCGGGACGCCCTGGAACGAGATGCGCTCGCGCGCCATGTCGAGCCAGTTGTGCAGGTGCTTGTTGTCGGGCAGCAGCTCCTTCACCTTGGCGTCGGTCTTGTAGATATCCTCCGGATCGCCCGAGAGGGCGGCCCAGCGGAACGGACCGATGCCGCGGCAGAACAGCGGGCGGATATAGGCCGGCACGAAGCCCGGGAAGGCGAAGGCGTTCTCGAGGCCCTCTTCCTTGGCCATCTGGCGGATGTTGTTGCCATAGTCGAAGGTCGGGATGCCCATGTCCTGGAAGGCGATCATCGCCTCGACATGCTCACGCATCGAGGCGCGCGCCGCCTTCTCGACAGCCTTCGGGTCGCTCTCGCGCATCTGCTTCCACTGGCCCATGGTCCAGCCCTTCGGCAGGTAGCCGTTGACCGGGTCATGCGCCGAAGTCTGGTCGGTGACCATGTCCGGGCGGATGCCGCGGCGGACCATCTCGGGCAGGATCTCGGCGCAGTTGCCGAGCAAGCCGACCGACTTCGCTTCGCCGGCCTTGGTCCAGCGGTCGATCATCTCCATCGCCTCGTCGAGGGTCTCGGCCTTCTCGTCGACATAGCGGGTGCGCAGGCGGAAATCGATCGAGTCCGGGTTGCACTCGACGGTGAGGCAGGAGGCGCCGGCCATCACCGCCGCCAGCGGCTGAGCGCCGCCCATGCCGCCGAGACCGCCTGTCAGGACCCATTTGCCCTTGAGGCTGCCGCCGAAATGCTGGCGGCCGGCCTCGACGAAGGTCTCGTATGTGCCCTGCACGATGCCCTGCGAGCCGATATAGATCCAGGAGCCGGCCGTCATCTGGCCGTACATCGCGAGCCCCTTCTTATCGAGCTCGTTGAAATGGTCCCAGGTCGCCCAATGCGGCACGAGGTTGGAATTGGCGATCAGGACGCGCGGCGCATCCTTGTGCGTGCGGAACACGCCGACCGGCTTGCCGGACTGGACGAGCAGGGTCTCGTCGGCCTCGAGCTGGCGCAGCGTCGCGACGATGCGGTCGAAATCCTCCCAGGTGCGGGCGGCGCGGCCGATGCCGCCATAGACCACGAGCTCCTGCGGGTTCTCGGCGACGTCCGGATGCAGGTTGTTCATCAGCATGCGCAGCGGTGCCTCGGTCAGCCAGCTCTTGGCGCTGAGTTCGGTACCGGTGGCGGGGCGGATGACACGGGTGTTGTCCAGGCGGGTCATGAGCGGTTTCCTTGGAGTTTGGCGGCGGCGTCGAGGGCAGTTTCTATGGTTGCGGAGAGGGCGGTCTGGAGGCTGGCGGCCTTGGGCGCATCGAAGCTCCAGGGCGCATTTTCGGCGGTGAGATAGGCGCAGAGCGCGATCTCCATCTGGAGGGCGTGCACGCGGTTCTGCGGGCGGCCGTAATGGCGGGTGATCCAGCCGCCCTTGAAGCGGCCGTTGAGAATCTGGCTGAAGGGGTGGCCGGCCATCGCGGCGGCCGCCGCGGCCTGGACCTCGGCTGCGCAGCTCTCGCCGGAATTGGTGCCGAGGTTGAGCGTCGGCAGCGTGCCCTCGAACAGGCGCGGGATCACAGACTTGATCGAGTGGCAGTCCCAGAGCACGCAATAGCCGTGCGCGGCCTTCACCCGCTCGATCTCAGCCGCGAGCGCGGTGTGATAGGGCTGGAAATAGGCCGCCTTGCGCCGCTCGATCTCGGCCGCGTCCGGCGCGGTCTGCCAGATCGGCGCGCCGTCGAAGGTCGTGGTCGGCACCAGCTCGGTCGTCGCCTGGCCCGGATAGAGCGAGACGCCGGCCGGGTCGCGGTTGAGATCGATGACGAAGCGCGAGAGCTGCGCCTCGACGATGGTGGGGGCGAAGCGCTCGGCGAAGCCGTAGAGCTGGCGCATATGCCAGTCGGTATCCTCGACCAGCCGGCCGCGCTCGTTCAGAGCCGCTGCGACCTCCGGCGGAACCCCCGTGCCGGGATGCGGCATGGAGAGGATGAGCGGGGACGAGCCCCGCGTGACGGTGACGATGTCGGTGCTCATGCGGCGCACTCGGCGAAGCTGTCGAGGCCGGCCGCCTTGCCGACGGCACCGGAGAGCACGAACTCGGTCGCGGCGGCGAGATCCGGGGCGAGGTAGCGGTCCTCGGTCAGCGGCGCGATCTTGCTGCGCAGAAGGGCGAGAACCGGCTCCAGCCGCGGGCTGGTCTTGAGCGGACGGTGATGCTCGATCGCTTCCGCCGCAGCCATCAGCTCGACGCCGATGACGCTTGCCGCGTTCTTCGCCATGTCGAGCAGGCGGAAGGCGCCATGCGTCGCCATCGAGACGTGGTCTTCCTGGTTGGCCGAAGTGGGGATGGTGTCGACCGAAGCCGGATAAGCCTTCTGCTTGTTCTCGGAGGCCAGCGCGGCAGCCGTGACCTGCGCGATCATGAAGCCGGAGTTCAGGCCGGCGTCGCGGGCGAGGAAGGGCGGCAGGCCGCTCATGACGGGGTCGACCAGCAGCGCCATACGGCGCTCGGAGAGATTGCCGATCTCGCAGACGGCCATCGCCAGGATGTCGGCGGCAAAGGCGACCGGTTCGGCATGGAAGTTGCCGCCCGAGACGATCTCGCCCGGTCCGAGCACCAGCGGGTTGTCGGTGACGGCGTTGGCCTCGATGCCGAGCGTGGCGGCGGCGTTGCCGATGAGGTCGCGCACCGCGCCCATCACCTGCGGCTGACAGCGCAGGGAGTAGGGGTCCTGCACCTTCGAGTCGCCATGGCGATGGCTCTCGCGGATAGCGCTGCCGGCGATCAGATCGAGCAGGATCTTGGCGACCTTGATCTGGCCGGGCTGGCCGCGGAGGTTCTGGATGCGCGGATCGAACGGCGTGTCCGAGCCCTTCAGAGCATCGACCGAGAGCGCGCCGGCGACGAGCGCGGCATCGAAGACGCGGGCGATCGCGGCAAGGCCGGTCATGGCGATGGTGGTCGAGACCTGCGTGCCGTTGATCAGCGCGAGGCCTTCCTTGGCGCCGAGCGCCAGCGGGGCAAGGCCCGCGCGCTTCAGCGCCTCGGCTGCCGGCAGGGTCTCGCCCTTCAGGCGGATTTCGCCGAAGCCCATCAGGGCGGCGGTCATATGGGCGAGCGGCGCGAGGTCGCCGGAGGCGCCGACCGAGCCCTTGGCGGGGATGACGGGCAGGGCATCGGCCTTGAGCGCGCCGGTCAGCGCCTCGATCACGACGGGGCGCACGCCGGAGGCGCCGCGCGCCAGGCTCGCCGCCTTCATCGCCAGCAGCAGGCGCACGACGCCGTCAGGCAGGGCAGGGCCGGTGCCGACGGCATGCGAGAGGATCAGATTGCGCTGGAGCGTCGCGAGATCGGCATCGGCGATGCGCACGCTGGCGAGCTTTCCGAAGCCGGTGTTGACGCCGTAGGTCACGGTGCCGGCGGCGACGATCTCCTCGACGATCTTCTGGCCGGAGGCGATGTTCCGGGCGCTATCGCCGCCGAGCGAGGCGATGGCGCCGTCGAGGATCGCGCGCCAGTCGGTGAGATGGGCAGCGCCCGGGTTCAGCGAAACGATGGTCATTGTCCGTTCCAGATGCGGGAGTGAAGGGGGTTGAAACCGATACGGTAGGCAAGTTCGGCCGGGCGCTCGATCTCCCAGATCGCGAGATCGCAACGCTTGCCGGCTTCGAGCGTGCCGACCTCGTCCTGAAGGCCGAGAGCCTTGGCCGCGTGACGGGTGAGACCAGCCAGCGCCTCCTCCGGCGTCATGCGGAAGAGCGTGCAGGCCATGTTGAGCACCAGCAGCGGCGAGGTCAGCGGCGAGGAGCCGGGATTGGCGTCGGTCGCGAGCGCGATGGCGGCGCCGTGCTTGCGCATCAGCTCGATCGGCGGCTTCTGCGTCTCGCGCAGGAAGTAGAAGGCACCCGGCAGCACGACCGCGACCGTGCCGGCCTTCGCCATGGCGATGACGCCGTCCTCGTCGAGATATTCGAGATGGTCGGCGGAAAGCGCGCCCATCTCGGCGGCGAGCTTGGCGCCATACAGGTTCGAGAGCTGCTCGGCATGGAGCTTGATCGCCAGGCCCTTGGCCTTGGCGGCTTCGAAGACGGCCTTCGTCTCCGCGGGCGAGAAGGCGATGCCCTCGCAGAAGGCGTCGACGGCATCCGCCAGCCCCTCGGCCGCAACGGCATCGAGCATCGACCCGGCGACGAGCGCGGCATAGTCGCCCGAGCGGCCCTTGTATTCCGGCGGCACGGCATGGGCGCCGAGGAAGGTGGTGCGCACGGTGACGGGGCGCTCGCGGCCGATCCGGCGCGCGACGCGCAGTTGCTTGAGCTCCGCCTGCTGCTCCAGCCCGTAGCCGGACTTGATCTCGACGGTGGTGATGCCCTCCGCCATCAGCGCGGCGAGGCGGCGGTCGGCCAAGGCGAATAGCGTGTCTTCGCTGGCTTCGCGCGTCGCCTTGACGGTGGAGAGGATGCCGCCGCCGGCGCGCGCGATCTCTTCATAGGTCGCGCCCTGCAAGCGCAGCTCGAATTCATGCGCCCGGTCGCCGCCATGAACGAGATGGGTGTGGCAGTCGATCAGGCCGGGCGTGATCCAGCGGCCTTCGCAATCGATGGTCTCGGCCGCCTGGAAGGCGGGAGCCTCGCTGCGCGGGCCGGCATAGACGATGCGTCCGTCCCGTGCCGCGATCACGCCGTCTTCGATCGCGCCATAGGGGGCATCGACCGCAGGCGACATCGTCGCCAGCCGTGCATTCGTCCAGAGCTTGTCGCAAGCCAGCATTTCACCAGGCGCTTTCGCCACCGTGCATCCTCCCGCTACTCTTTCATTTGCGCGCATGATATCTAATTGCATATGCAAATGGCAAGTGTTATTTGCATATGCAATTGAACGCCAACGATCGACGGAGCGAAACGGTGACCGAGACCCTGCATCTGGCCGAGGCGCTTTTGCCCGAAGGCTTTGCCCGTGATGTGACGCTGACGATCGCGGACGGCGCGATCGTCTCCGTCGAAACGGGGGCAAAGCCGGCCGGGGATGCCCGCAGCCTCGGCGGGATCGCCCTGCCGGGCATGCCGAACCTGCACAGCCACGCTTTCCAGCGCGGCATGGCGGGCCTGTCCGAGCGCCGCGGCGCGCCGGAGGATTCGTTCTGGACCTGGCGCGAGGTGATGTACCGCTTCCTCGACCGGCTCGACCCGGAGGATGTGCAGGCGGTTGCCGCGCAGGCCTTCGTCGAGATGCTGGAAGGCGGCTTCACCGCGCTCGCGGAATTTCACTACCTGCACCACGACAAGGATGGGCGGCCTTACGCGAACATCGCGGCCATGGGGCAGGCGATCGCCGCCGCTGCCCAAGAAACCGGCCTCGGTCTCACCTTGCTGCCGGTGCTCTACCGTTTCGGCAATTTCGGGCAGGCGCCTTCGGTCCATGGCCAGCGCCGCTTCGTCAATGATCGCGACGCCTATCAGCGCCTGCTGGAAGGCAGCGTCGCGGCGATCCGCGACTTGGCCGACGCCCGGGTCGGCGTCGCGCCGCATTCGCTGCGCGCGGTGTCGCTCGACGATCTCGGCTGGGTCTCGTCCCTGCGTCCGAACGATCCCGTCCACATCCATGTCGCCGAGCAGATTCCCGAGGTCGAGGCCAGCCTGAAGATCACCGGCAAGCGCCCGGTCGAATTGCTGATGGACACGATCCCGCTCGATAAGCGCTGGTGCCTGATCCATGCGACGCATCTGACCGATGCCGAGCGCGACGGCATCGCCCGCAGCGGCGCGGTCGCCGGCCTGTGCCCGATCACCGAGTCCAGCCTCGGCGACGGCATCTTCGACGGCATCCGCTACGCGCAGGCCGGCGGCGCCTATGGCGTCGGCAGCGATTCCAACATCCAGATCGATGCGGGAGCCGAACTGCGCCAGCTCGAATATTCGCAGCGCCTGCGCGACCGTCGCCGCGCGCTCTTCGCCGAAGAGGACGCTTCGACCGGCCTCGCGCTCTGGCAGGCGGCCTGCGCGGGAGGCGCGCGTGCATGCGGCCGTGCGATCGGCCGCATCGCCGTCGGTCATCGCGCCGATTTCATCACGCTCGACAGCGATCATCCGGCCATCGTCGGCAAGTCCGGGGCCGAGGCGCTCGACAGCGCGATCTTCGCCGCCAACGCCCTGCCTTTGCGCGACGTCGTCGTCGGTGGCAGGAGGGTGGTGGCCGAAGGGCGGCATGTCGCCCGTGATTCGGTGCGCGCGCGCTTTGCCGGCGTGATGCGGCGCCTGCTCGCGGCAGCATAGGCATGCAAGCTTAGGAAGACCGATGACGGAGACCCGGCTCGACGCGGTGAAACTGGACGGCGCCGGGCCGGTCTATGACCAGATCCGGCGTGCGATCCGTGACCTCGTCGTCGGCGGGACCTGGCCGCCGGGTACCAGCGTGCCGCCCGAGCATGCGCTGATGGAGCAGCTCGGCGCCTCTCGCATGACTGTGCACCGCGCTTTGGTGCAGCTCGCGCGCGAGGGCCTGATCGTGCGTCGCCGGCGTTCCGGCACCATCGTCGCGACGCCTCCGGCGAGCCACGCCATGCTCGACATCCTCTCGATCCCGGAGGAGGTCAAGCAGCTCGGCCAAGCCTATTCCTATGAGGTGCTGTCGCGCGGCGACGGCCGGCCGGCGGCGGATGTCGCCGAGCGCTTCGGCCTGAAGCGTTCCGACAAGGTGACCCACCTCGTCGTGCTGCACCGCGCCGACGACAAGCCGCATGTGCTGGAAGAGCGCGTCATCCATGACGCAGGCGTGCCAGGGGTAGCTGAGGAGAGTTTCGCGAGCACGCCGCCGGGAGACTGGTTGCTTCGGCACAGCCTGTGGTCGCAGGCCGAGCATGCGATCAGTGCGGTTGGAGCCGAAGAGGAGGAGGCGGGCCTCCTCGATATCTCCGTGGGCGAGCCTTGCCTGCTGGTCGAGCGCCGGACCTGGAACCAGTCGAAGCCGGTGACCGCGGTGCGCCTGCTCTATCCGGGTTTCCGCCATCGCTTCGTCGGCCGCTTCGGCCCCTATGGCCAAGTCTGAGCGTGCGGCCAAAAGCAAAAGGCTCGCCGGACCGGCGAGCCTTCGCTTGAATGGCTGAACGCCGCGTTCAGCAGGAATAGCGGACGCGCCGGCCCCACTCGTCACGGCCGTAGCAGATCCGGTCAGGCGTCGCGGCAGAACCGATGATGGCGCCGCTGGCGCCGCCGATGGCCGCGCCGGCCAGGGCACCGCCGGCTCGTCCGGTCGCGGCGCCGCCAATGAGCGCTCCCGCGCCTGCGCCGATGAGAGCGCCAGTGCCTGCATTCTGTTCACGCGCGGTGCAGGCACCCAAGGCGGCTGCAAGTCCCACGATGACCATGAACTTCTTCATGCCGACTGTTCTCCTCTTCACGAAACGGCGACGTGTCACGCAACCGAAACCCGCCGTGCCGGCAAAGGTTCCCGAAGCGGGCGCACCCTCCATTCACAGGACGAAGGCGCCGAAAATGCGGTGCCGAAGGATGGCTCGGAAAGGCTCCCGAGAAGCTGGAACCTTTGGCTTCCGCGGAGCGTTGAGAGAGCGAGTTTCCAGCGCAGCAACGTTGCGCCCGGCAACATGGAGGTACCGACAATGGCGATATCCACCGCAACCACCACCGCCAATCCGCTGATCGCAGGGGCCCGCGTCGCCGGGACGGACGTCTACAATGCGGCGGGCGATCATCTTGGCGAGATCTACGACGTGATGCTCGACAAGCAGACGGGCAAGGTCGCCTACGCCATCATGTCCTTCGGCGGCTTCCTCGGCCTCGGCGAGAAATATCACCCGATTCCGTGGAGCGTTCTCGACTACGATCCGCAACGTGGCGGCTATGTCGTGCCCCTGACCAAGGAGAAGCTCGAAGCCGCGCCGATGTACGACAGCGAGGGCGAGCCCGATTGGGAGGACAAGGCTTACGGCAAGCGCGTCCACGACTATTACGGCACGATGCCCTACTGGATGATGTAGCGGCTGCCAGACGCAGGTCGCGGCGGTTGCTATCCCCCCAGCCGAACCGCCGTGGCGGCGGGATGCGGGCCGAAAGGCCCGCATCTTCTTTTGAGAAAGGGGCCCGTCGCGGGCGCGACGGCAACTGGATGCGGGGCTTGTCTGCGCCCGTCGCCCTCCTATCTTGGCCTGCAGATGCGTCACACCGTCGTTGTCAACGCCCGCGCGGGAG
Source organism: Hyphomicrobiales bacterium (assembly GCA_930633495.1). NCBI lineage: Bacteria > Pseudomonadati > Pseudomonadota > Alphaproteobacteria > Hyphomicrobiales > Hyphomicrobiales bacterium. The sequence goes on along the minus strand of CAKNFJ010000001.1, from coordinate 1,241,889 downwards.
CGGTTCTGGAGGCCGGTGCCGAGGCTTTTGCGGCGCGGTTGCGCGCTGCGTTCGCCGCCCATAGCTGCCATGCCGAAGTGAAGCTGGTGCCGCCGCGCGAGATCGGAAGTGCGCTATCGCTGGCGATCGAGAAGGACAGGACGATACCCGTCCTGGCCGGCGGCGACGGCACCATCAACGGCGCCTTGCCCGTTCTGATCCAGGCCGATCGTCCCGTCGGCGTGCTGCCGATGGGCACGGTCAATGTGCTCGGCCGCGACCTCGGCCTGTTCGGCACGCTCGAGCAGCAGGTCGAGGCGCTTTGCCATGGCGAGCCGGTGGCGATGGATGTCGGCCGGGTCAATGATCGGCTGTTCCATTCCTTGTCCGGCATGGGGTTCTTCAGCCTGATGGCGCGCGAGCGCGAATATGCGCGCCGCCGCTTTCCCTTCAGCCGCGTGGCCGCGTTTGGCATCGCTGCGACGCGCTCGATCCTGTTTACGCGCCCGATCACGGTCGAGATCACGGTCGGGAACGAGCGCCAGGTCGTCGAGGCCGATGCCGTGCTGGTCACCGTCAACCGTTTCGACGGCGCCGAATGGCGGCGCGCCTGCCTCGATGGCGGTGTCTTCGAGGTCCATGTGCTCAATGCGGGCGGCCTCTATTCGCGCGGCAAGGCGGCCCTGTCCGTCGCGTCCGGGCTGTGGCGTTCCTCGCAGAACCTGAGTTCCTTCACAGGCAATGCCGTGACGCTCGCCAGGCGCGACAAGCGCCGGGGCCACATCACCTTCGACGGCGAGGTCGAGCGCAAGAGCGGCCCCCTGTCCTACGGCCTGCTGCCTCGCGCCCTGACCGTCATTGGCGCCAGACCGTCCAGCCTCCGGAGCGAAGCTTTCCATGCCTGAACCTGTGCACGCCATGAGCCGGACACCGGCGCCCTGGTTGCAGCCGCGTATTCTCATCCCCGCCGCGGCGGGATTGGCGTTTCTGGTGCTGGCGGCCTTCATCGCTTCGGATCGCAGCTTCGCCTTCGACACCAGGCTGGTTCTGCTGTTCCGCGACCCGGCCAATCCGGCCGTGCCGCTCGGTCCGGCCTGGTTCCAGGAAGCCGTCCGGGACATGACCGCGCTTGGCAGTTTCGTCGGGCTGTTCTTCATGGCGGCCACGGCGGCGCTCGCGCTCTGGTTCTGCGGCTATCGCCACCTCGCCATCGGCCTCGCGGTCAGCCTGCTTGCGGCCCTGCTGGCCAGCAATGGCCTCAAGATAGCGATCGGACGGGAGCGGCCGGATGTCGTCGGGCACGCTGCGCTGACTTTCACCGCCAGCTTTCCGAGCGGCCACGCCTTCCTTTCGGCCGTGACGCTGCTCAGCATCGCCGGTTTCGTCGGCCTTGCATCGCGTCGCGAGGACATCAAGCGGCTGTGCATGACGCTGGCCTGGGTGATGATCCTGCTGATCGGGCTCAGCCGGATCTATCTCGGCGTGCACTGGCCGACCGACGTCATCGGCGGCTGGTGTCTCGGCGTCGCCTGGTCGAGCATCGCCGTTGCCTGGGTGGGGCGAAAGATGGTGGCGTCCGATCCCGTCTGAGACGGCTTCTCCGCACCGCCCCTGCAACGAGGGAGCCGGCTCAGCGCATGTCGATGGTGGCGTTCACGCCGAGATCGGGGGTGCGCCCCAGAATCTTGGCGGTTGCCAGCTTGAAGGCGACGACGACGCTGCTGGACGGGCTGTCCCAGATCTCGGCGGAGACGGGTGTCAGCGCCAGCAGCGTCGCATCGGGATCGTCGGGGCCGTTCGGGAACCAGGCGCCGGCGAGCGGCGTCCAGATTTCGCGCAGCTTGTCCTTGCTCGGCATTTCCGAGGCCGAGCAGGTGATGGCGGCGTAGAAATTCCGGTTTTCGTGGCTGATCGCGATCGACACGGAGGGCGAGCGCAGGGCCGCCCCGATGATGCCGGTATGGCGATGGCTGATGAAGAGGAGGCGGTGATGGTCGCGGTCGAGATATCCCGACATCGGCCGGGTCCTGATGGCGTTCTCGGCGAACAGCGAGACCATGTAGACCGGATGCGCGGCGAGCGCCGACCAGATCCGCTCCTGCAATTCCGTCTCGCGCATCGCTGGCTCCACCCGGCGCGACCATCCCATGGCTCGCGCCAAATGAAAACGCCGGGAGCCCGGGAAGGTTCCCTCCTCACGGAACTTTGACAGGGCGGTGGCCCTGGGTTGCGATCAGCGGATTGTCTCTCTGACGCTGGGGTATTGGCCTTCGCGGTGCAAAGACGCTAACACCCTGCCACGAGCCTTTTCGTGGGAGATAAAAAAATGAACGCGCCCTTCAAGAACCTGATCGCCGGCGAATGGGCCGGCGGGGCCAATGCCTCCCGCAACATCAACCCCTCCAACACGAATGACGTGGTCGGCGAGTACGTCCAGGGTTCGGTCGAAGACCTGAACAACGCGGTTGCGGCCGCCAAGGCCGCTTTCCCGGCCTGGAGCCGCACCACCCCGCAGGAACGCTACGACATCCTGAAGAAGGCCTCGGACGAGATCCTCGCCCGCAAGGACGAGCTCGGCCGCCTGCTCTCGCGCGAGGAGGGCAAGACCCTTCCCGAGGGCATCGGCGAGGCGACCCGCGCCGGCCAGATCTTCGCCTTCTTCGCCGGCGAGTGCCTGCGGCTCGGCGGCGAGGCGATCCCCTCGGTCCGGCCCGGTGTCGGCGTCGAGGTGACGCGCGAGCCCATCGGCATCATCGGCATGATCACGCCCTGGAATTTCCCGATCGCGATCCCGGCCTGGAAGATCGCGCCGGCGCTGGCCTGGGGCAACTGCGTCGTCATCAAGCCGGCCGATCTCGTGCCGGGCTCGGCCTGGGCGCTGGTCGACATCCTGCAGCGCGCCGGCCTGCCCAAGGGCGCGCTCAACCTCGTCATGGGCCGCGGCTCGGTCGTCGGCCAGGCGTTGCTCGAGCATAAGGACGTCGTGGCGATCTCCTTCACCGGCTCGGTCGGGACCGGCCGCAAGGTCGCGGCCGCCTGCATCGCCGCGAGCCCGATGAAGAAGGTCCAGCTCGAAATGGGCGGCAAGAACCCGCTCGTCGTGCTCGACGACGCCGATCTCAAGACGGCGGTCGAGGTCGCGGTCAACGGCTCCTTCTTCTCCACCGGCCAGCGCTGCACTGCTTCCTCGCGCCTGATCGTCCAGGCCGGCATCCACGACAAATTCGTCGAGGCCTGCATCGAGCGGCTGAAGGGCGTCGTCGTCGACGATGCGCTGAAGAGCGGCACCCATATCGGCCCGGTCGTCGACCAGAGCCAGCTCGACCAGGATCTGAAGTATATCCAGATCGCCAAGGACGAGGGCGGCAAGCTGGTCTTCGGTGGCGAGCTCCTGAAGCGCGATACCCCCGGCTTCTACCTTCAGCCTGCGCTCTTCACCGAGACCACCAACGCCATGCGCATCTCGCGCGAGGAGGTCTTCGGCCCGGTCGCCAACATCGTCCGCGTCAAGGATTACGACGAGGCGCTCGCGATGGCCAACGACACCGAGTTCGGCCTTTCCTCCGGCATCTGTACGACCTCGCTGAAGCATGCGACGCATTTCAAGCGCAACAGCGAAGCCGGCATGGTGATGGTCAACGTGCCGACGGCGGGCGTCGACTACCATGTGCCGTTCGGCGGCCGGAAGGGCTCCAGCTACGGCCCGCGCGAGCAGGGTGCCTACGCCAAGGAGTTCTACACCACCGTCAAGACCGCCTACACGATGGCCTGAGCGGGTATCCCAGGACGGGTTTCGCGCATGCGGAACCCGTCCGCGCTGCGCCGGACCGGCGATATTCTCAGCCGACCGGGATCACGTCCACGGCGACCTCGATGGTCTGCGAGCCGGGGCCGATCACCACGCCTTCCAGCGGGGCCACATCCGCATAGTCCCGGCCGATGGCGGTGACGATATGGTCGTCCGCGACGATCAGGTCGTTGGTCGGGTCGAGCCCGACCCAGCCCGTTTCCGGCCCGCACCAGAGCGCGACCCAGGCATGGCTGGCATCGGCGCCTTCGAGGCGCTTCTCGCCCGGCGGCACCACCGTGCGGATATAGCCGCTGACATAGGCTGCCGGCAGGCCGAGGCCCCGGAGGCCCGCGATCATGATATGGGCGAAGTCCTGGCAGACGCCGTGGCGACGGGCGAAGGCCTCCGCCAGCGGCGTCGTGACCTCGGTCGCGGCCGGGTCGTAGGAGAACTCGCTCCTGATCCGGGCCATCAGTTCGCAGGCGGCTTCGAGCACCGGCCGCCCCGGTCCGAAGCTGTCCCCGGCATAGGCGATCACGGCGGGAACCTGCGGCACCAGCCGGCTGGGATAGAGGTGATGCGCCGGTGAGTCCGGAGCCAGGCTGCGCGATGCCAGTGCCAGCGCCGCGATCTCTTCCCAGTTGCGTGTCAATCCGGGATGGGGCGGCGTCTGCCGGCGGACCTCGATGCGCGCGCGCATCTCCACCTTCAGCTCCCAATGCGGTTTCGCCAGCATCACGGCGGTGATGCGGTTGCCGAAGAAGCAGTTGCCGTCGTGGCGCTCGGCCGGCCGCGGCGTGATCGAGAGGCTCGCCCGGTGCACGGCCTGGCCGCCCCCGCCATGCGGCAGAAGCCGCATGATGCAGCGCGAGAACGGCACCTCGCGGCTGTAGCGGTAGGTGGTGACGTGGCGCAGGTCGTAGATCACGCGAGGCTCGTCACCTTTGGGCCGTGCGGCCTACTGTTCGGAAGGAAATAGCGTTCGGCAACGGCTCCCGACAGGCTCATCAGGGCTTGCTCGAACTGCAGGATGCCGGCGCCGTCGAGTCGGCTTGCCGCCATGGTGCGGCTGTCGGCCGCGAGACGCAGCACGAGGCGCCGCGGCTCTTCCAGCATGCCGTCGTCGCTCAGCGTCGGCAGAGCGGCGATCTCGGCATCGAGCCGCTCGATCTGGAAGGCGACCGAGCGCGGATTGTAGGGGTCGAGCATCACCAGATCGAGCACGGGCAGGGGGCTCGCGCCGATGAGATAGCGCGAGCGATAGGTGATCTGGGAATCCGTCAGATCCAGCAGGGCGTCGAGGCTGTCGTCGGAGGCTCGGCCTTTGGCGAATTGCCGGGCGAAGCGGCAGGTGGCGATGCCGCGCTCGAGGCGCCGCCCGATGTCGAGAAAGCGCCAGCCGTCGCCGCGCACCATGTTCTCCTGGCTGAGGCCGGAGAAGGCGGCGAACGACGTCAACGCCCGATCGGCGATCTCGAAGGCCTCGCCCTCGCTCGGCGCCCGTCCGCTCCTGGGGGTGAGCTGGCGCTGGAGATCGCCGAAGAGGCGCCAGGCATCGATCGAGAGGCGCTCGCGGATCACCGAGGCGGTGCGCCTGGCTTCGCGCACCGAGGCCGCGGCCGAACCGTGATCGTCGAGGCTGTAGAGCGCGGCCCGGGCCTGCGCGACCGGCGGGGCATCGTCGCGGCCAGCCTCGGCGGCACCCCAGGCGACGAGCATGCCGGCGAGCCGGCGGATCGTGTCGGAGCGTTCCGGCGCCGGGTCGGCGTCGATCAGGCGGCCGAGCAGGGCTCGCACGAGCCGCAGCGTCGCCTCGCCGCGCTCCAGATAGCGCCCGAGCCAGAACAGGTTGTCGGCGGCGCGGCTCGGCAGCGTGCCGGTTACGCGGCGGATGTTGATCCGGTCGGGCGTCGGCAGCAGGCTGATCTGGGCGACGGGCGCCTTCGACGAAACCCAGACGTCGCAGGAGCGCACGCCCATGCGCATGCTGACGGCACGCGCATCGGGCTCGTCGGAGATGCGGCAGAAGCCGCCGGGCATCACCTTCCAGCCATCGGGCGTCGCGGCGGCGAAAACCCGCAGCGTCATCGGGTGCGGTTCGAGCCGGCCGTTCTGGAAGACCGGCGTGGTCGAGAGCCGCACGACCTCCTGGCCGACATAGTCCATGCCGCGCGCCTCGATGCGCGCGCGCAGAGCGGCGCGTTCGGCCTCCGGCAGCTCGCCCGGCAGAATCGGGGCGCCGTCGTTGCCGCCCGTGGTGCGGAAGGCCGGAGCCACGCTCATCTCCTCGAGCCGGTCGAGCACGGTCCTGCGCTCGTGCGGCTGGCCGCACCACCAGGTCGCGATATGGGGCAGGATCAGCTCTTCGTCCGCGAGTTCCCTCGCGATCGCCGGCAGGAAGCCCATCAAGGCCCGCGCCTCGACGACACCCGAGCCGAGCCCGTTCGCGACATGGACCTGACCTTGCCGCACCGCCTCGACCAGTCCGGCGACGCCGAGTGCCGACTGCGCGTTGAGTTCGAGCGGATCGGCGAAATCGCCGTCGATGCGCCGCCAGATCACATCGGCCCGTTTCAGCCCCGCGATGGTCCGCACCTGCACGCGCCCCTCGCGCATCAGCAGGTCGCCGCCCTCGACCAGCAGGAAGCCGAGATAGCGTGCGAGATAGGATTGCTCGAAATAACTCTCGTTGAGCGGCCCGGGCGTCAGCAGGCAGATGCGTGGCTCGACACGTTTCGAGCGCGACACCAGCCCGGCCCGGAAGCCCTGGAAGAAGGCAGCCAGCCGCTCGATGTTCATGCTGCGGAACATGTCAGGGAAGGCGCGCGCGAGCGCGAGGCGGTTCTCCAGCGCATAGCCGGCGCCGGAAGGAGCCTGCGTCCGGTCCTGAAGCACCCACCAGCGCCCGTCGGGGCCGCGGCCGAGATCGGCGGCATAGAGCTGCAGCGCGCCGCCCGGCGTGCCATGGAGCGGGCGCAGGTAATCGGGGCTGCCGGTGATCGCGGCCGCCGGCAACAGCCCCTTGGCGATCAGTTCGCCCGGTCCGTAGATGTCGTCGAGCAGGGCGGAGAGCAGTTGTGCGCGCTGCGTGATCCCCGCCGCGATCGTTTGCCACTCCGCCTCGGGGATCACCAGCGGCACATGCGAAAGCGGCCAGGCACGCTCGCCGAAACCGGGGTCGTTCTCGTCGACATCGCCATGGACGCGGTAGGAGAGGCCGGTGTCGTGCGCATGCCGGTCGGCCAGGCCGAAGCGCTGCGAGAGCTCGTCCGCCGACAGCGCGCACCATTCCGACAGGAAGGGCTCCCAATGCGGCCGCACGGCTCCGTCCGCATCGACGAATTCGTCATGGATGCCGGGGAAGGGGCGATAGCCGGCGATGAGCGCCGCGCGGCGCTCCGCCTTGCCATGGTCTCGCGGCCGGATCTGGCCCTGGACAGCCATTCGCTTGGTCAAACTCCCGCTGGGCGCCGCGGGCCCGGCCCAACGGACGGCGCCGCGCTCCTCCGGCGGAATCGCTGGAGCGCCGGACTATGACCCATCCCCTCGCGGCACGCGAGCGCTCTCGCTCGCCGCGCGCCGGAAATCTTCGCGCCCGAAGCCGGCCCCTGCCGAACAGATGTGCACAATGGCGCAGGGTTCGCCTGCCCGTCGCTGGACAGCCGCGCCGGAGTGGTTGCACATAGCGCGCAAGGGCCGCCAATGGCCCAGAAACACCAACCATGGGGAAATCGATGCGTCATGTAGCCAAGCTGATGGCGGTTTCGGCCTTTACGGCCCTGATGTCGACGACGGCCGCCTTTGCGCAGACGCCGAAGGACACGGTCGTCATGGCCAAGCAGATCGACGACATCATCACGCTCGACCCGGCCGAGGCTTTCGAGTTCTCGGGCGTCGAGGTCGGCGCGAATGTCTACGACAAGCTCATCAATATCGACATTTCCAAGAACAACGAGCTGATCCCGGATCTCGCCGAGAGCTGGAGCGTCAGCCCCGACAACCTGACCTACACCTTCAAGTTGCGCAAAGGCGTCAAATTCCACTCCGGCAACCCGCTGACGGCGGCCGACGTGGTCTATTCCTTCCAGCGTGCGGTGACGCTGAACAAGTCGCCGGGCTTCATCCTGCGTCAGTTCGGCATCGTCGGGGAGAACGTGCTCGACAAGGTGAAGGCGCTCGACGAGAACACCGTCCAGATCACGGTTTCGAAGCCTTTCGCTCCGACCTTCTTCTATAACTGCCTGACCTCCGGCGTCGCGGCGATCGTCGACTCGAAGCTGGTCAAGGCCAATGAGAAGGACGGCGACTGGGGCAATGGCTGGCTCAAGCTGAACTCCGCCGGCTCCGGCGCCTACAAGGTCCGCAGCTATCGTCCCAACGAGCAATATACGCTCGACGCCAACGAGAGCTGGTACAGGGGGGCGCCGAAAAGCAAGCGCATCGTCGTGCGCCATGTCGCCGAGCCGGCCTCGCAGCGCCTGCTCGTCGAGAAGGGCGACGTCGACATCGCCCGCAACCTCTCCAAGGACCAGCTCACGGCGGTCAAGGGCAATGACGCGATCAAGATCGTCCAGGGCGACAAGGGCTACATCCTCTATCTCGGCCTGAACCAGAAGAACCCGAACCTCGCCAAGCCCGAGGTCCGCGAGGCTCTGAAGCTCCTGGTTGACTACGCCTCGATCGAGAAGAACATCCTCGAAGGCACCTATAAGGGCCATGAATCCTTCCTGCCGCAGGGCTTCCTCGGCGCGATCTCGGACAAGCCTTATTCGCTCAACGTCGCCAAGGCGAAGGAGCTTCTCGCCAAGGCCGGCCTCGCCAACGGCTTCACCGTCACCATGGACACCCGCTCTGTCGCGCCGATCACCGACATCGCCCAGGCGATCCAGGCGACCTGGGCCCAGGCCGGCGTCAAGCTGGAGATCATCCCCGGCGACGGCAAGCAGACCCTGACCAAGTACCGCGCCCGCACCCACGACATCTATATCGGCCAGTGGGGCCCGGACTATCTCGACCCGCATACCAATGCCGAGACCTTCGCCATCAACGAGGATAATGGCGAGGAGGCGAAGTCGAAGACGCTGGCCTGGCGCAATGCCTGGGACATCCCGGACATGACCAAGGTCACCCAGGGCGCCGTGCTCGAATCGGATGCGAGCAAGCGTAAGACCACTTATGAGGCGCTGCAGCGCGACCATCAGAAAGTCTCGCCCTTCGTCATCATGTTCCAGCAGATCGAGGTCTCGGCCGAGCGCAAGAACGTGAACGGCTGGGTCATCGGCCCGAGCTCGGACACCAACCGCTACGCCACCATCGTCAAGAACTGAGGCTTCGCCTCCAATGCTCGCCGCGGCCATGAGAGGTCACGGCGGGCTTCTCTCTTTCCGAGACGTCGTCATTCCGGGCTTGACCCGGAATACATCGTAGAGCGCCCAGCCCTATGATGGATTCCGGATCGGCGCCGCTATCGCCGCTTGTTCGGAATGACGCAAGATTGGTCCGCCTGAGCATCAGGCCATCGAACGGAGGCGGGTCATGACGGCCGTGACGCAAGCTCCCCCAGGCAAGGCCTCATCGTCCGGAAGGCTGGGCCGCTGGGGCCGTGCGCTCTCGCGCGAATTGACGACCGTGGTCATCACCATGTTCGGCCTGCTGCTCGTCACCTTCTTCATCGCCCGCGTCATCCCGATCGACCCGGTGCTCGCCGTCGTCGGCGACAATGCCAAGCCCGAGACCTATGAGGCGGCGCGCATCGAACTCGGTCTCGACAAGCCGCTCTGGCAGCAATTCGCCATCTATATCGGCAAGGTCTTCACCGGGAATCTCGGCACCTCCGTGCTGACCTCGAACCCCGTCACCGAGGACATCAAGCGCGTCTTCCCGGCGACGCTCGAACTCGCCACGCTCGGCACGCTGATCGGTGTCCTCATCGGCGTGCCGCTCGGCATCCTCGCCGCCGTCAACCAGGGCCGCTGGCAGGACCAGGTTGCGCGCGTCGTCGGCCTCGTCGGCTATTCCGTCCCGGTCTTCTGGATCGGCCTGATGGCCCTGCTGCTGTTCTACGCCAAGCTCGGCTGGGTCTCGGGGCCGGGCCGCATCTCGGTCGTCTGGCAGGACATCGTCACCACCCGCACCGGCATCATCATGATCGACGCCGCGCTGGAAGGGGAATGGGAGGCGTTCTGGGACGCGTTCTCGCACCTGATCCTGCCGGCCCTGGTCCTCGGCCTGCTTTCCGTCGCCTATATCAGCCGCATGACGCGCAGCTTCATGATCAGCGAGCTGCAGCAGCAATACGTCGTCGCCGCCCGCGTGAAGGGCGTCTCCGAGACCGCCGTGATCTGGCGCCATGCGCTGCGCAATGCCGCCGTGCCGCTCTTCACCGTGATCGCGCTCTCCTACATGCATCTGCTGGAGGGCTCGGTGCTGACCGAGACGATCTTCGCCTGGCCGGGCTTGGGCCGCTATCTCACCAACGCGCTGCTCAACGCCGACATGAACGCGGTTCTCGGCGGTACGCTGGTGGTTGGCGTCGTCTTCATCGCGGTCAATCTCCTGACCGACATCATCGGCCGCCTGGCCGATCCGCGCGTGCGCTGAGGAGGCGGCCCCATGAGCGACACCTCCTCCACCGGCCTGCATGCCTGGCTGATCAGCGACTCGCCGGAGTCGCGCCGTCAGGCCCGCCTCGGCCAGCTCTACCGGCAATGGCTCGCCTTCAAGCGCAACCCGATGGCGGTGGCGGGCCTCGCCATCATCATCCTGCTGCTGCTGGTGGCGGCCTTCGCGCCGCTGATCGCGCCCTTCGATCCGCTCGCCCAGGCGCTGGACAAACGGCTCCTGCCGCCCTCCGCCACCAACTGGTTCGGCACCGACGCGCTCGGCCGCGACATCTTCAGCCGCATCGTCTACGGCACGCGCATCACGCTGGTCATCGTGCTGCTGGTCGTGGTCACTGTCGGTCCGTTCGGGCTGCTGATCGGCGCGGTCTCCGGCTATTTCGGCGGCTGGGTCGACCGGCTCCTGATGCGCATCACCGACGTCTTTCTTGCCTTTCCGCGCCTCGTGCTGGCGCTGGCCTTCGTCGCAGCGCTGGGCCCGGGCATCGTCAATGCCATCATCGCCATCGCGATCACGACCTGGCCGCCCTATGCCCGCGTCGCCCGCGCCGAGACGATGGTGATCCGCAATCAGGATTACATCGAGGCGATGCGCCTGCAGGGCGCCTCCCGCGCCCGGATCATCTGGAAGCATGTCGTGCCGATGTGCATGCCCTCGCTGATCGTGCGCACCACCTTCGACATGGCCGGCATCATCCTGACGGCCGCCGGCCTCGGCTTCCTGGGCCTGGGCGCCCAGCCGCCGATGCCGGAATGGGGCGCGATGATCTCGGCCGGCCGCGAGCAGATCTTCGACCAGTGGTGGGTCGCGACCTTCCCCGGCATCGCCATCTGCATCGTCGCGCTCGGCTTCAACCTGCTCGGCGACGGCCTGCGCGACGTCATGGACGCGAGGTAACGTCATGACGAGCGAACAGCCTCTCCTCGAAGTCGACAACCTCAAGGTCGATTTTCATACGCCGACCGGCGTCGTCCGGGCCGTGCGCGGCCTCTCCTTTACACTCGGTCGCGAACGGCTCGGTATCGTCGGCGAGTCAGGTTCGGGCAAGTCGATGACCGGCCGCGCCATCCTCGACCTGATCCCGCATCCCGGCGTCGTCGGCGCTGACGGCCTGCGCTTTCGCGGTCAGGACCTGATGGCCATGGACAAGGGCGCGCGGCGCAAGCTGCGCGGCCGCCACATCTCCATGGTGATGCAGGACCCGAAATTCTCGCTCAACCCGGTCCAGACCGTCGGCAGCCAGATCGCTGAGGCCTATCGCATCCACCGCAAGGCAGGCAGCCGCGAGGCGCGCGAGCGCAGCCTCGCCATGCTGGAGCAGGTGCAGATCCGCGAGCCGGCCCGCGTCTACGACCTTTACCCGCATGAGGTTTCGGGCGGCATGGGCCAGCGCGTCATGATCGCGATGATGCTGATCGCCGAGCCCGAGATCTTGATCGCCGACGAGCCGACCTCGGCGCTCGACGTCACCGTCCAGCTCCAGATCCTGAAGATCCTCGACGATCTCGTCACCGAGCGCGGCATGGGGCTGATCTTCATCAGCCACGACCTGCATCTGGTGCAGTCCTTCTGCGACCGCGTCATCGTCATGTATGGCGGCAAGGTCATGGAGACGCTGCCGGCGACCGAGCTGGCCGATCCGGCAGCGCGCGGCCGCCGCCATCCCTACACGCTCGGCCTGCTCGAATGCCTGCCGGACCTCGACCATCCCAGGGTGAAGCTCGCCACCCTCAACCGTGACCCGGCGTGGCTGGCATGACGAACACAGCGATCTCCGTCGACAAGCTCAACGTCTCCTTCGGCGACTCCCATGTCGTGAAGGACCTCTCCTTCAATGTCCGCAAGGGCGAGAGCTACGGCCTCGTCGGCGAGTCCGGCTCCGGCAAATCGACCGTTCTGCGCGTGATCTCGGGCCTCAACCGCGACTGGAGTGGACAGGTCGCGATCGAGGGCGCGGTACAGCCGAAAATCCGCGACAAGGCGTTCTATCGCAACGTCCAGATGGTCTTCCAGGACCCTTACGGCTCGCTGCACCCCAAGAAGACGATCGACGACACGCTGGCGGAGCCGCTCGCCATCCACGGCATCCGCGATGCCGAAGCGCGCATCGGCAAGGTGCTCTCCGATGTTGGCCTGCCGGCCTCTTTCCGCTTCCGCTATCCGCACCAGCTTTCGGGCGGCCAGCGCCAGCGCGTCGCGATCGCGCGTGCCCTCGTGCTCGAACCCTCGATCCTGCTCCTCGACGAGCCGACCTCGGCGCTCGACGTCTCGATCCAGGCAGAGGTGCTGAATCTGCTTGCCGCGCTGCGGCAGGAGCGCAAGCTGACCTATATCCTCGTCAGCCATGACCTCGCCGTGGTCGGCCATATGTGCGAGCGCCTGCTTGTCATGCAGTTCGGCCGCGCCGTCGAGGAAATGACGGTCGAGACGCTGGCCGCGCGCCAGCCGCAGACGGCCTATGCCCAGCAATTGCTCGCCGCGAGCGCGGGCTTCCGTCGCGCCGGCTGAGCTGTGAGGGCAGCCGCTCTGCGTCGCCCCCTCTTTGCAGCGCGGCAAAACCGTCTCACTCTGGTCGCAGCCTTGCGCTAGATTTGTGGTTCTGATGGGGAAACGCGACGTCATTCCGGACAAGCCGCAAAGCGGCGGCGATCCGGAAACCATCATAGGGCGACGCGTTCTACGATGGATCCCGGGTCAAGCCCGGGATGACGCGTTGGAAATGCCCCGGCGAACTGGCACCGCCTGACGGAGTTACAGGACTTATGGACGCCATCGTGGACAACGCGCTTCGGCCCGAGAGCATTCCCGAGCGAACTCCCGTTCCGCCTTTCGATCTGGTGATCTTCGGTGCCGGCGGCGACCTCGCCCTGCGCAAGCTCTTCCCGGCGCTCGCCCAGCGCAATCGTGAGGGGGTGCTACCCGGCGAAAGCCGCATCCTCGCCGTCGTGCGCAAGGAGGAGGATGTCGAGGGGTTGCCGAAGCAGATCGCCAGGCGCCTCGACGAGGAGGGCATCCCGAAGGATCAGGTCGAGCCCTTCCTGCGCCGCCTGACCACGGTGATGCTCGATGCGGTGAAGCCCGAGACCTATGGCGCGCTGAAAGAGGCTCTGGGCGAGAGCGAGCGCGTCCGCTCCTTCTATCTCTCGACCCCGCCCGATCTTTTCATCCCGATCTGCGAGAATCTCGCCAAGGCCGATATCCTGACGCCGACCTCGCGCGTCATCCTGGAGAAGCCGCTCGGCCGCGATCTCGCCTCGGCTCGTGCGATCAACGACGCCGTCGCGCGTATTCTGCCCGAGAGCCGCACCTACCGGATCGACCATTATCTCGGCAAGGAGACGGTGCAGAACCTGCTCGTCCTGCGCTTCGCCAACACGCTGTTCGAGCGCTCCTGGTCGAGCCGCGACATCGACCATGTCCAGATCACCGTGGCCGAGACGGTGGGGTTGGAGCAGCGCGCCGGCTATTACGACAAGTCCGGGCATATGCGCGACATGGTGCAGAACCATCTCATGCAACTGCTTACCCTCTTCGCCATCGAGCCGCCGAACATGCTGGAGGCCGGCGCCGTCCGCGAGGAGAAGATCAAGGTGCTCAAGGCACTGCGTCCCATCGTCGGGCCGGATGTCCAGCGCTACACCGTGCGCGGCCAGTACGGGCCGGGCCAGATCGACGGCCAGCGCGTGCGCGGCTATGCCGAGGAACTCGGCCACGGCTCGAACACCGAGACCTTCGTCGCCATCCGCTGCGAGGTCGACAACTGGCGCTGGGCCGGCGTCCCGATTTATCTGCGCACCGGCAAGCGCATGGCGCAGCGCTATTCCGAGATCGCCGTCACCTTCAAGCCGGTGCCGCATTCGATCTTCGGTGGTGGCACCTGCGACCGGCTCGACGCCAACCGCCTCTTCATCCGTCTCCAGCCGAATGACGGCGTCCAGCTCCAGCTGATGATGAAGGTGCCGGGTTCCGGCCGGCTCAAGATCGTGCCGCGCCAGCTCGATTTACGCTATTCCACCGCCTTCGACGAACGCACGCCCGACGCCTATGAGCGCCTGCTGACCGACGTCATCCGCGGCGACCAGACGCTGTTCATGCATCGCGACGAGGTCGAGCAGGCCTGGGCCTGGGTCGATCCGATCATCGCCGGCTGGCAGGATTACTATCCGCATCCGCATCGCTACGCCGCCGGTTCCTGGGGGCCGTCGCAGGCGATCGGCCTGATCGAGCGCGACAGCCGCTCCTGGGCCGATCCGGATTTCATCGGATGACGGCCGGGCCGCTCGCCTGGCACCGCTTCGCCACGCTGGCCGATGCTTCGGAAGCGCTGGCCGAGGCCGTTGCGGTGCGGCTGACGGCGCTGCTCGCGGAGAAGGGCAGGGCGCTCATCGCCGTGCCCGGCGGCACGACGCCGGCGCGCTTCCTCGCTGCGCTCGGGCAGCGCGATCTCCCCTGGGACAAGGTCACGCTGCTGCCGACGGACGAGCGTTTCGTCCCGCCCGACGACGCGGCCTCGAACGAGCGCATGATCCGCGCGCAATTCGCGCCGCTGGCGGATGGGCGCGCGACCTTTCTGTCCTTTCATGGTCACGGCGGCGACATCCTGGCTGCCGCGCTGACCCTGAACGACAGGCTCGTGGCGCTGCCGGCGATCGATCTGCTCGTCAGCGGCATGGGAGCGGACGGGCATATCGCCTCGCTTTTCCCGGGCGAGGAGGCGGTTTTCAATGCTGCGCCGGAGGGCGGCATCGTCATCGCCCGTCCGCCGGGCCTGCCGCCGCGGCTGTCGCTTTCGCCATCGCGCCTGCGTGGGGCCGGCTGGGCAAGCCTGCTCATCTCCGGAGCAGCCAAGGAAGCAGTCTTGGCAGAGGCTGCCGCCCGCGAGGCTCCGCTTCCGGTCGACATGCTGCTTGATCGCGCACAGGGGCTCGACGTCTACTGGGCGAAGGAGTAGAGCCGGAATTCCCGCTCAGATCGATTGAAAGACGAGGCCATGGACGAGACTGCCGCGATTGCCCGGTTGAAGAGCTGCGGCGTGATCCCCGTCGTGGTGATCGAGGACGCTTCGCGGGCCGTCGATCTCGCCCATGCGCTGGTCGCGGGCGGCATCGATGTGGTCGAAGTCACGCTGCGCCGTCCGGCCGCGATGGAAGCGCTCGCGGCCATCGCGAAATCGGTCCCGAAGGCGCTGGCCGTGGCGGGCACGGTCGTCACGCCCGCCCAGGCTCAGCAGGTCAAGGATGCCGGCGCGCAGGCCGTGGTCAGCCCTGGCTTCAGCGAGAGCGTCGACGAAGCGCTGCGCAAGGTCGAGCTGCCCTGGCTGCCGGGCGTCGCAACGGCTTCGGACTGCATGCGCGCCGTTGCGGCCGGCCGCACCACGGCCAAGTTCTTCCCCGCCGAGCAGGCCGGCGGCCCGCCGGCGCTGAAGGCGCTGTCCGGTCCGTTCCCGCAAATGAGCTTCTGCCCGACCGGCGGCGTCGGCCTCAAGAATCTCGGCGATTACCTCGCCTTGCCGCAGGTGATCTGCGTCGGCGGTTCCTGGCTGGTGCCAGCCGATGCGATCGCCTCCGGCGACTGGAACCGCATCACCACGCTGGCGCGCGAGGCGAAGGAAGCGTTCCTGAAATTCAGGGGGTAGGGGCGCTCGCGTCCCACAGCGCCCTACGCCAGCTTCTCGCGCACCATCTCCGCGATCGCGAGCGAGCTGGTCAGCCCCGGGCTTTCGATGCCGAGCAGGTTGACCAGTTCGGGCACGCCATGCAGCTTCGGGCCGTCGATGCGGAAATCCGGCATCGGCTCGGTCGGTCCGTGCAGCTTCGGCCGGATGCCGGCATAGTCCGCGACCAGCGCACCATCCGGCAGGGCCGGCCAATAGGTCCGGATCGCGGCATAGAACTTCTCGGCCCGCTGCGGATCGACGACCAGATCCTGATCGTGCTCGACCCATTCGACATCGGGGCCGAACTTGACGCGCCCGCCCATGTCGATGGTGGCGTGGATGCCCAGGCCCGCCGCTTCCGGCACCGGATAGACCAGATGCGTGAAGGGCTGCTTGCCCGTCAGCGCGAAATAATTGCCCTTGGCATAATGCTGCACCGGCACATGCTGCGCCGGGAAGCCGTCGAGCAGGCCGAGCAGCTTCGGCGCGCCGTGGCCGGCCGAATTGACCACGGTCCGCACGCTATAGGTCGCCGGATCTTCGCCGCCGAAATCAACGCTGAAACCCTCCGCCTCGCGCCGCCAGCCGGTGATCGGCGTGTTCAGCGCGAGCGAGCCGCCGGCCGCTTCGCATTCGCCGAGCAGCGAGAGCATCAGCGCATGGCTGTCGACCACCCCGGTCTCGGGTGAGAGCAGGGCGATCTCGCAGCGCACCTCCGGTTCCATCGCCTTCGCCTCGGCACCGGAGAGCCAGCGCAGCGTGTCGACGCCCGAAGCCTGCGCGCGGGCCATGATCGTCTCCAGCGCCGGCTTCTGCGCCTCCGAGGTAGCGACGATCAGCTTGCCGCAGGCCTTGTGCGGCAAGCCACGCTCTTGCAGGTAATGATAAAGCTTCCTGCGGCCCGCGACGCAGACGCGGGCCTTCAGCGAGCCGGGCGGGTAATAGATCCCGGCATGGATGACCTCGGAGTTGCGCGCCGAGGTCTGGGTGCCGATGCCGTCGGCGGCCTCCGCGATGACGACCTCGCGCCCGGCGAGCGCCAGCTCGCGGGCAACCGCGAGGCCGACGACGCCGGCCCCGATCACCAGGCAATCGATGTCGCTCATCGCGCGCTTCGTCAGGCCGCGCGCTGCGGCATCGAGATCTCGATCAGGCTCGCCCAGTAGTTCACGCCGACCGGGATTGCCGCGTCGTTGAACTCGTAGGCCGGGTTGTGCAGGCCCGCCGAATCGCCGTTGCCGATATTGATGAAGGCGCCGGGGCGCTCCTCGAGCATGTAGGAGAAGTCCTCCGAGCCCATGGTCGGCGGCACGTTGGTGTTGATCGAGTCCGAACCGAAGGCTTCCTTCGTCACGCTGGTGGCGAAATCGGTCTGGCCCGCATGGTTGAAGGTCACCGGATAGCCGCGGCGGTAGTTGAGCTCGTACTTCATGTCGAAGGCCTTCATCACGCCCTCGACGATCTCGGCGATGCGCTTCTCGGCGAGGTCGCGGGTCTCCGGCGTCAGCGTGCGCACCGAGCCCTTGATCTCCGCGGTCTGCGGAATGACGTTGAAGGCCTCGCCGGCATTGAGCGCCGTCACCGACACGACGATCGAATCGAGCGGATCGGCATTGCGCGAGGCGATGGTCTGCAGAGCCGTGACGAGCGCGCAGGAGGCGACGATCGGGTCGTTGACGCGATGCGGCGCCGCGGCATGCCCGCCCAGGCCCTCGATCTTGATATGGAGCTGGTCGGCGGCCGCCATGGCGGGACCCTTGCGGATCTCGAATTTGCCGACGGGCACGCCCGGCTTGTTGTGCATGCCGTAGACTTCCTGAATGCCGAAGCGGGTGATCATCCCGTCGTCGATCATCGCCTTGGCGCCGGCGCCGCCTTCTTCCGCGGGCTGGAAGATCAGCACGGCGGTTCCGTCGAAGTCGCGGGTCTG
This sequence comes from Hyphomicrobiales bacterium, assembly GCA_930633495.1. Taxonomy (NCBI): domain Bacteria; kingdom Pseudomonadati; phylum Pseudomonadota; class Alphaproteobacteria; order Hyphomicrobiales; species Hyphomicrobiales bacterium. Next base: position 1,223,913 of record CAKNFJ010000001.1, on the reverse strand, counting down.
CGTCAGGTATTTGGCGGCGCCGAGCAGCATGGCGGTGTGGCCGTCATGGCCGCAGGCATGCATCTTGCCGGGAACGGTCGAGCGATGCTCGAGATTGGTCTCCTCGTGGATCGGCAGCGCGTCCATGTCGGCGCGCATGGCGATGACCTTGCCGGAGCCCTGGCCCTTGCCCTTGATGACGCCGACCACGCCGGTCTGGCCGATGCCGGTGACCACCTCGTCGGCGCCCCATTCCTTCAGCTTCTCGGCCACGAGGCCGGCGGTGCGGTGGACGTCGTACATCAACTCGGGGTGGCGGTGGATGTCGCGGCGGATCGCGGTGATTTCGGGGGTCAGCGCCGCGATGATGTCGGTCTTGGGCATCGTATCCTCTGAGATGGCATGGGGCGACCGCGCAGAAAGCGGGTGCCGTCCGGCAGGCTAGCCCAGGCTTTGCCCGCCTGTCCAAGCCGGCAGCGCGCAGGGGGTTGGCTTCGGCGGAATGGCGGGGGCTTCCGGGAAGGTGATGGGCAAGTTGCCCAAACGTCCGGAGCGATCAGGATTGCGGTAGCTTAATAGTGGCGAAAGGTTGTCGTCATGATTTGGCCTTCCTTGACGAATAGCGGAAGCGCCATCCGCTCGGACCATCGAGAATCTCTGGTCTGATCCTTCGCTTTTTTCCCTTACATGTTTGGTAGATGATGCGTCGCTCGTTGTTGCTTGCGTTGGTATTCGGCTTTTCGCCCGTCGTTGCCTTGGCAGATATTCCCTCCCAAAAAATCTCCTTCCAGCCGCAGGTCAAAGGCCTGCATTGCCTGAAGCCCGAGACCATCGCGATGATGTCCGAACTCGTCGCGAAAATCGGCCCAGTCCAGATCACCTCGACCTGCGGAGGCCGGCACGCTCGCCATTCGCAGCACTATAGCGGCCGGGCGGTCGACTTCCGGCCGCTGGCGACCTCGCCGCGCAAGGCTGCCGCCGCCGCGCGCTCGCTGGCCAATGTCGGTGGCGTCGGCACCTATTCGAACGGGCTCGTTCATGCCGATGTCGGAGAGCGCGAGATCTCCTGGTACGGGCACAAGCGCAGCCGTTACGCGTCCGCCAGCAAGCGCAGCCGCTATGCGAGGCTCGCCCGAAGCAGCAACTGACGGCGCTTCTCGCCGGGCTCAGCCTAGCGTGGCATCCGCATCGCGCACCGCTCCGAGCCGCCGGCGACCGCCGCCGAGGCTGCCGAGGCTAGAGGCTGCTGATTTGACACGGAACCACGCCGTCATTCTGTGCTTGACCCGGAATGACGGCGCGGTTCCATGAAAACGAAGCAGATTCTAGATCGCGAACTCCGTGCGCCAGCGGGCGATGTCCTCCAGCGCGACGTTCGATCCGCAGAGCACGAGGCAAATGCGCTCGCCGGGCCGGAAGCTGTCCTTGCGCGCCAGCGCCGCGGCGACGACGCAGGACGCTGCCGGCTCCAGCAGCACGCGCCCGTTCTGGAGCACCCAGACGAGTTCGCGGACAGCCTCCGCATCCGGCACCGTCACGATCTCCTCGAGGAATTGCCGCGCGGCCGCGATCGTGCGCTCGGTCGCGAAAGGCGCCCCCAGCGTGCGCGCGATCGAGGTCGGGCGGATCGCGACCGGCTGGCCGGCCGCGAGCGCCTGCGTCATCGTCGTCGCGCCCTCGGTCTCCACGCCATGCAGGCGTACGGCGGGATCGAGCCCCTTCAGCGCCGCCCCGACACCGGCCGAGAAGCCGCCGCCGCCGATCGAGATGAAGACATGGTCGAGCCGGCCGCCGGCATCGGCCGCGAGTTCGAGGCCGAGTGTTCCATGGCCGGCGATGATGGCCGGGTCGTCATAGGAATGAACATGGGTCATGCCTTGCAGGGCATAGTCCTCGGCCTTGGCGAAGGCGGCGACCGAATCCTCGCAGAGCTCGACCTCTCCGCCCGCCTGCTGCGCCAGGCCGATGTTGAGCGGGGGCGTAGCCCTGGGCATCAGCACGAGCGCGCGGGCGCCCATGGCGCGCGCGACGAGCGACACCGCGATGGCATGATTTCCGCCTGAGACGGTGACGATGCCGCGCTTCAGCTCGGCTTCGCTCAATCCCATCAGCTTATTGTAGCAACCGCGAACCTTGAAGGAACCGCCGAGCTGCAGGCTCTCGACCTTCACCCAGGTTTCGACACCGAGCCGCGCGGAGAGGCCCGCGCTGTGATAGGTCGGCGTGCGGCGGATCTTGCCGGCGATGCGCGCGGCCGCGGCCTGGATATCGGCCAGAGTGACGGCGAACGTCATGGTGCGCTGCTGTCCTTCCCCGGGGCTCTTCGGCGGGTCTCGCCCGGCGCACGAGAGCCCCTCCGACGCAGGCTCGTCAAGCGCGAGCGGCGCGGGCCTGTCCGTCCGTGCCGACATAGCGGTGCGGGAACGTCAGGCCGTGGGCGGGTCGCCGGCCTTGGGGCGCGCCCGGCCGGTCGGGCGCATGGGCAGCGGCACGGCCGGCCGGTCGGTGCGGTATTGTCCGCGCGCGATGGCGCCGAACAACAGCACCACGGCGGTCAGCGTCATCAGCCACCAAGGCAGGAGCGGAGCGAAGCCGAAGACGGCGAGCGCGAAGGCCGTGGTGAAGGCCGCCACGCCGCCGGCCGCCAGCGCGCCCGGCATGCGGCCCGCGGCGCGGATCGCGAAATACAGGCAGGCCGCGGCGGCCGCGGCGCCGACGAGGCCGAGCTCGTACCAGGTTTCGAACAGCAAGGTGGCCGGCGCCGGTTGCGGCAGGATGCCCCTGAGCTGGTCGCGGACCACGGTGTCGAGACCGTGGCCGGTGATGAGCTCGACCGGCGACTGCCGGATCACATCCGCCCAGATCGAAAGCATCTGCGCGAAGTCGTCGGCGCTGTCGGGCAGGGCCGATACCAGCGGAGCCAACAGAAAAGGCAGGATCGGCGCGAACAGCATCAGGCCCGCGACGATCGTGGCGATGACCTGTGCGGCGCGCTCGCGGCTGGCCGTGACGGCGCCGAAGGCGACCGTGCCGAAGAGCATCGCGACGGTCTCGCCGTCCTCGAAGCGCGTCAGGGCCAGCAGCGCCACGACGAGGGCGAGGCCGAGCGCGCTCATGCCCCTCTCGCGCGACAGAAGCCAGGCGAGCGCCGGCCAGGCCGTGATCAGGATGATCGAGACGCCGCGCTCGACGGCGCCGGGCGGGGTCTCCGCGTGCCGCAGCGCCGCGATCGTGATCAGCCCGAGCGCGAAGATGCCGGCGCTGCCGGTGCCCAGCGGAGACAGGTTCAGGTTCGAGGAGCGCATCCGCTCCGGCAGCGCGGACAACCCCGCAAAGCCGAGCACGACGGCGAGCACCAGATTGCCGGCCTTCTCGGCCGCGGCGGCGGGAAACGGGCTCCAGACCAGCGAAAGCAGCGCCCAGGCCAGGATGCCGAGCAGAATCAGGCCCGGACGGCTGAACACGGCTTCCTTGAGCGAGCCGACGAACCGGCCCGGCTCCTCGATCAGGGCGGCGATGATCAGCAGCGCGATTCCGATCGGCACGAGCACGACGGCGGCGCGGCGCGAGACCAGCGCGGCCAGAGGCAGGACGAGCGCGAGCGTGCCGAAGCCGATGCGCCGCAGCAGCAGCGCGGCGTCGGTCGCAGGGTCGAGCGGTGCTTGGGCGTTGTGACGGATCATGCGTTCCGGCGCGGTGACGGGCGGTGGCCCGCCCGGTTGCCCGACACGAACCGCTGCCACCCTAGCGAGAGCGAGCGCGCGCGACTGTAGGTGCGGCGCAACACTGCGCCGGCATCTCGCGTCGCGGGCGAGAGCTGCGGCGCCGCGACATCTGGCGCGCGGCGGCGGTTCGTGAGACGAATCCGCCATGACCCGGCTGGCTGCCATTCCCTATGAGAGCGGTTTTCCGATCGACGCCTTCATGCAAGGCGTGGCGGCGCAGCTGAAGCGGCGCGGCTTGAGGCTGGGCGGGGTGATCCAGCACAACGATGCCGAATGCGACGACCGCTGCATGGCGATGTCGCTGGAGGATCTCGGCAGCGGGCACCGTTTCCCGATCAGCCAGGATCTCGGTGCCGGCGCATCGGGCTGCCATCTCGATGCGGCGGGGCTCGTTGCCGCATCGGCTGCCTTTGCCGGCGCGCTGGCCGGGAGGGTCGATCTCGCCCTCGTCAATAAATTCGGCAAGCAGGAAGCGCTGGGCGAGGGGCTGCGCCAGGAGATCGCGAATGCGGTCATGGCGGAGCTGCCGGTGCTGATCGCCGTCCGTCGCGATTTCCTGCCGGCCTGGCGTGAATTCGCCGGCGACGACTGGGTCGAGCTCGCAGCCGATATGGCGGCGGTGGAGCTTTGGGTCGCGGACGCGATCCGGCTCGCCGCCTGATCGGCATCGTGGTTCCGTCGACCTTCGGCCTGATCCTCGCCGGCGGCCTGGCCCGGCGCATGGGCGGTGGCGACAAGCCTCTCAGGCCGCTCGCCGGCAGGCCGGTCCTGGCGCATGTGATCGAGCGGCTGCGCGGGCAATGCGCCGGCCTTGTTCTCAATGCCAATGGCGATCCGGCCCGGTTCGCGGCTTTCGATCTCCCTGTCGTCGCCGATACGGTGCCGGATTTCGCCGGCCCGCTCGCCGGCATCCTCGCCGGCCTGGATTGGCTGGCGGAGCGCAGCCCGGAAACGGCATGGCTGTCGAGCGTCGCCGCCGACACGCCTTTCATCCCGGGCGATCTCGTCGAAAAGCTGCATGAGGCACGCGCCGTGGCCGGAGTACCGCTAGCCTGCGCGGCCTCGGGCGGGCAGGCGCATCACGCCATCGGCCTCTGGCCGGTCGCGCTGCGGGACGATCTGCGGCGAGCCTTGGCGGCCGGCGAGCGCAAGATCGGCCGCTGGACGCAAGATCGCGGCGTCGCAACGGTGGAATGGGCGGCCGAACCGGTCGACCCCTTCTTCAACATCAACACGCCTGACGATCTGCGCGAGGCGGAACGCCTCGCGGCGCTGTCGAACAGCTCCTAGAGCAAGCGGATTGCCGACGGAAACGGGAGCGTCATTCCGGACAAGCTGCGCAGCAGTGTAGATCCGGGATCCATCATAGAACTCCGGAGCCCTCCGATGGATCCCGGGGCAAGCCCGGGATGACGCCGTGGTTCGGTCAGAAAATGACGCGCTCTGTTCCCGCTGCAGCGGTCCTCAGCCTTCCAGCAGAAGCTTCAGCGCCTTGAGATCGCGGGCCACCATGGCGGCGTCGCGCGCCGTCTCGTCGTCGGACATGCCTTCGCGCTGGAACAGCGTGAACACCACCTCGGCGCCGTCGCCATTGGCGACCACCCGCATCGGGTTGTGCATCGCCGGCCCGTGCTCGGGAATGACGGCATGGTCGAGCACGCCGTGAGGGTTCGGTTCGCTGAACAGGATGCGCATCGGCCCCATCGGGGTTTCGGCGCGCCAGGTCATGCCCTCGACATGGCTGAAGCTGTGGCCGAGGCCCTCCGCCCATTGCGGGAAATTCGCGGGCTCGGCCAGGAAGGCATAAACCTCCTCCACGGGCCGATCGATGCCGATGCCGATATGCCGGGCACGCTGGATCGCCATGGCCGCTCCTCCTTCATTAAGAACAAAAGAAGAACAAATATAGCGGCATGTCAAGCGGGAACAGGCGGTTCCGCCGCCTGAAGCGGCGTCACTCGATCACGATGCGCGGCGCTGCCCGCGTGGCTCCGCCGAGGCTGGCCTGAACCTGCCTCGCGAGCGCGACATAGGCCTTGGCATGCGGGCTCCGCGGATCGCTGGCGACGATCGGCCGGCCGCCGTCCGAGGTTTCGCGGATCGGCATGGCGAGCGGAATCTCGCCGAGGAAGGGGATGTGCAGCCGCTCGGCCTCGTGCCGCGCGCCGCCATGGGCGAAGATGTCGGACTGGTGCCCGCATTGCGGGCAGATGAAGTAGCTCATGTTCTCGACGAGGCCGAGAATCGGCACCGCGACCTTCCTGAACATGGCGACGCCCCGGCGAGCGTCGAGCAAGGCGAGATCCTGCGGCGTCGAGACGATGACGGCGCCTGCGAGCGGGACCTGCTGAGCCATGGTGAGCTGCGCATCGCCGGTGCCGGGCGGCATGTCGACGACCAGCACGTCGAGATCGCCCCAGGCGACCTCGCGCAGCATCTGGGTGATCGCCGAGATCACCATCGGCCCGCGCCAGATCATCGGCGTCTCCTCGTCGACGAGGAAGCCGATCGACATCACCTTGAGCCCGTAGGCTTCCATCGGCGCCAGCGTCCGGCCCGAAACGATCTGTGGCTTGCCGGTGATGCCGAAGATCTTCGGCATCGAGGGGCCGTAGATGTCGGAATCGAGCACGCCGACCTTGAGGCCGAGCGTCGAGAGCGCGACGGCGAGATTGGCTGCGGTGGTCGACTTGCCGACGCCGCCCTTGCCGCTGGCGACGGCGATGATCTGCTTCACGCCCGGCACGCCGGCGGGCTTCGGCGCGCCGCCGGGGCCGGGCCGCTGCGCCTGCTGGCGCGCCTGCATCGCGGCCGAGGCCGGCGCCTTGTCGGCCGTCAGCCCGACGAGGACCTGCGTCACGCCCGGCAGGCCGCCGACAGCGCTTTCGGCGGCGCGGCGCACCGGCTCCATCGCGGCGGCTTCGGTCGCATCGATGCCGATCGCGAAGATCACCTTGCCGCCATCGACCAGGATGTCGCCGATGCGGCCGGAGGCGGTAAGCGATTGCCCGCTCGCCGGCAGCTTCACCAGTTCGAGCGCCCGCAGGACATCGGCTTGGGAGACGGTCACGTTGTTGGACTCCGTTGGCTGAGGCGGCCTCTAGGCCGCCTTGCGGATATGGAAGACGAGGGCGCCGTCCGCATCCTCCTGTCGCTCGATGGCATCGCCGGTTTCGCGCGCCAGGTTCGGCAGGTCGATCGCCGCCATCGGATCGGTGCAGTGTACGACGAGCAACGTGCCCGCGCGCGCCTTGCCCAGCGCCTTGCGGACGTGCAGCACGGGAAGGGGGCATTTCAGTCCGCGCAGATCGAGCGCTACGGTGTCCATGATCCTGCGCCAGCCGGCTATTGTCTTCGCCCGCTTCATAGGACGCCTGCTCGGGCCGGGGCAACCTGCCGCCATGCCGCATGCTTGACCCATGGCGCCCGCGCGCAGATGAAGATGAACGGACACGGGTAGCGGATGGCGATGCTGGCACGCAGCCGAAACGGGTGAGGGCGACAATGAGGCGGCAACGCGGCACCGACGGGGAGGCCGGACTCGTCAGCCTCGAGGAGGCGGGAGCACGCGCCGCCGCGCGCGCCCAAGCCCTGCCGGGGCTGCTCGACCTGCCGCTCGCGGAGGCCGACGGGCGCGTGCTGGCCGAGGCTGTGGTCGCGCCGCTCGATCTGCCGCCCTTCGCGAACTCCGCCGTGGACGGCTATGCTGTGCGCTTCGCCGATCTCGCGGCCGACACCGAGACCCGCCTGCCGCTTCTCGGCCGGACGGCCGCCGGCGAGCCCGCAGGCGCGCTCGGGCACGGCGCCTGGCGCATCTTCACCGGGGCGCCGGTTCCTGCCGGGGCCGATACCGTGGCGATGCAGGAGGATGTCGCGCGGCACGCCGACGCGGTCGTGCTGTCGCCCGGGCTGAAACCCGGCGCCAATCTGCGCCGGGCCGGGGAGGATGTCGCGCGCGGCCAGGAGGTGTTCCCGGCCGGCCGGCGTCTGCGGCCGCAGGATCTCGGTCTGCTGGCGGCGATGGGGATCGCGCGGGTCCGGGTGCGGTCGCGTCCGCGCGTCGCCTTGTTCTCGACGGGCAATGAACTGACCGAACCGGGCCGGGCGCTGGCGCCGGCTGCCATCTACGACGCCAACCGGGCGCTGCTGCGCGCGCTGCTGGTGCGAGCAGGCGCGGACGTCGTCGATCTCGGCATCCTGCGCGACGAGCCGGCCGAGCTGGAGCGGCATCTGCGCGAGGCGGCGGGCGCCTGCGACCTCGTCGTCACCTCCGGCGGCGTCTCCGTCGGCGAGGCGGACCATGTCAGGGCGGCGCTCTGCGCCTGTGGCTCGCTCGATCTCTGGCGCGTGGCGGTCAAGCCCGGCAAGCCGATTGCCGTCGGCGATGCGGTGGGAACGCCTTTCATCGGCCTGCCGGGCAATCCGGTCGCGGTGTTCGTCGGCTTTCTCTTCGTCGCCCGGCCGCTGCTGGCGCGCCTTGCCGGCGCAACGGAGGAGGCGTCGATGATCCTGCCGGTCACCTCCGGCTTTCGCCATCGCAAGAAGGCGGGGCGGCGGGAGTTCCTGCGCGTGACGCTCGAACGGCGGGACGACGGCGCCGTGATCGCCCGCAAGCATCCGGGCGAGGGGGCCGGTTCGCTCGCCTCGCTGGCGCAGTCGGACGGGCTCGTCATGCTCGCCGAGGAGATGGAGCTGCTGGAGGAGGGCGTCGGCGTCCCGTTCCTGCCTTATGCGGGCCTGCTGGGCTGACGCCGGCTGCCGGCCTCAGTCGCGCCGGAAGATCACGCTCGCACACCAGCCGAGGAACAGCGCGAGCAGGACGGTCACGAGGCCGTAGAGCAGCGACCAATCATAGGCGGCGGAGGCGAGGCGCTGCTCGATGCCGGTCTTGATCACCTCGAAGCTGGTCTGCTGGCGCGCCAGCGGCACTCCGCCGGAATAGAGCACGATATCGACGGTGTAGGAGCCGGTCGGCGCCGTTGCGGGGATGTCGATCGGTGCGCTGAACAGACTGCTGGACAGGAAGGTGACACCGCGCTCGTCATAGCCGTAGAGACCCTTCGCCTGCATGATCCGGAGCAGGCTGTCGCGGAACTTCAGCGAGCTCGGTTCGAGATCGACCCAGTTCCCCTGCGGCAGTTCGGCATTGGCGAGGCCGATGCGGCCGCGCCTTGCGGCCTCGGGGGTCATCATCTCGGAGATCGGCCGGTTGCTGGCGACGTGCAGAAAGACCGGGTTCTCGGGAAAGCGGCGCTGGCTCCGGTTGATCCAGATCGGGCCGAGCCGCTCCTTCTCGCGCACCAGCAGCATGCGCCGCGGACCGCGGACCGTGACGATGATATCGTAGGGGTCGCCGCGCGAGACCGTACGCCCGTCGCGCTCCACCAGGCCGAACACCGTGAGCTGGCTGCCGGTGTAGTTCGAGGTGATCTGGATCTGGTGGCTCGACATCGCCGCGATCAGCGTCTCGGCCCGGGCCGTTGTCGTGGCCAGGCTGGCGTATAGCGTGGCGAGGATGGCGAGGAGGCGCGTCATCGCGCGCTCTCCGGCACGACCACCGAGAACGGCTCGCTCGGCGGAATGAACAGCTCGACGGCGAAGCGCAGTCCGACCGAGAGGATCAGCAGCGCCAGCAGCAACCGGAAGGATTCGACGTTGAGGTTGCGCGCCGCCCGGCCGCCGAATTGCGCGCCGATGACGCCGCCGACAAGCAATAGGGTCGCCAGGATCAGATCGACCGACTGGTTGGTGACCGCATGGAGCACGGTCGCGCCCGTCATCGTCACCAGGATCTGGAAAAGCGAGGTGCCGACCACCACCGCCGGCGGAATCCGGAAGAAGTAGATCAGCCCCGGGACGAGAATGAAGCCGCCGCCGACGCCGAGCACGGCACCGATGAAGCCGATGACGATGGCGAGCAGCGCGATCGGGAGAACGCTGCAGTAGAGGCCCGATCGATAGAAGCGCTGCCGGAACGGCAGGCCCATCCACCACGGATGCATGCCGCCGCGCCGCTTCAGCCGGGCCGGCTTGCCGGCCCGCACGCGCAGCATGGCGCGCAGCGCGTCGTAGAGCATCAGCCCGCCGATGACCGAGAACAGCGTCACATAGGACAGGGTGATGACGAGTTCGAGCTGGCCGAGCCGGCGCATCGTGTTGAAGAAAAGCACGCCGAGGACGGTGCCCAGGATACCGCCGCAGACCAGCACCCCGCCGAGCTTGAGATCGAGCGCCTTGCGCCGGAGATAGGTCAGCACGCCGGTCATCGACGAGCCGGCGACCTGGGCCGCCACGGTCGCCACCGCCACCGCCGGCGGAATGTCGAGGAAGATCAGCAGGGGGGTGAGCAGGAAGCCGCCGCCGACGCCGAAAAGGCCGGAAATGAACCCGACCGCGCCGCTCAGGCCGAGCACCATCAGCACGCTGATCGGAAGCTCGGCGATCGGCAGGTAGATTTGCACTCTATCCCTCGCAGGCAGGTGCAGGGCGATTGCTTGCACCGATTTGTCCCAGACTGAACCGTCCAGGTTAAGAGATGTTGCTGAAATGGGAGGCAGGCCACTGCCGGCCTGCGCTAGAAAGTCATGGTTTTGCTTGCCGCGTCAACACGTCGAAGGCGTGACGCGGTGCTTTTCGCTCAGCTTCGGGCGGGCTTGGTCGCCTTGGCCGCGGCAGCCGTCGGCCCGGCGTCCCAGCCCTTGGCCGGCGGCGTCACCTCGTTGGCGACGGTGTCCAGCGTCTTCGGCTTCCAGTTCGCGGCGCTGGCTTTGGCCGCCGCGAGCTCGTCGGGCTTCAGGCGCTGAGCGACTTCGTCGCGCTTGCGGGCGGCATCCTCGTCGCCCTGGCCTGCGGCGACCGAGAACCAGACGAAGGATTGGGCGAGGTCGGTCGGCGCGCCGAGGCCGCGGCCGAGCAGCACCGCGAGATTATACTGGCTGTCGCGCACGCCGAGTTCCGCTGCGCGGCGGAACCACTCCGTCGCGGCCGAATAATCCGGCTTGCCGGTGACACCCTCCGCGTGGAGCACGGCGAGATTATGCATCGCCTTGGCGTTGCCGCGTTCGGCGGCGCGCTGGTACCAGATGCGGGCGAGCGAGAGATCGCGCTGGGTGCCGATGCCCTTCTCGAACATGTTGCCGACGCGGAACTGGGCTGGCGGGAGTCCGGCCACGGCCGCGCGCTCGAACAGGCGCAGCGCCAGTTTGGCGTCGCGCTGGGCGGCGGGGCCGTCGGCGGCCTTGGTCGCGAGTTCGTAGACCGCACGGGCATCGCCGTCGAGGGCCGCCTTGCGCAGCCCCGCGCTGCCGAACCCGGCCGGCAGATCGCCGATGGCGGTCGCCGGCTGGACAGGTTCCGGCGCGACGGCCGCCGCTTCCGCCGGGGGAGCGGCGGGCGGAGTCAGGGTAAGGGGAAGCGCTGCGGTCTGGTCGGCCACGGCCTGGCCCGGGACCAGGTTCATCGGCGCCGCCAGAGGCGAGGGGGACAGGGCGGAGGACTGGTCCTTCGCCGGGGCCTGCTCGGTGACGGCAGCCGGCTCCTTCACCGGGGCCGATGCGGATGTCGCAGGGGCTTCCGGCTGGGCCGCTTGCGGCAGGGCGATGCTGCGCGTCTCGTTGGTCGCCGTCCTGGGCGCGTCTCCGCGCAAGGCACCCGTCACGATATGGGCGGTGCCCATCGCCAGGATGAGGGCGGCGAGGCTGAGCAGCAGCGGCCGCTTGCGCCGCTCGAGGATCTCCTTCAGCCGGCGCGGGCTCTTCGTCGTCGGTTCCGGGTTCGCCTGCGGCAGCTCGGAAGCCGCGTCGCTGGCGGCCCTGGCCGAACGCCGAGCTGCGGCGATCAGGCTCTGGCGGACGGAGTGCGCGTCCTGGGCCGGAGCAGTGCTTTCCGGCTTCGGGCGGCCGGAGCCGGGCTCCAGCGGCAGATCGAAGGCGGAGCTCGACGCGGCCGGGGCCGCCGTACCGCGACCCAGCGCGGCGGCCAGGCCGAAACGGTCCCTGTCCGCGGCGGTGACGGCGAGCTCGGCATCCTCGCGGGCCGGCGCGGCTGGCGCGCGGAAGGACGGCTCCTCGATACGGGGGGCAACCGCCGGAGGCTGTTGCGCGCCGCTGCGGCGCTCGCTCTGCAGCTCGGATTCGAGGCCGGAGAGCCGCGCCATGATCGCTTCAAGCGAGAGATGGACGGCGCCCAGCGCGTCCTGGGTCTGGCGCTCCGACGAGACATGCGTATCGCGCAGGCCGGTCATCAGGCTCGACAGCTCGGCGATGCTCCGGCCGGGGACGGAGGAATTGGCGGCCTGAACGAGCGCCGCGCGTTCGGCCGCGGTCTCCTCGCGCATGGAGCGCAGGTGGACGACGAGATCCTGCAGCGTCCGCTCGATCCCGTTCTCGGCGGAGCGGGTGGCGGCGGCCTCGTCGAGACGGCTGGCGAGGCCCGAAATCTGGCGTTCCAGCGCCTCGAAGGATTCGGCGCCTGCCCCGGGGGCGCCTGCCTCGTCGATCTTGTCGGCGAGACGGCCCAGCATCTGCTCGATCGAGCCCAGCTCGGCCGGGGCGCTCGTTCCGCCGACCATCTGGCTGAGCTGGCTCGATGCGGCCAGGCTCTCGATCCGGCCGGCGAGCGCCTCGATCTGGCGGGTGACGGTGGAGGGGCCCTGCTCGGCGAGCAGCTCGATCCGGTGCTGGAGGGCGTCGATCCGGTCGTCGAGCTGGTCGCCGTGGCGCTGCGCGGCGATGGCGTCGAATTTATGGGACAGCGCGTCGATCTGGCCGGCCAGCGACGCGATCGGGGCCATGTCCAGCCCCTGCGGGCGGCTGCTGAGGATCGCGCTACGCACGTCTTCGATCGCCGCCGACAGGTTGCGCATCTCGCGGGGATCCGCATTCAGCTCGCGCAGGCGGCCGATCTCGAAGCCGAGGGAGGCGACCTGCTCGGACAGGTCTTCCAGCCGGCGGGTTTGCCCGCCGCCGGCGACGACCTCGCGCAATTCGGCGATGTCGCGCAGCACGGGGTCGAGATTCGCGGGCTGGCTGCCGCGCGCCGCGAGGGCGTCGATCTTGGCGGCGAGATGGGCGATCTCGTGCTGGACGCGCTGCTGGCCGTCGCCCGGCCGGTCCTGCGACAGCCGCGAGACTTCGGCCTCGATCCGCGCCAGCGGCTTGAGCAGGGGCTCGAACTGGTCGCGCCGGTCGAAGCGGTCGAGCCGCTCGGCGAGCTGTGCGATCCGGGCCTCGATCACGCTGGTTTCGCTCTGCCGCGGCGGCGGCGCGGCGCGCCGGCCCTCGGCAGAGAGGCGCGAGCCGAGTTCGCGGAGGTCTTCGCGCAGGGCCGAGATACGTTCGGGCGCGACGCCGGCCGCATGGGCCGTCGCTGGCTCGTCATTGTCGAGGGCGCGCTGACGCGTGCGGATGTCGGTAACGGCAGCCGCCAGCCCGTCGCGCGTGAAGGCAAGGCGCGGCGATGGCGCCGCGCGGCCCTGCTGGGCCTCGTGATTGCTGCGTTCGATGTCGGCGATGCGTTCGCTCATCGCCTTGATCGCCTCGGCGATCACGGTGGTCGCGCGCTCCTGCCGCTCGGCGGCGCCGCGCTCGCCCGACGACAGGCGATCCTCGGTCTTCTCGATCCAGCGGGCGATCGAATCGAGCGCCCCCGCGGTGCGAGTGCTGGCCTCGCGCGTCAGGCGCTCGACCGTTGCGGTCTGATTGATGAAGGCATCGAGATCCGTGCGCGACGGTCCCGGGGCAGGGGCGCGCGCCGCGGTATCCGTCTGGGCCTGAGACAGGCGGGCGAGGCGTTCGGAGAGGGCTGCGATATCGAGCTGCTCCGGCATGGACGAAGCCGGCGCCGGAGCTTCACTCTCGTCGCGAATCTTGTGGTCGAGCCACGCGCCGAGCGTCATGCCGGCGCGGCGTGCCGCCGCTTTCGCTGCGTCGCGGGTCCTGGGATCGACGCCCTTGACGCTCCAGGGCAAGCTGTTGGCCATCGTTTCGCTCGCCTAGGGGGCCTGCCTCGACGGTGGACGTGGCCCCCTGATGCCGCCGCCCTCCGCGCGAACTCCGGCAATCGTAAAGATGTCGTTGGCGATTCCGGTGCGCGTCCCCGACATTTCGCCGCCATGGTAAACAGCAGGTTAAGAAATGGGGTCGGGCGGTTAATTTTTTGAAAACGACGCGCTCGGCGCGCATCAGACAGGGGACAGATAACGGTAACTTACCCCGGCAAAGGGTCGTATTACCTGACGCAGCGATAGCGTCTTCCCCTATCAGGGATCATCAGATCGGCACTGCCGTATGGGCAGCGTTTCGGTCCCCCTCAAGCTAACGAGACCTCCATGTCACGCCATAATCTGGCTATGGCGGGTTTTTCGAGTCAGGAAGCCCGTTCCGCAACCGCTCCCGCCGATATCGACGAGAGCGGGGAATTCACCATCAGCGATCTCGCCCGCGATTTCGGCGTCACGCTGCGCACCCTGCGCTTCTATGAGTCGCGCGGACTGATCTCGCCGACCCGTTCGGGTCTGTCCCGCATCTATTCGGCTCGCGACCGCGCCCGTCTCGCCCTGATCCTCAAGGGCAAGCAGCTCGGCTTCACCCTCGTCGAGATCCGCGCGATGCTCGCCAACGAGGAGAAGAAGGGCGCCGGCAGCGGCAAGGCCGCGAATGTCGGCGGCCTTCAGCTCAGCCGCGAGCAGATCGTCGAACAGCTCGACCTGCTGCGCAGCCAGCGTTCCGAGATCGACGCTGCCATCGCCGAACTCGAAGCCTCCCTGTCCCGCTTGCCGAAGGCCTGATCGCCTTCGCCCCGCGCCTCCTGAAAACCCCGGCTTCGCCGGGGTTTTTTGTTACCGTGATGGTCGCGATCGTCGGCAGGACGACAAAATCGCGGCGTACCCATTGCAAATTGAACGAGATTGTTTATATGTGAACTATCTTGAGGCGCTCCGATCGGAAGGGGGCGGCCCGCGACGAGAGGGAGGATCAGATGCCGGTCTACAAGGCACCCGTCGACGACACGCTTTTCCTGCTCAACGACGTCTTCAACATTGAGCGCTACAACAACCTGCCGGGCTTCGCCGACGCGTCTTCGGACGTGATCGAGGCCGTGATCGGCGAGGGCGCGAAGCTCTGCGAGGAAGTCCTCCAACCGATCAACTATTCCGGCGATCAGGAAGGCTGCACGCGCCACCCCGACGGCCGCGTGACCACGCCGAAGGGCTTCAAGGAAGCCTATGAGGCCTATGCCGGCGGCGGCTGGATCGGCCTCGCCATGGACCCTGAATATGGCGGCCAGGGCCTGCCCTACACGCTCGGCGCCGTGATGAACGAATACGCCTCCGCCGCGAACATGGCCTTCGCGATGTATCCGGGCCTGACCATGGGCGCGATCGCCGCGCTCTATGTCCACGGCTCCGACGAGATCAAGCGCACCTATCTGCCGAAGATGATCGACGGCACATGGTCGGGCACGATGAACCTGACCGAGCCGCATTGCGGCACCGATCTCGGCCTGCTCAAGACCAAGGCCGTGCCGAATGGCGACAGCTCCTATGCCATCTCCGGCACCAAGATCTTCATCTCTGCCGGCGAGCAGGACATCACCGAGAACATCGTCCACCTCGTGCTCGCCCGCATCGAGGGCGCGCCGGCAGGCGTGAAGGGCATCTCGCTCTTCGTCGTGCCGCGGAACAAGTTGGGTGGCGACGGCTCGGTCGGCGCCAATAACGGTGTCTCTTGCGGCTCGATCGAGCACAAGATGGGCATCCACGGTAATGCGACCTGCGTCATGAACTATGACGGTGCGCAGGGCTGGCTGGTCGGGGCCGAGAACAAGGGCCTCAACGCCATGTTCGTGATGATGAACGAGGCTCGCCTCGGCGTCGCGATCCAGGGCCTCGCCCAGTCCGAGGTCGCCTACCAGAACGCCGTCGCCTACGCCAAGGAGCGCCTGCAAGGCCGCGCGCTCACCGGCGCCAAGGAGCCGGCCAAGCCGGCCGATCCGATCATCGTCCATCCCGACGTGCGCCGCACGCTGATGTCGATCAAGGCGTTCAACGAGGCCGCCCGCGCCTTCGTGCTCTGGAACGCGCTGAAGTCCGACATCGCCCACCGCTCCGACGATGCGGCCGAGCGCCAGGCGGCCGACGACCAGCTCGGCCTGATGACGCCGGTGCTCAAGGGCGTGCTGACCGATATCGGCTTCGACAACGCCGTGAAGGCGCAGCAGATGTTCGGCGGCCATGGCTACATCGCCGAGACCGGCGTCGAGCAGTTCGTGCGCGATGCCCGCATCGCCATGATCTACGAGGGCGCCAACGGCGTGCAGGCGATGGATCTCGTCGGCCGCAAGCTCGGCCGCGATGGCGGCCGCGGCATCATGGCCTTCTTCAACGAGGTCGGCGTTTTCCTGAAGGAGAACGCGGAGGACGAGGCGCTGAAGCCCCTGCTCGCGCCGCTCCAGCTCTCGCTGGGCCACCTCCAGCAGGCGGCGATGTGGTTCATGAACAACGCGCTCGCCAAGCCCGACAATGCCGGCGCAGGCGCCAGCGACTTCATGCACCTGCTCGGCCTCGTCTCGCTCGGCTACATGTGGGCGAAGATGGCCAAGGTCGCGCAGGAGAAGCTCAAGGCCGGCGCCGACGAGCGGATGAGCGCTAAGCTGGTGACGGCGCGCTTCTTCATGGAACGCACCCTGCCGGAGACCGGCGCCCATCTGGCGCGGATCACCGCCGGCGCGGAGACGACCATGGCGCTGTCGCCCGAGCAGTTCTGACCGGCGTGATCGTCTTGCCCGGGCCTCGCCCGGGCATCTCTTGCAGAATTCGCCGGATGACGAGATGGTCGGGTCAAGCCCGACCATGACGTCCGGCACCAGAACGCGCCGGGTGACGGCGCCGGGGAGACCCCCATGGCAGAAGCATTCATCTACGACCACGTCCGCACGCCGCGCGGCAAGGGCAAGGCGGACGGCTCGCTCCACGAAGTCACGGCGATCGAGCTCGGCACGCAGGCGCTCCGCGCCATCAAGGACCGCAACGGTCTCGATCCGCTCCTCGTCGAGGACGTGGTGATGGGCTGCGTCGACCCGGTCGGCGAGGCCGCCGCCGACATCGCCCGCACCGTCGCGCTCAAGGCCGGCTACGGCAAGGAAGTGCCGGGCGTGCAGATCAACCGCTTCTGCGCCTCGGGCCTCGATGCGGTGAACCTCGCCGCGGCCCAGGTCATGTCCGGCCAGAAGGACATGGCGATCGGCGGCGGCGTCGAGTCGATGTCGCGTGTCGGCATGGGTGCTTCCGGCTTCGGCATCGCCGTCGATCCCAGCGTCGCCATCGACACCTATTTCATGCCGCAGGGCATCTCGGCCGACCTGATCGCCACCAAGTACGGCTTCTCGCGCGACGACGTCGACGCCTTTGCCGTCCGCTCGCACCAGCGCGCCGCCCAGGCCTGGAAGGAAGGGCGCTTCAAGCGCTCGGTGATCCCGGTCACGGACGTCAACGGCCTCGTCATCCTCGATCATGACGAGACCATCCGTCCCGGCACCGACATGCAGACGCTGGCCGCGCTGAAGCCCTCTTTCGTCCAGATGGGCGAGATGGGCGGCTTCGATGCGGTCGCCACCGCCGCGCATCCCGATGTCGAGTTCGTCAATCACGTCCATCACGCCGGCAACTCGTCCGGCATCGTCGACGGCGCGGCCGCCGTGCTCGTCGGCTCGAAGAAGGCGGGTCGTGCCGCCGGCCTGAAGCCGCGGGCCCGCATCAAGGCCTTCGCCACGGTCGGCTCCGACCTCGCGCTGATGCTGACCGGCCCGGTCGACGTCACCGAGCTCGTGCTGAAGAAGGCCGGCATGTCGAAGAAGGATATCGACCTCTTCGAGCTGAACGAGGCCTTCTCCTCGGTGGTGCTGCGCTACCAGCAGGCGCTCGACATCGACGACGCCATCCTGAACGTCAATGGCGGCGCCATCGCGATGGGCCACCCGCTCGGCGCGACCGGCGCGATGGTGCTGGGCACCGTCCTCGACGAGCTGGAGCGGCAGGACAAGCAGACCGCTCTGGTGACGCTCTGCGTCGCCGTGGGCATGGGCGTCGCCACCATCATCGAGCGGGTGTGAAGCTCCCTCCCTTCCCCCTTGTGGGGAAGGGCCGGGGATGGGGGTAGCTCCGCTTGGCGATTGCTCACCAAGCGGCGTGACCCCCACCCCTCTCCCCTCCCCACAAGGGGGAGGGGAAGCGCCTCATCTGACAATGCCTCCGGCACGGAGGCCCCCGGAGGGACCGTCCATGAACCTCACCAATTTCCGCTTCGAGACCGACGCCGACGGCATCGCCGTCGCGACCTGGGACATGCCCGGCCGCTCGATGAACGTCATCACTCCCGAGGTGATGGAAGAGCTCAACCAGATCGTCGACAAGGTCGCTTCCGACGAGGCCATCAAGGGCTGCGTCATCACCTCCGGCAAGGAGAGCTTCTCCGGCGGCGCCGACCTCACCATGCTCCAGGGCCTGCGCGATCTTTATGTGAAGCTCGCCAGGGAGAAGGGTGAGGCGATCGCGCTCCAGACCTTCTTCGACGAGAGCCGCAAGCTCTCGCTGCTCTACCGCAAGCTCGAGACCTGCGGGAAACCCTTCGCCGCCGCGATTCACGGCGTCTGCCTCGGCGGCGCCTTCGAGCTCTCGCTCGCCTGCCAGTATCGCGTGGTCTCGGACGATGCCTCGACCCGCGTCGGTCTGCCCGAGATCAAGGTCGGGCTCTTCCCGGGCGCCGGCGGCACCCAGCGCGTGGCGCGCCTGATGCAGACCGGCGACGCGCTCCAGATGATGTTCAAGGGCGAGCAGGTGAAGGCGCTGCCCGCGCGCAATTCCGGCCTCGTCCATGCGGTCGTGCCCCGCGCCGATATCGTCCAGAACGCCAAGGACTGGCTCAAGGCCAATCCGCAGGCGACGGCGCCCTGGGACCAGAAGGGCTTCAAGCAGCCCTCCGGCAAGGTGCATTCGCCGGCCGGCATGCAGATCTGGCCGCCGGCCAACGCGATCTATCGCCGCGAAACCAACGACAACTACCCGGCTGCCCGCGCCATCCTCTGCGCGGTCTATGAGGGGCTTCAGCTCCCGATGGATCTCGCCCTCAAGGTCGAGAGCCGCTACTTCGCCAAGATCCTGCGGACGAAGGAGGCGGCTTCGATGATCCGCTCGCTCTTCGTCTCGATGCAGGAGTTGAACAAGGGCGCCCGCCGCCCGGCCGACGTGCCGCCCTCCAAGCTCAGGAAGGTCGGCGTCATCGGCGCCGGCTTCATGGGGGCCGGCATCGCCTATGTCACGGCGCAGGCGGGGCTGGAGGTCGTGCTGGTCGATCGCGACATCGAGGCGGCCGAGAAGGGTAAGGCCTATTCGCACAAGCTGGTCTCCGACCAGATCATGAAGGGCCGCGCCAAGACCGCCGATCGCGACGCGCTGCTCGGCCGCATCAAGGCCTCGGCCGACTATGCCGATCTCAAGGGCTGCGACCTGATCGTCGAGGCCGTCTTCGAGGACCCGAAGGTCAAGGCCGAGGTCATCGCCAAGGTCGAGGCCGTGGTCGGCCCGCGCACGATCTTCGGATCGAACACCTCGACGCTGCCGATCACCGGCCTTGCCCAGACCAGCCAGCGCCCGAAGAACTTCATCGGTATCCATTTCTTCTCGCCGGTCGAGAAGATGCTGCTGGTCGAGGTCATCATGGCCAAGAAGACCGGCAAGAAGGCGCTCGCCATGGCGCTGGACTTCGTCCGCGCCATCAAGAAGACGCCGATCGTCGTCAACGACACGCGCGGCTTCTACGCCAATCGCTGCGTCGGCAACTACATCCGCGAAGGCCATCTGATGCTGATGGAGGGTGTGCCGCCGGCGATGATCGAGGCGGCCGGCAAGCAGGCCGGCATGCCGGTCGGGCCGCTCTCGCTCAATGACGAGGTCGCGGTCGACCTTGCCTACAAGGTGCTGAAGGCGACCAAGGCCCAGCTCGGTGAGGGCGCGGTCGATCCGGCGCAGGAGAAGCTGCTCGCCGACATGGTCGACAAGCATGGTCGCCTCGGCCGCAAGAACCGCAAGGGCTTCTACGATTATCCGGAAGGCGGGCCGAAGCGCCTCTGGCCGGGCCTCGCCGATCTCGTCGGCAAGCGGCTCGATCCTGAGAGCGTCGACATGGAGGAGCTGAAGCACCGCCTCCTGGTGACGCAAGCGCTCGAAGCCGCGAAGACCTATGAGGAAGGCGTCGTCACCGATCCGCGCGAGGCCGATGTCGGCTCGATCATCGGCTTCGGTTTCGCGCCTTACTCGGGCGGCACGCTCTCCTATATCGACAACATGGGCGCGGCCGCCTTCGTGAAGCTCTGCGAGAAGCTGGCTAAGGCCCATGGCGAGCGCTTCAAGCCGAACCGTCTCCTGAAGCGCATGGCCAAGACCGGCGAGAGCTTCTACGGCGCGGCCGAGAAGAAGGCGGCCTGAGCCTTCGGACTCAGTTCGCCAGCCGCGTGCGCAGCAGCGCCACGAGCCAGTCCGCGAAGACCTGCAGCCGGCGCGACAGATGCCGGCGGTGGGGATAGAGCAATGTCATCGGCATCGGCGCCGCCCGGTGCCGGGGCATTACCTCGACGAGATCGCCGCTGGCGAGATGCTCGGCCACGTCATAGCCCGGGATCTGGATCAGGCCGAGCCCGGCAAGGCAGCAGGCGATATAGGCCTCCGCGCTGTTGACGGTGACGCGACCGGGCAGGGTGCGGCTGTGCAATGTGCCATCTTCCAGCCATTCCCAGAGTTCGGTTCGCCCGGTTGTGGGCGAGGCGTAATTGACGGCGACATGTCCATCGAGCGCGCCGGGATGGTCTGGCATGCCATGCGCGGCGAGATAGCCGAGGCTCGCGACATTGATCAGCGGCAGCTCGCCGACCGAGCGGGCGATCAATCCTGAATCGCTCAGGGGGCCGACGCGCAGCACGCAGTCGATGCCGTCCTCGATCAGGTTGCTCGCCCGGTCGGTCACGCTGAGGTCGATATCGATCTCGGGGTAGCGCGCGAGGAAATCCGGCAGGGCAGGCGCGATGATGAGCCGGCCGATCCGGCCGGGCACGTCGATCCTGAGCCGCCCGGCGGGGCGGGCGGCGCTATGGCGGAACAGCGCCTCGGTTTCCTCGACATCGGCGACGAGCCGGGCGCAATGCTCGTAGAAGGCGGCGCCGTCCGGCGTCGCAGCGACGCTCCGTGTCGTCCGCTGCAGAAGCCGTGTGCCGATCCGCTGCTCCAGTGTCGCGACCGCGGCCGAAACCGAGGAGCGGGGCAAACCGAGAGCCTTGGCGGCCTGGGTGAAGCTCTCGCATTCGACGACGCGGGCATAGATGCGGAACAGGTCGATACGATCCAAATCCGCGCTCCTGATTGTTCTGAAAATCTGACCAGTGATGTCTCAATCGAAATCTTTATAGCCGATTTCAGGACGATATCTTGAGGCCATCGAGTGCAAGCGAACAGGAGCATGCGATGGCCGATCATGGCATCGAGGGTAAGACGGTTCTGATCGCGGGCGGCGCCAAGAATCTGGGCGGCCTGCTGGCGAAGGATCTGGCCGGGCACGGCGCGAAGGCCGTCGCCATCCATTACAACAGCGCTCCGGCCAAGGCCGAGGCGGAGAAGACCGTGGCTGCGATCAAGGCGGCCGGCGCGGAAGCCTATGCCTTCCAGGCCGATCTGACCTCGGCCGCCGCGATGGAGAAGCTCTTCATGGACGCCAAGGCCGCGATGGGCTCGATCGACATCGCCGTAAACACTGTCGGCAAGGTGCTGAAGAAGCCGATGGTCGAGATCAGCGAAGCTGAGTTCGACGAGATGAGCGCGGTCAATTCGAAGACGGCGTTCTTCTTCCTCAAGGAGGCCGGGAAGCAGGTCGGCGACAACGGCAAGGTCTGCACGCTGGTGACCTCGCTGCTCGGCGCCTTCACGCCCTTCTATGCGAGCTATGCCGGCACCAAGGCGCCGGTCGAGCATTACACCCGCGCCGCCTCCAGGGAATTCGGTGCGCGCGGCATCTCTGTGACCGCCATCGGCCCCGGCCCGATGGACACGCCGTTCTTCTATCCGGCCGAAGGCGCCGACGCGGTTGCCTACCACAAGACGGCCGCCGCGCTCTCGCCCTTCTCGAAGACCGGACTGACCGACATCCAGGATATCGTGCCCTGGATCCGCTTCCTCGTCTCGGACGGCTGGTGGATGACCGGCCAGACCATCCTCGTGAATGGCGGCTATACGACGAAGTGAGCTTGCTGCCGGATCGACGGCCGGCCTGCGAAGCGCCTGTCGTCGTTCGATCGAATGACGCGCTTCTGGATAACATCGGGAAGCGGTTTGCCGGTTGGGGCCGGTTCCGCGAAGGTCGGCACCGGGGGCGCGAGCAGGAAGTCGGAACAAGTCTATGCCGTCGAGGCCGATCCTGAGATTTCCCGATCCGCGTTTGCGCGTGGCGGCCGCGCCCGTCACGCGCTTCGATGCCGATCTGCGCGAGCTCGCCGCCGATCTGCTCGATACGATGCAGGAGGCGCCCGGCATCGGCATCACCGCGCCGCATATCGGGGTGTCGTTGCGGCTGGTCGTGCTGGAGCTGACCTCCGGCGACGTCCGGACTTATGCCAACCCGGTGCTGGACGGCGTCTCCCGCGAGACCATTCGCCATGTCGAGGGCAGCGTCTCGATGCCCGGCGTTACCGACGAACTGGAGCGTCATGCGCATGTCCGGGTGCGCTATCGCGATCTCGAAGGGGCGGAGCATGTCGAGGAGGCGGACGGCCTGCTGGCCGTCTGCCATCAGCATGAGATCGACCAGCTCGACGGCATCTTCTGGATCGACCGACTGTCGCGGCTCAAGCGCGACAGGCTGATTGCCCGCTACAACAAGCTGCGGCGCAGCTGAGCGTAGGCGAGCTTCGCCTGCCTTCGCCCGGCTATCGTTCGGGCGTCGTGGGCTCGCAGTATCTGTTTCCAATGGTTCGACGGCGAGGAGCAGGCAGATGCATATGGCGATGGTGATCGGCGGCGGTGTGGTGCTGCTCGGTCTGTTCCTGCTCTTCGGTAAGCTGTGGGGCGGGGCCCAGCCGGATTACGGTCTCGCAGCCAAGCTTTTCGTGCCGGTCTGGCTTGCGGTCGCGTTGGTCAATATGTGGGTCGGCGTCACCAAGGCGGGCTATTCCGTGCGCGAGGAACTGCCGATCCTCGTCCCGGTCTTCGCCGTGCCGGCCTTGCTCGCTCTGCTGATCGCCTGGCGCGTCGCGCGCTGACAAAAGCACGAAAGGCCGCCTCGCGGGGAGGCGGCCTTTCGGCCAGATGGCGCTGGGAACACCAGCGCCATTGCCTGGGCTAGTTCGCGACCGACCGGATCACCCGGCGCAGCTTGCCGATCAGCTCGTCCACTTGGCTCTCGGTGATGATCAGCGGCGGCGAGAAGGCGATCGTGTCGGCGGCGGTGCGGATCATCAGCCCTTCCTCGTGGAAGGCGCGCTCGATGAACTCGTAGCCGCGCTTGCCGGCGCCTTCCGCCCGCGGGGCGAGATCGATCGCACCGACGAGGCCGAGTGTGCGGATATCGACGACGTTCGGTTCGCCCTTCAGGCTCATCACCGCATCGGCCCAGGCGCCCTCCATCGCGCGGGTGCGCTCGAACAGGCCTTCCTCGCGATAGATGTCGAGCGAGGCGAGCGCCGCGGCGGCGGCCAGCGGATGGCCGGAATAGGTGTAGCCGTGGAACAGCTCGATCACGTTGTCCGGCCCGCCCATGAAGGCGTCGTAGATATGCTTGCGCACGATCACGCCGCCCATCGGCACGGTGCCGGAGGTCACGCCCTTGGCGAAGGTGATCATGTCGGGGATCACGCCGTAGCGCTCGGCGGCGAAGGCGAAGCCCAGCCGCCCGAAGCCGGTGATGACCTCGTCGAAGATCAAGAGGATGCCGTGCTTGTCGCAGATTTCGCGTAGACGCTTGAGATAGCCCTTCGGCGGCGGCAGCGCGCCGGTGGAGCCCGCCATCGGCTCGACGATCACGGCGGCGATGGTCGAGGCGTCATGCAGCGCGACGATGCGCTCCAGGTCATCGGCGAAATGCGCGCCGTATTCCGGCTCGCCCTTGCTGAAGGCCTGCTTCTCGCGGTCATAGGTGTGCGCGAGGTGGTCGACGCCGGTCAGCAGCGAGCCGAA